>NZ_BAAAMJ010000029.1:0-142409 GCF_039529215.1 Streptomyces sodiiphilus | reverse complement strand
CCGGGCCGGGGTCCGCGGCGGCCGGGGCCGGCGGGCCCGGCTCGGCCGGCGGCTCCTCCTCCAGTCCGGCGAACCGTGCGCCGCCGCGCGGCCGTTTCCGCCCGGGGCGGGGTGCGGCGGCGGGCGGAGCCTGCGCCTGCGGTGCGGGCGTGGACGCCGCCACAGCAGCCGGAGCGGTACGGCCGTGTCCGGCCGCCCTTCCTGCCCCGCCTCCGTTGTCCGGCCGGCCCGCCACGGAGGCGGGCCCGGAACGTACGGCGCCTGTCGGCGCGGCAGCCGGGACGGGTGCTGCCGCCCGCAGGCGGGCCAGCCGGGCCGTGAGCTCCGCGTGCCTGCCGCGGGCCCGCTCCCGGTCGTCCACCGCCCACAGCCGTTCGGTGGCCAGCCGCTGCTCCTCCTCGGCGTCCCCGGCCTGACGGGCGGCCCGCATCGCGGAGACCAGCTGCCGCTCGTGCCGGGCGGCGGCCTCCTCGGCGCGTTCCAGCGAACGGAGCTGCCCGGCCAGCCGTCCCGGGGCGTCCTCCCGGGCGTCCAGCGCGGCCACCGCCTCGTCGTAGCGGGCCCGCACCTCCCGCCCGGCCCGCTCGGCCGCGGCCGGACCGCGCAGTGCGGTCAGGTCGTGCAGCAGATCGGCGATGACGTCCCAGTGCGGCAGCTCCCGGCCGGTCAGCCAGGACTCCAGGCCGGCCCGGTCGCGACGTGCGAAGGCGGCATACCATCCGGCGGCCGGATCGAGCGCCTCGGTCACGGCACGCAGCCCGTCCGTGAGGGATCGCACCCGCGCCGCCAACTCGCTCTCTGCCATCCCGCTACTGAACCGAAGCCGTGTTACCGATCGTGTTACGGGAGTGCTACAGGGAGTTTTCCCCTCAACATCTTCACCTGCCGACCGCGTATCCCTGCATTCCCCGGGGGTTCGCGGCGGCGGACAGCACACCGGTCTCCGGGTCGCGGGCGACCGCGCACAGCCGCCCCTCCGTCCACGCCCCGCCGACGGTGACGTCGTGGCCGCGCCGGCGCAGCGCCGCCACGGTCTCCTCGCCCACCCGGGACTCCACGGTCACGCTGCCGGGCCGCATCCCGCGCGGGTAGAACGAACTGGGGAAACTGTCCTGGTGCCAGCCGGGCGCGTCGATGGCCCCCTGGAGGTCCGGCCCGCCGCGCACCGCGGGCCGCAGCGCGGCGGCGAGGAAGAAGTGCGTCTGCCACTGGTCCTGCTGGTCCCCGCCGGGAGTGCCGAAGGCGAGGACCGGCTCCCCGCCGCGCAGCGCGAGGGAGGGGGAGAGCGTGGTGCGCGGGCGCCGGCCGGGGACCAGCGAGGCGGGCAGCCCGGGCTCCAGCCAGGTCATCTGCAGTCTGGTGCCCAGCGGGAAACCCAGTTCCGGGACGACCGGACTGGACTGCAGCCAGCCGCCGCTGGGCGTGGCGCTGATCATGTTCCCCCAGCGGTCCACGATGTCCAGGTGGCAGGTGTCCCCGCGCGTCTCGCCGGACCGGTCCACGGTGGGCTCGCCCGCGCCGGCACCGGCCGGGTCCTCCGGCAGCGCGCCGGAAGCGGCGGCCAGCGCGTGCGCGCTCAGCCGCGGTGTGCGGCCGCCGGGGCTGCCCGGGCGCAGCTCCGGGGAGGCCGCCGGGCCGACCAGCGTGCGCCGCGAGGCGTTGTAGGACGCCGACAGCAGGGTGTCCAGCGGAACGGTGCCCGGCTCGGCGTCCCCGTACCACGCCTCCCTGTCGGCCATCGCGAGCTTGCTGATCTCCAGCAGGGTGTGCAGGCCGTCGGGGCTGTTCAGGTCGTCGGCCCCGAACCCGTCGTCGAGCAGCGCGAGCTGCTGCAGCAGCACCGGGCCCTGGGACCACGGGCCGGGCTTGCACACCGTCCAGCCGCGCCAGTCGAAGGTCACCGGGTCCTCGTAGCCGGCCGACCAGCCGGTGAGGTCGTCCCCGGCGAGGGGGGAGGCGTGGCGGCGGCCGGAGGAGTCCATCGCCGGGCGCGCGGCGTGCGCGGTCAGTGCCTCGCCGATGAAGCCCTCACGCCACACCCGTCGGGCCGCCTCGATCTGGGTCTCGCGGTCCGGCCCGGCCGCCTCGGACTCGGCCAGCAGCCGCCGCCAGGTGGCCGCCAGGGCGGGGTTGCGCAGCAGCGCGCCCGCGCCCGGAGCCCGGCCCCCGGGCAGGTAGACCTCGGCGGACGCGGTCCATTCGTTCTCGAAGAGTTCCCGCACCCGCTCCACGGTCCGCCCGATCTGCTCGACGGCGGGGTGGCCGTGGGCGGCGTAACCGATGGCGTAACGCAGCACCTCGGCCGGCCGCCTGGTGCCGTGGTCCCGCAGCAGCACCATCCAGGCGTCGAAGGCGCCGGGCACCACGGCGGCCAGCGGCCCGGTGCCGGGCACCACGTCGAGGCCCAGCGAGGTGTAGTGGCCGATCGTGGCACCGGCGGGCGCCGGGCCCTGCCCGCACAGCACCCGGACCTGCCCGCCGGCGGGGGCCAGGATGATGGGCACGTCCCCGGCCGGCCCGTTCAGGTGAGGCTCGGTCACGTGCAGCACGAAAGCGGCGGCGACTGCGGCGTCGTAGGCGTTGCCGCCCTCCTCCAGCACGGCCATCGCGGTCTGCGAGGCGAGCCAGTGGGTGCTGGAGACCATTCCGAAGGTGCCCTGGAGTGTGGGCCGAGTGGTGAACATGCGCCGCAGCCTAAGGGCCGGCCCGTCTGCCCGGTCGATCAGCCCGGGGCCTCGCCGGCGGCCACCGCCGCCGAGCACGGAGCCCGGCTGGTGATCGTCAACGCGGAGCCGACGCCCTACGACGCGCCGGCCGACGAGGTGCTGCGCGAGCCGGTCGGCCGGGCCCTGCCCCTGGCGCGGGGCGGCGGCTGAACGGCCGCCCCCGGCAGGAGGAAGGCGGCCCGGGACCGGCTCTCGGCAAGGAGCCTCGCCGCCGGTAGGGTCCCCGCCATGAACGAAGACGTCTCTCTTCTCGTCATGGCCGTGGCGTCGGCCGCGGCAGCCGCCTCGGCGCTGGGGTGGTTCGTCCGGGGCTGGGTGCTGGAACGGGCCCTGCGCCGCAAGCAGTTCTTCTTCGGGCTGCCCGACAACTCCGAGTGCGCCGTGGTGGTCAGCCGGGACGCCGGTACTGACGGGGCGGTGGCGCGCAACGACGTCTTCGCGCTGCTGGAACTCGCCGCCGTGATCAAGAACTGCCGTGCGCACGCCCAGATCGTCTCGGGGGAGATACCGCAGCAGGGGTTCGGCGAGCGCACCGAGTTCTGCATCGGCGGCCCGGTGTCCAACCGGCGGACGGCGGCGCACCTGCACAGCCTGCTGCCCGGAGTCTCGGTGAACACCGACGCCGAACCCGGCCCGGACCGCGGCTCGTTCCGGATCGGCAGCGAGCGCTACCGGCTGGAGAACGGCTCGGTCGAGCACGTGCTGCTGGCCCGGCTGACGGCGGGCCAGCAGGGCCGGCCGGTGTTCCTGGCCTGCGGGCAGCGGTCCATCACCAACCAGGCGGCCGCCCGGTATCTGGCCAAGCACCACGTCAGGCTGGCCCGCAAGTACGGCTCCGGCGGCAACTTCTGCCTGCTGCTGAAGGTGGTCAACTCCCAGGCGTACGGCCCGGACGTGGTCGAGCTGGTGGGCGACGTCACCAAGGCCGCCACCTCACCGCAGCCCAAGCTCACCGCGCGTGATGATCTTTGACCCCCACGTGACGTAATCTGAACCGCCAGCGGCATCGGCTGTGCGAAGAGGAGAGCAGCATGGGGGATACCCGTCCGGTGTACCAGCGGATCGCCGACGACCTGCGACAGCAGATCGACGAGGGAGCCCTCGCGGTGGGGGCGCGTATCCCCTCCCGGGCCGAGCTCAAGCGGACGTATGCGGCCAGTGACCAGACGGTGGACCGCGCGGTGCGCGTCCTGAAGGCAGCCGGTTATGCCCGCGGGCAGTTCGGGCGGGGAGTGTTCGTCAGTGACCGGATGCCGATCGGGGCGCTGGTGCGCTCCACCGGCGCGGTGGACTCCCCGCTCGCGGCGGACATCGCGATGGACGGCGACGGCCCGGTGCCGGAACCGTCGCTGGCGTGGGAGGCGGCCTCGACCGTGACGGTGGCCCCGCCGCAGATCGCCGCACGTCTCGCGGTGAACACCGGGGACCGGGTGGTGTGCACCCAGTACGAGTACCTCGCCGACTGCCGGCCGCTCCAGCTGTCCACCAGCTGGGAGCCGCTGGCGCTCACCGAGGGCACCGACATCGCCTTTCCGGAGGAGGGACCCTTCGCCCGCCGGGGGTGCGCGGCCGGTACGCCGCCATCGGCGTCCGGGTCGTGCGGGCCACCGAGGCGGTGAGCTCGCGCCCGGCCACCACCGCCGAGGCCGAGGCCCTGGGCTGTTCACCGGGCCAGTGCGTGACCGCGGTCGAGCGCACCCACTACGACGACGCCGGCCGCCCGGTGGAGACCTCGGACACGGTGCTGCGGGGGGACCGCTGGCGACTGGAGTACCGCGTCACCTTCGGCACCGGCTGAGCCCCGGACCGCCGGCGGGCGGGTCAGGACTCCGAGGCCTCCGCGTAGACCTGCGACAGCTCGGGGGATCCGCCGGCGGCCCACTGCTGGCCGGTCGCGACGACATCCATCCGGCGGCCGGAGCCCAGCACCACGACCGGGCCGCCGTCGTGTCCCGGTTCCCACCGGGCGCCGGGCAGCGTCCGCACGAGGACCGTGCCCAGGTAGAGCCCCGCGTCGTTCCCCAGCCGCACCCGCTCCTCCGGGTCCTCGCGCCAGACCGGCAGCAACTGGTCGAGGTCCTCCAGGGATCGCGGACTGCCGTCCAGCTCGATGCCCGTCAGATGGGCGCGGGCCCGCAGCAGTTCGCAGTCCGACAGCAGCTGAGCCACCCCTTCGGGATCGGCCCAGGCCGTGCCGGACGCGGGACGGGGGCCCTTGCGCCAGTTGTCCAGGAAAGGGAGGTTCATGTCTCCCAGGGTCGCACCCCGGACCCGCGCCGGGCCACCGGCACGCGGGTCACAGATCGAGGTCCACCACTACCGGGGCATGGTCCGAGGGGCCCTTGCCCTTGCGTTCCTCGCGGTCGACGAAGGCGTCCGTGACGGCCTTGCCGAAGGGCTCGTTCCCGTAGACCAGATCGATCCGCATGCCGCGGTTCTTGGGGAAGCACAGCTGCCGGTAATCCCAGTAGGTGAACGGACGGTCGTACTTCAGCGGGCGCGGCACCACGTCCGACAGGCCGGTCTCGCGCAGGGCGGCCAGCGCGAGGCGCTCGGCTTCGGTGATGTGCGTGGCGCCCTCGAACTGCGTGATGTCCCAGACGTCCTCGTCGGCCGGGGCGATGTTGAAGTCGCCCAGCACGGCGAACGGCAGCGGACCGGGGGAGTCCGGGGCGACGGCCTCCCGCAGCGCCTGAAGCCAGCGGAGCTTGTAGGCGTAGTGCGGGTGGTCCACCTCGCGGCCGTTGGGCACGTAGACCGACCAGACCCGCACTCCGCCGCAGGTGGCCGCTATCGCCCGCGGCTCGGCCACGCCCTCGTACTCGGGGCCGCCGGGGAGCCCGGTGACAACGTTCTCCAGGCCGGACCGCGAGACCACCGCGACGCCGTTCCACCGGCCGGTGCCGTGCACCGCCGACTCGTATCCCAGTTCCTTGAGCTCATCGGCGGGGAACGCCCCGGCGTCGCACTTGGTCTCCTGGAGACACAGCACGTCGGTGCCGCTGCTCTCCAGCCAGGCCAGCAGCCGGGGCAGCCGGACGCCGATCGAGTTGATGTTCCAGGTGGCGATGCGCATGCGCGGGGCCTTTCGCGGTGGGGACGGAGCCGGGGCGGTCACAGGGAGACGGAGTCGCCCGGGGCCGGCCGGGCGTACTCCGCGCCGCCCAGCCCCGGCCCCTGCGGCCCCAGGTTGCGGCCGTAGACCGCGTGCCCGGCCTCGGAGAGCAGACCGTCGTGCACGGCCAGCGCCCGGGCCGGGGCCACCTCGCGGACGTAGTCGACGATCTCGGAGAACTTGTTCCACGGGGCGTGCACAGGCAGCAGCAAGGTGTCCACGGGCCGGCCGGGAACGGTCAGCGCGTCCCCCGGGTGGAAGACCGCGCCGTCCACCAGGAAGCCGATGTTGGTGACCCGGGGCATGTCCGGGTGGATCACCGCGTGCAGCTCACCGTGCACCTCGATGCCGAAGCCCGCCGCGGTGAACGTGTCACCGTGGCCGACGGTGCGGACCCGGCCGGGGAAGGCGGCCGACAGCTGTCCCGCGACGGCCGGCAGGGTCCAGACCTCCACGGCGGGATCGGCGTCCAGCGCGGCACGCAGCCGCCCCTCGTGGAAGTGGTCGGGGTGCTCGTGCGTGACCAGCAGGGCGTCGGCGCCGACGGCGGCGTCCTCCTCGCTGAAGGCGCCAGGGTCGATGACCAGGGTGCCCCCGTCCCCGGTGAGCCGGACGCAGGCATGACCCTTCTTCGTGAGCTCCATGGGGGCCATTGTGCTACGCGCCGGTGACAGTCCGGCGCATCGCCCGGCGCCCGGACCGGTGACCCACAGCATGCCCGCGGACCCGCACAGGTCAAGGCCCCTGTGCACCGGCACAACGGGGTTGGCTACTCGTTGGTCACCAGCAGCGATTCGCCCATTGACCATGGACGACGGTCCGGCGCGGTGTTGGGGTGGCCCTCACTTCCCGGCGAAAGGGGGACGGTCAATGGTGGCCGCCGTATTGCAGGTGCGGGAGCTGCGTGCCGACTACGGTCCGGTGCGGGCTCTGGCCGCCGTATCGGTCGATGTGCCGCAGGGCGCGGTGACGGCCGTGCTCGGTGGCAACGGGGCAGGCAAGTCGACGCTGCTCCGGGCGATCTCCGGCACGATGCGCTTTCACGGAGGCGCGGTCACGGCCGGCAGCATCACGTTCGGAGAGCAGCGGCTGACCGGCCGCACCCCGGCCCAGATCGTGGCCGCGGGTGTGGTGCAGGTGCCCGAGGGCCGGCAGGTCTTCGCCCGGATGACCGTGGCGGACAATCTGCGGGCCGGGCTGCTCGGTGCGGCCGGCGGCCGCGGTGCCGCGCAGAAGTCGCTCGCCCGGGTCCACGAGCTCTTCCCGGTGCTGGCCGACCGGGCCCACCAGCGGGCCGGACTGCTGTCCGGTGGTGAGCAGCAGATGCTCGCCATGGGCCGGGCACTGATGGCCCGCCCCAAGCTGCTGCTGCTGGACGAGCCGTCGCTGGGGCTGGCACCGATGATGGCGGCGCGGATCGCCGACACCATCCGGGAGATCAACGCCCAGGGCACCTCGGTGCTGCTGGTCGAGCAGAACGCCGCCCTGGCGCTGCGCCTGGCGAGCACCGCCTGTGTGCTGGAGACCGGCACGGTGGCCGTCGCCGGCGACGCGGCGGAGCTGGCCGCCTCCGACGAGGTGCGCCGGCGCTACCTGGGCGTGGCCGACGAGGACGCCGCCGCGGACGCGGAGGCGGGCATCGCGGAGGAAGCCGAGCGTCCGGTGCTGCGGAGGTGGGTCGCTTGACCACCACCGAACAGCGCACCGCCCCGGCACCGCAGCCGCTGGAGGTCAGGGATCTCACGGTGCGGTTCGCCGGCCTGACGGCCCTGGACAAGGTCTCCTTCACCGTCGCCCCGGGCTCCATCCACGCCGTGATCGGCCCCAACGGGGCCGGCAAGTCCACCTGCTTCAACGTGCTGTCCGGCGTGTACCGGGCGAGCGAGGGCAGCGTGCGACTGGGCGAGCAGGAGCTGACCCGGTGCAGTTCGAACGCGATCGCCGACCTCGGGGTCGCCCGGACCTTCCAGAACATCGCCCTGTCCGCGCACGTCACCGTGGCCGACACCCTGCTGCTGGGCCGTCACCGGCTCACCACGTCGGGCTTTGTGGCCACCGGACTGCGGCTGCCGTCCGCCAGGCGGGAGGAGGCACTGCACCGGGACCGGATGCGGGAGATCGCCGCCTTCCTCGGCCTGGAGCCGTACCTGGCCCACCCGGCCGGAGTGCTGCCCTACGGGCTGCAGAAGCTGGTGGAGCTCGGCCGGGCGCTGTGCATGGAGCCCGAGCTGCTGCTGCTGGACGAGCCGATCGCCGGCATGACGCCGAGCGAGCGCCAGCACACCGCCGGGGTGATCTCCTCGGTCCGCGACAGCCTGGGCATCTCGGTGCTGCTGGTGGAGCACGACATGGGTGTGGTGATGCGGCTCGCCGACACCGTCACCGTACTGGATTTCGGCCGCAAGATCGCTGAGGGAACTCCCGCGCAGGTGCAGAACGACCCCGATGTGGTGCGCGCGTACCTCGGTGAGAACGGAGAGACGGGGCATATCTCATGACGACCTTCCTGGAACTGCTGCTGGTCGGCGTTTCGCTCGGATCGGTCTACGCACTGATCGCACTGGGTTTTGTGATCATCTTCAAGTCCACCGAGGTGGTGAACTTCGCCCACGCCTCGCTGCTGCTGGCCGGCGGGTACTTCGCCGTCGTCGCGCAGGACACCGTGGGCTTCTGGGGCGGACTGCTGGTGGGCATCGCCGGCGCGGCCGCCCTGGGCGTGGCCCTGGAGTACCTGGTGATCCGGCGGTACCGGGGCCATGACCACAGCGTCCTGGCGATCGTGACCATCGGTGTGGACATCTTCCTGCTCACCGAACTGGCCCGCCGCATCGGCCCGCGGATCTTCAGCTACGGCGACCCGTGGGGCAACCAGATGGTGACCATCGGTTCGCTCACCGTCCCGCAGACACGGTTCGCGGCGCTGGTCACGGCCGCCGCGCTGATCGGCCTCTTCCTGCTGGCCTTCCGCTACACGAGCTGGGGCGTGGCCATGCGGGCCGCGGCCGAGAACCGGGAGACCGCGGCGCTGATGGGCGTGCGGCTCGGTGTCGTGTCGGCCTCGGCGTGGGCGGTGGCCGGTGCCCTCGCGGCGGTGGCCGCGCTCTTCCTGTCGATCTTCCCCACCGCGGGGCTGGACCGGGACACCGGCGAGGTCGCCCTGAAGGCGTTCCCCGCGGCGATCATCGGCGGCCTGGACTCGACGACCGGTGCGCTGGTCGGCGGGCTGATCGTCGGCATCACCGAGGCGATGGCCACCGGCTACTCGAGCGAGTTGTCCTTCATGGGCAACGGTGTCGGCGAGATGGCCCCGTATCTGGTGATGATCCTGGTCCTGCTGGCACGGCCGGCCGGGCTGTTCGGAACGAGGGAGCTGTCCCGTGTCTGAGCCCATGACACTGTCCTCCCTGCGGAGCCCGCAGGGCCTGGTGGCCTACCTGCGCAGCCCGCAGGGCATGAAGGCGGCGGCCTGGCTGGGCCTCAGCGTCCTGCTGCTGATCCTCCCCTTCTACCTGGAGCGGTTCTGGCTGCAGGCCGGGCTGTTCGCGATGGCCGCGGCCATCGGCGCCATCGGACTGAACCTGCTGACCGGATCCACCGGCCAGCTGTCCCTGGGCCACGCCTTCTTCCTGGCCCTGGGCGCCTACGGGTACTGCGTCTTCGCCGGCGACCCGGACAGTCAGCTGGTCGGCTGGGGCCTGCCGCCCCTCGTGGCGATCGTCATGGCCGTGCTGCTCGCCGGCGCGGCGGGCGGACTGTTCTCCCCGATCGCCGGGCGGCTGCGCGGCGCCTACCTGGGCATCGCCACGCTGGCCCTGATCTTCATCGGCCAGCACGTGCTGTTCAACGCCCACGACCTGACCGGCGGCTACAACGGCCGGTCGGTGCCGACCCTGGAGGTCTTCGGCCTCAGCTTCGACAACACCCGGGTGCTGGTCGGCGGAGTGCCGTTCCAGGCGATGGAGAAGCTCTGGTACGTCGGACTGGTGATGCTGGCGCTGGGCGCGCTGTTCGCCCGCGGCGTGCTGGCCGGGCGTCCCGGCCGGGCGATGAACGCGATCCGCGACCACCGCATCGCCGCCGGCGTGATGGGGGTCCCGGTGGCCCGGTACCGGGGATGGGTGTTCGTGCTCTCCTCGATGTACGCGGGGCTGGCCGGGGTGCTGCTGGCGCTGGTCTTCCAGCGCACCGTGCCGAGCTACTTCGGCATCATCCTGGCCCTGGAATACCTGGCCATGATCGTCATCGGCGGTCTCGGGTCGGTCGGCGGTGCCATGCTGGGTGCGTTCTTCGTGTCCCTGCTGCCGCAGGTGCTGACCAAGTACAGCGAGGCACTTCCGCTCGTCTCCCAGCCGGGGACCGGCGGGGGACTGGCGCCCGGAGAGGCGTCCCGATATCTCTACGGTGCCGCCGTGGTAACGGCGGTGCTGTTCCTGCCGGGCGGACTGGTACGCCTGCCGGCCGTCCTTCGCGCGCGAAGAGCGGCACGAATCAAAGCCAGAGCAGAATCGTCGAGGAACATGGAGGTTCCGACGTGATCAGACAGCGCAAGTCCACGACAGCCGCGGTGGCGACAGCCACTGCTCTGGCCCTGGCTCTGACCGCCTGCAGCAGCAAGGCGGAGGAGACCGGCAAGGGCGACGGCGGCGGCGGTGACGAGGGCGGTATCGCCACCGACATCGGCGTCACCGACGACACCATCACCCTGGGCTCGCTGACCGACATGACCGGTCCGTACGCCACGCTCGGCGCCAGCATCACGCAGGCCCAGCAGCTGTACGTCAAGGAGACCAACGAGGCCGGCGGCATCTGCGACCGTCAGCTGAAGCTGGAGGTCCGGGACCACGGTTACGAGGCCGAGAAGGCGATATCCGCCTACACCGAGCTGGAGCCCTCGGTGCTGGCCTTCGTCCAGTTCATCGGCTCGCCCTACGTCACCGCGGTGAAGGAGCGCATCGACGAGCAGGACGAGGTCGTGGTCCTGCCGCAGGCGTGGTCCGCCTCGCTGCTGGGCAGCAAGTACATCCACATGATCGGCACCACCTACGACTACGAGACGATCAACGCCATCGACTTCCTGATGACGGAGAAGGGCATCGAAGAAGGCGACACCATCGGTCACATCTACTTCGAGGGCGACTACGGCGAGAACGCCCTGGAGGGCTCCCGGCACGCCGCCGAGGAGGCCGGGCTCACCGTGGTCGAGCAGATGATCAAGCCCACCGACGAGGACATGACCGCCCAGGTCGGTGCCCTCGGCCGGGCAGGCGCGTCGGCGATCATCGTCAGCGCCGGCCCGCGTCAGGCGGCCTCGGTCGCCGGTGTCGCCGCGGCGGGTGGCCTGAACGTGCCGATCATCGGCAACAACTCGGCCTTCGCCCCGCAGCTGCTGGCGACGGACGTCGGCCCCGCGCTGATGAACGAGTTCTACATCGCCATCCCGGCGCTCCCGATCGGATCGGAGGAGGACGGTCCCCAGGCGCTGTCCGAGACCTACTCCGCCGAGTACCCCGACGCCGTGCTGGACAGCGGTGTGGTCGCCGGCTACAACGCCATCTCGCTGTTCGGCGAGGCCCTGCAGGTCGCCTGCGACAACGAGGACCTCACCCGTGAGGGCATCGCCGACGCGATGCTGTCGCAGGAGAGCGTGGACAACGGCTTCGGCATCGTGCACAACTTCTCCGACCCGGAGGCGCCGTCCTCCCTGGAGAGCTTCATCACCAAGCCGGACGACTCGGTGCCCGGCGGCACCGTCGTCGTGCGGGAGGCGTTCGCCTCGGACATGACCGGCAGCTTCAGCCGGGAGTGACCGCGCGGATTCCGTGAGACCCGGCCGGGCCGGGGGGTGTGCGTCCCCCGGCCCGGCCGTTCCCGTGCCCGTGGGCCTTCCGGCTCGCGGGCCTTCCGGCTGCCGGGGCCCGTCGGCTGCCCGGGGCCTTCCGGGGGCCACGACGAGCCGGGGAACAGCCGCCGTGGCCGGCAGTCCGGTCCCGGCGAGGGCACCCCGGGCCGTGGCCGGCCGTGCAGGGGGTCCGCCCCGGCTCAGGAGGGGAACGGCTCCGGGGGCCCGCCTCCTCCCTCGCCGGCTGCCCGCCGGACCCGGTGCGCGGACCTCCTCGGGACACGGGGGCGGGTGGCCGGGGCCGCGGCGGTCCCGGGAAGCGGCGGCCTGGGGGAGACGGGCGCCCGGGGGTCCCCGGACGCACCGCGTCCCCGCCACCGGGGGGTGGCGGGGACGCGGGATGGCTGTCCGGGGCGGGCCCGGGACGTGTCAGGACTGGGCGGCGGCGCGGGCCTCGCGGCGGTGGCCGCGGAACGCGTTCACCCGCCGGGCGGTGGCGAACAGCGGGATCACCGCACCGAGCACGACCTGCAGGGAGCAGCCGGTCTGGAGCATCAGCTCGCCGCCGGGCGCGTCGAACGCCCAGGCCGTCAGCATGCCCATGCTGATCACGATCCAGCCGAGCATCGCGATGGCCAGGGTGCCCCGCGGCTTGGGATATTCCACCCGGCTCACCATCAGCCAGGCGACACCGAGAATGGCCAGCAGGGTCGGGACGAACGGCAGCTCCAGCAGCACGATCGACACGACCGTGAGGGCACCGAAGGGGCTCGGCATGCCCTGGAAGATGCCGTCGCGCAGGGTGACGCAGGAGAACCGCGCCAGCCGCAGCACGACCGCCAGCAGTACCACGATGGCGGCGAGCGCCGAGAGCGGCTCGTGCACGCTCCCCACCACCATGCCCCAGACCAGCACGAAGTAGGCGGGGGCCAGGCCGAAGCTGATCAGGTCGGAGAGGTTGTCCAGCTCGGCACCCATCGGCGAGCTGCGCAGCTTGCGCGCCACCAGCCCGTCGAACAGGTCGAAGACCGAGGCCAGCAGCATCAGCAGCACGGCGGTCGCGGCGTTGTTGCGCACCACGCCGACGTCCCCGCTGCCGGTCAGGTGCGGGATGAGCACCCCGGTCGTCGTGAAGTAGACGGCCAGGAAGCCGCAGGTGGCGTTCGCGAGGGTGAGGGTGTCCGCTATCGACAGCCGCATGGACAGCGGCATCTCGTCGTCGTCCTCGGCCTCGTCCACCCAGCTCCGGGTGTTCCGGTCAATCACGGTCAAGGCGTGTCACCCCTGCGGTCGTGGTCTGCCCCACCTCGACGTCCGGCTCGATGCCCTCGGGGAGGTAGACGTCCACCCGCGAGCCGAACCGGATGAGACCGATCCGCTCGCCCTGCTCGACCTTGCAGCCCTGGGGCACGTAGGGAACGATGCGCCGGGCCACCGCGCCGGCGATCTGGATCATCTCCAGGTCGCCCAGCTCGCTGTCGAAGCGCCACACGACGCGCTCGTTGTGCTCGCTCTCCTTGTTGAACGCCGGTACGTACCCGCCGGGGATGTGCTCGACGGAGCTGACCGTGCCCGCCACCGGGGCGCGGTTCACGTGGACGTTCAGCGGGCTCATGAAGATCGCGACCCGGGTGCGGCCGTCGTGCCAGGGCATGATCGACTGCACCACGCCGTCGGCCGGGGAGATGACCCGGCCCCGGCCGAGGTCCCGGTCGGGGTCGCGGAAGAACCACAGCATGCCCGCCGCCAGCGCGGTGGCGGGAACGGCGGCAGCGGCCCAGCGTCCGGAGCGGCGAGCCTTCACCAGACTCACGGCCGCGGTCGCGACGGTCGGCAGCAGCCAGGGGGACGCACCGCGCGCAAGACGGACTCGGCCTTGTGTTTCGGGAGAGGAGCGGTGGGGCATGGAAGACCTTCGTAGCGGAGGAAGCCGCACCTGCACAGTGGTGCGGCTACCAGGAATGCTATCGGCTTTCGGCGGCAATTCGGCAAGACAGCAGGCGGGTCGGGTTCCCGCACCTCGTCCGGGCGGTGTTTTCCCCGCGGGCGGGTGTCCCCCCGAAGGGGGACATGTCACGCTTGCTCGCGGTACTCCTCCAGCAGTCGCCGCCCGATGATCATTTTCTGGATCTCCGCGGTTCCTTCACCGATCAGCAGCATCGGGGCCTCCCGGTACAGCCGCTCGATCTCGTACTCCTTGGAGAAGCCGTAGCCGCCGTGGATGCGGAACGCGTCCTCGACGACCTCCTTGCAGTACTCGGACGCCAGGTACTTCGCCATCCCGGCCTCCAGGTCGTTGCGCTGACCGGAGTCCTTCTTCCGCGCCGCGCCGACCATCAGGGCGTGCGCCGCCTCGACCTTGGTGGCCATCTCGGCCAGCTTGAACTGGATGGCCTGGTGCTGGGCGATCGGCTTGCCGAAGGTGTGCCGCTGCTGGGCGTAGCTGACACCGAGCTCGAAGGCGCGCTGGGCCACGCCGCAGCCGCGGGCGGCGACGTTCACGCGGCCGACCTCCACGCCGTCCATCATCTGGTAGAAGCCCCGCCCGGTGGTCCCGCCGAGCACCCGGTCGGCCGGCAGCCGCAGACCGTCCATGATCAGCTCGGTGGTGTCGACCCCCTTGTAGCCCATCTTGTCGATCTTGCCGGGAATCGTCAGGCCTTCCCGGACCTGCCCGAAGCCGGGCTCCTTCTCGATCAGGAAGGTGGTCATCGACTTGTGCGGGGCGGTGCCCTCGGGGTGGCCCTCGTCGGTGCGGCAGAGCACCGCCACCAGGGTGGAGGAGCCGCCGTTGGTGAGCCACATCTTCTGGCCGGTGAGCACGTACTCGCCGGTCCGCTCGTCGCGCACGCCCTTGGAGGTGATGGCGGAGACGTCCGACCCCAGGCCCGGCTCGGACATGGAGAACGCGCCACGGACCTCGCCGGTGGCCATCCGGGGCAGGAAGTGGTCCTTCTGCTCCTGGGTCCCGTGCTTCTGGAGCATGTACGCCACGATGAAGTGCGTGTTGATGATGCCCGACACGCTCATCCAGCCGCGGGCGATCTCCTCCACGCACAGGGCGTAGGTCAGCAGCGACTCGCCCAGGCCGCCGTACTCCTCGGGGATCATCAGGCCGAACAGCCCGAGATCCCGCAGTCCGGCCACGATGTCGCTGGGGTACTCGTCCCGGTGCTCCAGCTCGGTGGCGACCGGCAGGATCTCCTTGTCGACAAACGCACGGACGGTGCTCAGGATCTCCCGCTGGATCTCCGTGAGCCCTTCGGTCTGCGCCAGACGGCCCATGTCACTTCTCCTTCTGCCGGGCTTCGCGCGGCTCCGGGCGGCCGGGCTGCTCGCCGCCGCGCTCCTCGATGTAGCTGGCGGTGGGCACCATCACCTTGCGCCGGAAGACGCAGACCACGGTGCCGTCCTGCTTGTATCCGCGGGTCTCCACGTACACGATGCCGCGGTCGGACTTCGACCGGGAGGGCGTCTTGTCGAGCACGGTGGTCTCGCCGTAGAGGGTGTCGCCGTGGAAGGTCGGCGCGATGTGCCGCAGCGACTCGATCTCCAGGTTGGCGATGGCCTTGCCGGAGACGTCGGGCACCGACATGCCCAGCAGCAGGGAGTACACGTAGTTGCCGACGACGACGTTCTTGCCGAAGTCGGTGGTCCGCTCCGCGTAGTTCGTGTCCAGGTGGAGCGGGTGGTGGTTCATGGTGAGCAGGCAGAAGAGGTGGTCGTCGTACTCGGTGACCGTCTTTCCGGGCCAGTGCTTGTACACGTCACCGACGGTGAACTCTTCATAGGTGCGGCCGAATTGCATGGATCGACTCCGGGGCGAAAGAAACGGACGGGGCGGGGGCGGGCTCAGTCGGCGGGCGGCTCGAACTTCGTGGTCCGCTTCAGGCCCGCGGCGCGCCCCTTGCCGGCGACGACCAGCGCCATCTTGCGGCTGGCCTCGTCGATCATCTCGTCGCCGAGCATCGCCGAGCCCTTCTTGCCGCCCTCCTCGGAGGTGAACCAGGCGTAGGCGTCCAGGATCAGCTCGGCGTGGTCGTAGTCCTCCTGGGAGGGGGAGAAGATCTCGTTGGAGGCCTCCACCTGCCCGGGGTGCAGCACCCACTTGCCGTCGAAGCCCAGCGCCGCTGCGCGCCCGGCGACCTCGCGGTAGCCGTCCACGTTGCGGATCTGCAGGTACGGGCCGTCGATCGCCTGCAGGTCGTGGCTGCGGGCGGCCATCAGAATGCGCATCAGGATGTAGTGGTAGGCGTCCGCCGGGTAGCCGGGCGGCTGCTCGCCCACGACCAGGGACTTCATGTTGATCGAGGCCATGAAGTCGGCCGGGCCGAAGATGATGGTCTCCAGCCGGGGCGAGGCCGCCGCGATGGCGTCCACGTTCACCAGGCCCTTGGCGTTCTCGATCTGCGCCTCGATACCGATCCGCCCGACCTCGAAGCCCATCGTGGTCTCGATCTGCGTGAGCAGCATGTCCAGGGCCTGCACCTGCTGGGCGTCCTGCACCTTGGGCAGCATGATGCAGTCCAGGTTCGGACCGGCGCCCTCCACCACGGTGATCACGTCGCGGTAGGTCCAGTGCGTGGTCCAGTCGTTCACCCGCACGACCCGGGTCTTGCCCGTCCAGTCGCCCTCGTTCAGCGCCTCCACGATGGTGTGCCGGGCGCCCTCCTTGGCCAGCGGGGCGCAGGCGTCCTCCAGGTCCAGGAAGACCTGGTCCGCGGGGAGCTGCTGAGCCTTCTCCAGGAAGCGCGGGTTGCTGCCGGGAACGGCCAGGCAGGAGCGGCGGGGGCGCAGCCGGTTGACGGTCATGCGGTGACCTCCAGGGGGTCGAGCTTGTTCGCGAGGCGGATCTCGTCGACGATACGGCCGATGATCTCCGTGATACCGAAGTCCTTGGGCGTGAAGACGGCCGCCACTCCGGCGGCGCGCAGCGCCCGGGCGTCGGCGGGGGGGATGATGCCGCCGACGATGACGGGGATGTCGCCCGCGCCGGCCGCCCGCAGCCGGTCGAGGACGTCGGGGACCAGCTCTGCGTGCGAGCCGGAGAGGATGGACAGCCCCACACAGTGCACATCCTCGGCCACGGCGGCCGAGACGATCTGCTCGGGGGTCAGCCGGATGCCCTGGTAGACGACCTCGAAGCCGGCGTCCCGGGCCCGCACGGCGATCTGCTCGGCGCCGTTGCTGTGGCCGTCCAGACCGGGCTTGCCCACCAGCAGCCGCAGCTTGCCGGAACCGATCTCCTCGGCGGTGGCCCGCACCCGCTGCCGGACGTCCGCCAGCGGGCCGCCGTCCTCGGCGGAGACCGCGACCGGTGCGCCGCCGACCCCGGTGGGGGCCCGGTACTCGCCGAAGACCTCCCGCAGGGCCCAGGCCCACTCGCCGGTGGTGACGCCTGCCCGGGCGCACTCCAGGGTGGGCGCCATCAGGTTGGTGTCACCGGCGGCGGCCTTCTTCAGGTCGCCCAGTGCCTGGTGCACGCGCGCCTCGTCCCGGCCGTCGCGCCAGCGGCCCAGCGCGGCGACGACGGCGGCCTCGGTGGCCGGGTCCACCGTCATCACGGCGGTGTCCAGGTCCGCGGTGAGCGGGCTGGGCTCGGTCGACTCGTAGCAGTTGACCCCGACGATCTTCTCCTCGCCGGATTCGATCCTGGCCCGTCGGCGGGCGTGCGAGGCGACCAGCTCGGACTTCAGGTAGCCGGACTCGACGGCGGCCATGGCGCCGCCCATCTCCTCGATGCGCTCCATCTCGGCCAGTGCCGAGGAGGTCAGCGACTCGACTTCGGCCTCGATGACGTGCGAGCCGGCGAAGATGTCCTCGTACTCCAGCAGGTCGCTCTCGTGCGCCAGGACCTGCTGGATGCGCAGCGACCACTGCTGGTCCCAGGGCCGGGGCAGGCCCAGCGCCTCGTTCCAGGCCGGCAGCTGCACGGCGCGGGCGCGGGCGTCCTTTGACAGCGTGACGGCCAGCATCTCCAGCACGATGCGCTGCACGTTGTTCTCCGGCTGCGCTTCGGTCAGCCCGAGGGAGTTGACCTGCACGCCGTAGCGGAAGCGGCGCTGCCGGGGGTCGGTCACGCCGTAGCGCTCCCGGGTGAGGTCGTCCCAGATGCGGGTGAAGGCCCGCATCTTGCACATCTCCTCGACGAATCGCACGCCGGCGTTGACGAAGAACGAGATGCGCCCGACGACGTCGCCCATCCGCTCCGGCTCCACCTGCCCGCTGTCGCGCACCGCGTCCAGCACCGCGACGGCGGTGGACATGGCGTAGGCGATCTCCTGGACCGGCGTGGCGCCGGCCTCCTGCAGGTGGTAGCTGCAGATGTTGATCGGGTTCCACTTGGGGACGTGGTTCACCGTGTAGGCGATCATGTCCGTGGTCAGCCGCAGCGACGGGCCGGGCGGGAAGACGTGCGTGCCCCGGGAGAGGTACTCCTTGACGATGTCGTTCTGGGTGGTGCCCTGCAGCTTGCCCGGGTCGGCGCCCTGCTCCTCGGCGACCACCTGGTAGAGCGCCAGCAGCCACATGGCCGTGGCGTTGATGGTCATCGAGGTGTTCATCTTCTCGACCGGGATGTCCTGCAGCAGCCGCCGCATGTCGCCCAGGTGGGAGACGGGGACCCCGACCCGGCCGACCTCGCCGCGGGCGAGGACGTGGTCGGGGTCGTAGCCGGTCTGCGTGGGCAGGTCGAAGGCGATGGACAGCCCGGTCTGGCCCTTGGCGAGGTTGCGCCGGTACAGCTCGTTGGACGCCTCGGCCGTGGAGTGGCCGGCGTAGGTCCGCATGAGCCAGGGGCGGTCCTTCCGGCGGTCACCCACGGGTGGCCTCGCCGGTGGCGCCGTCCTCGGTGGCACGGAACCGGTTGATGGCGTCCAGGTGCTTGGCGCGCATCTCCGGGTCGCTGACGCCCATGCCCTCGCGGGGTGCCAGGCCGAGGACGCCGACCTTGCCCTGGTGGAGATTCTTGTGCACGTCGTAGGCGGCCTGGCCGGTCTCCTCCAGGCTGTAGGTCTTCGACAGCGTGGGGTGGATCTTGCCCTTGGCGATGAGGCGGTTGGCCTCCCAGGCCTCGCGGTAGTTGGCGAAGTGCGAGCCGATGATCCGCTTCAGGCTCATCCACAGGTAGCGGTTGTCGTACTGGTGCATGTAGCCGGAGGTGGAGGCGCAGGTGACGATGGTGCCGCCCTTGCGGGTGACGTAGACGGAGGCACCGAAGGTCTCGCGGCCGGGGTGCTCGAAGACGATGTCGACGTCCTCGCCGCCGGTGAGCTCGCGGATGCGCTTGCCGAAGCGCTTCCACTCGCGCGGGTCCTGGGTGTTCTCGTCCTTCCAGAACTTGTAGCCCTCGGCGTTGCGGTCGATGATGGCCTCGGCGCCCATGTCCCGGCAGATCTGGGCCTTGGAGTCGCTTGAGACGACGCAGATCGGGTTGGCGCCGCCGGCCAGCGCGAACTGGGTGGCGTACGAGCCCAGGCCGCCGCTGGCGCCCCAGATCAGCACGTTGTCGCCCTGCTTCATGCCGGCGCCGTTGCGGGAGACCAGCTGCCGGTAGGCGGTGGAGTTCACCAGCCCGGGGGCGGCCGCCTCCTCCCAGGTGAGGTGCCTGGGCTTGGGCATCAGCTGGTTGGTCTTCACCAGGGCGATCTCGGCGAGGCCGCCGAAGTTGGTCTCGAAGCCCCAGATCCGCTGCTCGGGGTCGAGCATGGTGTCGTTGTGGCCGTCGGAGGACTCCAGCTCCACGGACAGGCAGTGCGCGACGACCTCGTCGCCGGGCTGCCAGGCGTTGACGCCCTCACCGGTGCGCAGCACGACACCGGCCAGGTCGGAGCCGATGACGTGGTAGGGCAGGTCGTGGCGCTTGGCGAGCGGGGAGAGACGGCCGTAGCGCTCCAGGAAGCCGAAGGTGGGCACCGGCTCGAAGATGGAGGTCCACACCGAGTTGTAGTTGACCGAGCTGGCCATCACGGCGACCAGGGCCTCACCCGGGCCGAGCTCGGGCACCGGCACCTCGTCCAGGTGCAGCGACTTGCGGGGGTCCTTCTCGCGGCTGGGAAGGCCCTGGAACATCTCGGCCTCGTCCTTGTGCACCGTCACGGCCCGGTAGGACTCGGGCAGCGACAGTGCGGTGATGTCCTGCGGTGTGCTGTCCGGCGAGGTGATCGCATCCAGGATGTGCTTCACGGTGATGCCTCCGGCGAGGTGCGGTGCGCGGAAAGCGCTGAGGGACGACAGGTCGGGTACGGAACTGCTGTGCCGTCGGTCCGGCGGCGGTACGCGGCTGCGCGCGGTAGCGCGGGTGCCTGTGACGCAGGCATCCGGAACGCCCGGGGGGAACCCGGTGGGACAGCGCCCGGATGCCGCACACGTTATGGCACGGCGTGCCAGCCCGCAAGACACTCAGTGCCAACAATTTCGCTCAGCTGTCATCTCGTCGACACGGATGAGCGCGGAAGGTGCGGCAGGTCACCCGCCTGCCCGCGCGGCAATGGCCCAGCTCACACGGGANCTCCCCGGGTGCTGGGGAGCCCCCGTCGGTGCAGGCGTCTGCGGGGAGCGGCGGGTCGGAGCGTGCGGCCGCCGTCCGGCACCGGGTGCCGTGGGGCCGGGGCGGTGTCCGGAACGCCGGGCGGGGTCAGGAGCGGGGCTGGGCCTCGGGGCGCAGCGCCTGCTCGATGGTGTGCAGCACGCTCTCCAGCGGAGCGTCGGTGCGGGCCACCGTCACCACCACCTCGCCGCCCGTGCCGGGGGCGCCCGGCCCGCCCCCGGGCGGCGCCGGGAGCGAGCCGAAGGTGCGCCGGACGATGGCGAAGGCCCGGTCCAGCTCCGCCTCCACGTCGCCCTTCCCGCCGCCGCGCAGCCAGCGCCGCAGCACATGGTTGTGCGCGGTCACCACCGCCGACGCGGCGACCTCGGCGAGCAGCGGTTCGTCCCCGTTGTGCGGGGAGTGTTCGTCGAACTGGCCCAGCAGGTACCGGGTGAACAGCCGCTCGTAGCGGGCGACCGAGGCGATCTCCCGCTCCCGCAGGGCGGGCACCTCCCGGGTCAGCTGGTAGCGCTCCACCGAGACCGCGGGGGAGGCCGCGTACATCCGCATGACCTCCTTGATCCCGCGGCACACGGTGTCCACCGGGTTCTCGTGCGGCGGGGCGGCCTCCAGGACCGCCTCGGCGCGCACCAGGGTGTCGTCGTGGTCGGGGAAGATCGCCTCCTCCTTGGACCGGAAGTGCCGGAAGAAGGTCCGGCGGGCCACGCCGGCCGCGGCGGCGATCTCGTCCACCGTCGTGGCGGCGTAGCCCTTGGTCGCGAACAGTTCCATTGCGGCCGCCGCGAGTTGGCGGCGGACCTTCAGGCGCTGCGAGGAGGGCTGGGGGCGGGCGGTCTTCATGGGCGAGGCCATGGAGGGAACGTAACGCATGCCTCAGCGACGGGCATACTCACGGAAACCCCTGCCGGTCTTGCGGCCCAGGCATCCGGCGTCGACCAGCTGGCGCAGCAGCGGGGCGGGCGCCAGCGACTCGTCGCGGAACTCCTTGTGCAGCACGTCCTCGATGGCCAGTGACACGTCCAGGCCGACCACGTCGAGCAGTTCGAAGGGGCCCATCGGGTAGCCGGCGCCCAGCTTCATCGCGGTGTCGATGACGTCGGGCGTCGCGTAGTGCTCCTGCACCATCTTCACCGCGTTGTTGAGGTACGGGAACAGCAGCGCGTTGACGATGAAGCCCGCCCGGTCGCCGCAGTCCACCGCGTGCT
This sequence comes from Streptomyces sodiiphilus, assembly GCF_039529215.1. Taxonomy (NCBI): domain Bacteria; kingdom Bacillati; phylum Actinomycetota; class Actinomycetes; order Kitasatosporales; family Streptomycetaceae; genus Streptomyces; species Streptomyces sodiiphilus. The sequence continues at coordinate 120,976 of NZ_BAAAMJ010000029.1, read as the reverse complement.
TGCGGATCTTCGCGCAGACCGCGTGCACGGTGGCGTGTGCCTCGTCGCCGGTGCGCACGGTCCGCACCACCTCGACGAGCTTCATCGCCGGGGCGGGGTTGAAGAAGTGCATGCCGATGACGTCCTCGGGGCGGGAGGTCGCCGTGGCGCAGGCGATCACCGGCAGCGAGGAGGTGGTGGTGGCCAGCACCGCACCGGGCTTGCACACCCGGTCCAGGTTGGCGAACAGCTCCTGCTTGATCGCCAGGTCCTCGGCGATGGCCTCGACGACCAGATCCACCTCGGCCAGGGCGTCCTGGCTGTCGGCCGGGGTGATGCGCTCCATCGTGGCGTCCCGGTCCTCGGCCCGCATCCTGCCCTTGGCGACGGCCCGGTCCAGCGAACCGGCGATCCGCTTGCGGGCCGTCCCGGCCTTCTCCAGGCTCCGCGCGACCAGCACCACCCGGTGTCCCGAGGCGGCGAAGACCTGGGCGATGCCGGAGGCCATCGTGCCGGAGCCGACCACGCCCACGAGCTCCACCGGCCGTGCTCCGGCCGGCTGCCGGCCCGCGTCCGGGGTGAGCTCGTCGGGCACGACCTGTGCCTGGTCGGACCCGCTGTCCCCGGCGTAGGTGTAGAAGCCCCGGCCGGCCTTGCGGCCGGTCATCCCGGCCTCGCTGAGCTGTTTCAGGATCGGCGCGGGGGCGTGCAGGCGGTCCCCGGAGCGCTCGTAGAGGGCGTCCAGGACGGTGCGCGCGGTGTCGATGCCGATCATGTCGAGCAGGGCCAGCGGACCCATCGGCAGGCCGCAGCCCAGCCGCATCGCCGCGTCGATGTCCTCGCGGGTGGCGTAGCGGGCCTCGTACATCGCGGCGGCCTGGTTGAGGTAGCCGAACAGCAGCCCGTCCACGAGGAACCCGGGCCGGTCGCCGGTGGCCAGCGGCTCCTTGCCGAGGTCGCGGACCAGTTCGGTGACGGAGTCGACGACCTGCGGCGAGGTCAGCACCGAGGAGACGATCTCCACGAGCTTCATGACCGGGACAGGGTGGAAGAACTGCAGGCCCACCACGCGCTCGGGGTGGGCCGTCTCCGCGGCGAGCCGGGTGACCGGCAGCGCGTTGGTGCCGGTCGCCAGCACGGCCGTCGGCGCCACGATCTTGTCCAGCGCGGTGAGGACCTCCAGCTTGAGCGCGTAGTCCTCGGGCACGGCCTCGATGACCAGGTCGGCCTGCGCGGCGGCCTGCAGGTCGGTGAAGGTCCGGAAGCGGGTGAGGATCTCCTGCTGCTGCTGGGTGGTGATCTTCTGGCGCTCGACGGCGTGGGCGGTGGATGCCTCCAGCGCGGCGGTGGCCCGCCGGGCGGCGGCGTCGCTGGTGTCGATGCCGATGACCTCACGGCCGGAACGGGCGAGAACTTCGGCGATGCCGGTGCCCAGGGTGCCGAGACCGATCACGGCGACAGTGGGGAGAACGGGGAACGAGGGACGGTCCATCACGGGACTCCAGGGGTGACGTCAGCAGTGGCCGCGCACACGGGCGCGAGCCGGTTGGTGCGGCGGACCCTGTCCCCGGGGTCCTGCCGTGCTGTACGAGGAGCGCCGGACCGACGGCACTCCGGGCGGCTGCGTCACCAGGCCGCCTGAGCGGGATTCCGCTCTGATGAGCAGAGTAACCCGCCGGTAATCCTCTGGCCATCCCCCTGCCCGCTCCCGGCGTGTGTCACGCGTCACGGCCCTGCCGCCTCGCGCGCTGCGGCTCAAGGAGGCGTGGCTCAGAGCGCCGGGGGCGGGCGGTGCACGGTGTCTGCGGTGAGGGCCACGGCGGCGGGGAGGGCGTCGAAGGCCTCCTCGATCCGGCGGACCAGCTCGGGCCGCCCGCCGTGGCCCGGGCGGTTGCCGTGGCCGTGTCCCCGGCTGGCGACCCAGTTGCGGACCCCGCAGCGCCAGGCCGCGAGCGCGAACTCGCCCAGCATCCGGAGCCGGACGTCCTCCCGGCCGTCCGCGCCGAGGCGCTCCTCCAGGGCCTCGACGACGCGGGACTGCGCTGCGTACCAGCTCAGCGTCGAGTGGTCGCGCAGTCCGGGAGTCCGCGCGGCCAGGTAGCGGCCCGCGATGAAACGCTCCTCCCAGGAGGAGCTCTGCTCCTCGATGGCGGCGATCAGGGACGCGCGCAGCACGCCGAGGAGCGGCCCTTCGGCCGCCGCCGCCGCGAGCCGGCGGGCGAAGGCCTCCTGCAGTTCGGCCTCCGCGTGCAGTGCCACGTCCTCCTTGGACGCGAAGTAGCGGAAGAAGGTCCGCTTGGAGACCTCCGCCTCGGCGCAGAGCCGGTCGAGCGTCACCTCCGCGAAGCCGTGCTGCCGGAACAGCCGCAGGGCCGTGCCGACCAGGGTGTGGCGGGTGCGCCACTTCTTGCGCTCGCGCAACGGGAGGCCGGCGGGCGGGGTGTCGGTCGTCACACCGGCCAGCCTAGCCAGCCGGAAGGCGGGAGAAAACGCTACTCGTTGCCAACTGCCACTGAGGCGCGTAATACTGCCCGGGTGCTGATCCGCTTACTTCGCACCCGGCTCCGCCCGTACACGGGCCAGATCCTCGCTGTCCTGCTGCTCCAGCTTCTCCAGACCCTCACCACCCTCTGGCTGCCGACTCTCAACGCCGGCCTCATCGACCACGGCGTCGCCCGGGGTGACACCGGGTACGTGATCGGGACCGGCGCCGTGATGCTCACAGTCACCGCCGTGCAGGTGCTCTCCACCCTGGCGGCGGTGTTCTGGAGCGCACGGATCGCCGCGGCGCTCTCCCGGGACCTGCGCGCGGAAGTCTTCGGCGCCGCCCAGCGCCTGTCCGTCCACCAGCTGGCACGCTTCGGCCCGGCTTCCCTGCTGACCCGGACCATCCACGACGTCCAGCAGATCCAGTCGCTGGTCCTGCTCGTCCTCACCGTGATGGTCACCGCCCCGGTGATGGGCGTCGGCGGCGTCCTGCTGGCCCTGCGTCAGGACGCCCCGATGTCCCTCCTGCTGATCGCCGTGCTGCCGCTGCTGGTCGGGACGCTCGCCGTCGTCATGGTGCGGATGGCCCCGCTCTCCCGGGCCCTTCAGCTCCGCGTCGACGGCATCACCCGGCTCGCCCGGGAGCAGATCACCGGACAACGGGTCATCCGCGCGTTCGCCCGCGAGCCGTACGAGCAACGCCGGTTCGCCGACGCCAACGACGAACTCACGGACACCGCGCTGCGGCTGGGACGGCTGGCGGCACTCATGAAGCCGCTGATGATGCTCTTCCTGGACGGGGCCGCGGTGCTCGCGCTCTGGTTCGCCGCGCACCGGATCGACGCCGCCGCGATGCAGCCCGGCTCGCTGATCGCTTTTTTGCACTACCTGATGCAGATCCTCCAGGCCGTCGTGCTCGCCCAGCTGGCCCTGCTCATGGTCCCGCGGGCGGCCGTCGCCGCCCAGCGGATCTCGCAGGTCATGGACACCGAACCGGCCCTCCCCGCGCCCTCCGCCCCGGTCACCCGCATGCCGGAACCCGGGCACCTGGAGGTGCGCGGAGTGGGCTTCTCCCATCCCGGCGCGGCACGGCCGGTGCTGCACGGGGTGGACCTCACGGCCCGGCCGGGCCGGATCACCGCGGTCATCGGGCCCACCGGGGCGGGCAAGACCACCCTGCTCGACCTGGTCGTCCGGTTCGCCGACCCCACCGGCGGCACGGTCCGGGTGGGCGGTGTGGACGTCCGGGAACTCGACCCGGCGGTCCTGGCGGCGACCGTCGGCTACGTCCCCCAGAGGGCCCATCTGTTCTCCGGAACGATCGCCTCCAATCTGCGCACCGCCCGCCCAGGCGCCACCGACCGGGAGCTGTGGCAGGCCCTGGAGACCGCGCAGGCACGCGAGTTCGTCGCCGCCGCAGGCGGCCTGCACGCCTCCGTCACCCAGGGCGGCGGCAACCTGTCCGGCGGGCAGCGGCAGCGGCTGGCCGTCGCCCGGATGCTGGTCGCCCGCCCCGCGATCTGCCTCTTCGACGATCCCTTCTCCGCGCTCGACGCCACCACCGAGGCCGCTCTGCGCGACGCCCTGGCGGACGCGCTGTGCGGTGCCTCCGTGGTCGTCGTGGCCCAGCGCGTCCACACGGTGCGGCACGCGGACCGGATCCTCGTGCTCGACCGCGGGCGGGTCGTCGGCTCCGGCACCCACGCACAGCTTCTGGCGGACAACGCCGTCTACCGGGAGATCGCCCGGTCCCAGAACGTCGAGGAGACACCATGAGCGCAGACGGCACGCGCACCCGACCGGATGCCCTCTCGCGCCCTCGTGGCGGAACGGTCCGGTGGCTGCTGCGCGAGATGCGGCAGGAGCGGTGGGCTCTCGCGGCCGTGGTGGCCACAGGCGTTGCGACCGTCGGGCTGACGCTGCTGGTTCCCCTGCTGCTGGGCGCGGTGACCGACCGGATTCTCACCGGCGCGCGGGGCCAGGGAGTGGATTACCCCGCCGTGGCCCGGGCGCTGCTGGTGGTGAGCGGCCTGGTGGCGACGTCCGTGTTCCTTGCCTTCCTCCGGGGCCGGCTCACCGTGCGGGTGGCGCAGCACACCGCCCGCCGTTTCCGCGGGCGCTGCGCCGCCAAGCTCACCCGGCTGCCGGTGCGGGACCTCGGCCGGCAGTCCCGCGGCGACGTCCTGTCGCGGATCACCAATGACATCGACAATCTCGCCCAGGCCCTGCAGCAGGCGCTGGGCGGACTGATCGCCGCGGTGCTCACCGTGCTGGGCGCGATGGCCGCGATGCTGTGGATCTCGCCGCTGCTCACCCTGGTCGCCCTCGGCACGGTCGTCCTGTCCGCCGTGGTCATCCGGGTGCTCGGCCGGCGCGCACAGCCGCGGTTCGCCGAGCAGTGGGAGGCCACCGGACGGCTGGGCGCGCATGCCGAGGAGATGTACACCGGCCATGCCCTGGTGGTGCTCCACCGCCGGCAGCGCGAGGCGGCCGAGGTCTTCGCCGGGCACAACGAGGCCGTCCGCCGGGCCGGTTTCGCCGCACAGTTCCGTTCCGGGATCATCGAGCCGGCGGCCACCTTCCTCGGCCACACCGGCTATGTGCTGATCGCCGTGCTGGGCGGGCTGCGGATCGCCTCGGGGACCATGACGGTGGGCGGCATCCAGGCGTTCGTCCAGTACACCCTCCAGGTCAACCAGCCCGTCGCGCAGCTGGCCGCCTACGCCGACCTGGTGCAGTCCGGCGTGGCCTCGGCCCGGCGGATCTCCGAGCTGCTCGGTGCCCCGGAGGAGCGGCCCGGCCCCGTCCCCGCCGGCCGGCCCGCGACGGTGCGCGGACACGTCCGGTTCGAGGACGTCTCCTTCCGCTACGACCCGGACGTGCCGCTGATCGAAGGGGTCCGCGCGACGCTCGCCCCCGGCCGCACACTGGCCGTGGTCGGGCCGACCGGAGCCGGCAAGTCCACCCTGGCCCACCTGCTCCTGCGCTTCGAGGAGCCGTCCGGCGGCCGGATCACTCTGGACGGCACGGACATCGGCACCATGTCCCGGACGGAGCTGCGCCGCCACATCGGGGTGGTCTCCCAGGACACCTGGCTGTTCGCCGGGACCGTGGCCGAGAACATCGGCTACGGCGCCGAGGGCGCCTCGCGCGAGGACATTGTCGCGGCGGCGCGGTCCGCCTGCGCCGACCCCTTCATCCGCACCCTTCCGGACGGCTACGACACGGAGCTGGACGAGGACGGCGGCGGGCTCAGTGCGGGGGAGAAACAGCTGCTGACCATCGCGCGGGCTTTCCTGGCCCGGCCGGCCGTCCTCGTCCTGGACGAGGCGACCAGCTCGGTGGACACCCGCACCGAGCTCCTCGTGCAGCAGGCCATGACAGCGCTGCGCCGGGACCGCGCCTGCCTGGTGATCGCACACCGGCTGTCCACCGTCCGGGAGGCCGACGAGATCGTGGTCATGGAGACGGGGCGCGTCACCGAGCGCGGCACTCACCCCGAACTGCTGGCCGCGGGGGGCACCTACGCCCGGCTGTGCCGCTCGGCCCTCTCCGGCCCGGTCCCCGCTCCCGCGCCCTCCGGCCCGGCGGCGGCTCCGGCCTGACCGCCGTCGCCCCGGAGGCGGGGAAGGCGAATCCGTGTCCGTACCGTCCGGGCGTGCAAACCTCTCGTGACGAGAGGGTAGATTCACAGCAGGCGGCGGAGCCGGCCGGGGCCCGGTGCTCCCGACAGGACGGCGTGGTGGTCATGGGGCGGATACTGATGCGGATCGGTGAGGTGGCGGAGTGCACCGGGCTGTCGCCGCGGACCATCCGGCACTATGAAGAGGCCGGCCTGACCGGGCCGGGAGGAGATGCCGGGGACGGCGGCACCAGGCTGTACACGGAGACAGAGGTGCGCCGGCCGGCACTGGCCCGCCGGATGCGGTCGCTGGGGTTCCGGACTGCCGATGTCCGGTCCCTGGCCGGACTGCTGGACCGGCTGCCCGAGGCCGGCGACGACCGGCGTGCGTACGAGGAATTGGTGGCGAGGTTGCGAGAGTTCTGGCAGGAAACGGACGCGCGGTGCGAGGAGATGCGCCGTGAGCTTCAGGAGGCGGAGGACTTCGCCCGGACCCTGCACCGGCACCTGGCCCGCCTGACCGGGGCCCCGGCGGCACCGCGGAGCGGGGGTGCGCGATGAGTGCGCGGGCTGTGACGGAGGCCGCCAGGCGCCGCACGTTCGCGGTGATCAGCCACCCCGACGCGGGCAAGTCGACACTGACCGAGGCCTTGGCGCTGCACGCGCGGGCCATCACCTCGGCGGGCGCTGTGCACGGCAAGGGCGACCGGCGCGGCGTGGCGTCGGACTGGATGGAGATGGAGAAGGCCCGCGGCATCTCGGTGACCTCCGCGGTGCTGCAGTTCTCCCACCGCGACCAGGTGCTGAACCTGCTGGACACGCCGGGGCACGCGGACTTCTCCGAGGACACCTACCGGGTGCTGGCGGCCGTGGACTGCGCGGTGATGCTCATCGACGCGGCCAAGGGCCTGGAGGAGCAGACCCGCAAGCTCTTCGACGTGTGCCGGCACCGGGGCATCCCGGTCATCACCTTCGTCAACAAATGGGACCGCCCGGGCCGGGAGGCCCTGGAGCTGATGGACGAGATCGAGTCCGAGTTCCGGCTCCGCCCGACCCCCGTCACCTGGCCGGTGGGCATCGCGGGCGACCTGCGCGGGCTGATCGATGTGCGGGACCCGGAGCACATGCTGCGCTACACCCGGATGCCGGGCGGCAGCAAGGAGGCGGCGGAGGAGACCGTGCCTGCCGCCCGCGCCGCGGCCGAGGAGGGCGAGGACTGGGAGCGTGCCTCCGAGGAGCTGGAACTGCTCGGCGAGAGCGGGGGCCTGCACGACCCGGAGGCGTTCCTGGCCGGGAAGTCCACTCCGGTCTTCTTCGGTGCGGCGCTGTCCAACATCGGCGTCCGGCTGCTGCTGGACGCGGTAGTGGATCTGGCCCCGGCTCCGGCCGCCCGCGAGCTGGCCGACGGCGGCCGGCAGCCGGTGGACGCGCCGTTCTCCGGTCTGGTGTTCAAGATGCAGGCCAACATGGACCGTTCGCACCGCGACCGGATCGCGTTCGTGCGCGTGTGCTCCGGTGTCTTCGAGCGCGGCATGACGGTCACCCGGGCGGCCAGCGGACGGCCGTTCGCCACCAAGTACGCCCACAGCGTCTTCGGCCAGGACCGCTCCTCGGTGGAGACCGCCTACCCAGGGGACGTGGTCGGGCTCGTCAACGCCGCCTCCCTGCGGGTGGGGGACACCCTGTACGACGGGCCGCGGGTGGAGTTCCCGCCGATGCCGACCTTCGCGCCGGAACACTTCTCGGTGGTGCGGCCGGTGGACATCGGCCGGTCCAAGCAGTTCCGGCGCGGCATCGCCCAGCTCGACGAGGAAGGGGTCGTGCAGGTGCTCGTCTCCGATGTGCGCGGCGAGCAGGCACCGGTGCTTGCGGCGGTCGGTCCCATGCAGTTCGACGTGGTGCAGCACCGCATGGAGTTCGAGTTCTCCGCACCGGTGAAGCTGGAGCCGCTGGCCTACAGCGTGGCCCGTGCGACCGACACCGCCGGCGGCGAGGCGCTGAACCGGTCCCGGCTGGTGCACGGTGAGGCCATGGTGCGGGTCAAGGACCAGGTGGTGCTGGCACTTTTCCCCAGCCGCTGGCATGTCAGCTCCTTCGAGCGGGAGTTCCCCGACCATCCGCTGGAGCCGCTGATCGCCGCCCACGAGACCGGCTGAACCGCCGGGAGGAGAGAGGATCGCGATGGCGCACGCCCTGACCTGTCCGTCCTGCGGGGAGACTGAAGAACTGCACGGCGAGCCGCACGAGGGCGACATCCGGGTGCGCTGCGCACGTTGCGGCGCGGTGTGGATGCGCGGCGAGCCGGTCTGCGCGACCTGCGGCGGCGCGGAGATCGTGGAGCGGCCGCAGGCCATGACCCGGCACTCGCGCGGCACCCAGCTGTCCATCATCGGCTGGAGGCAGTTGCCGCTGTGCCGGACATGTGATGCCGAGGCCCTGCGGGCCTCCATCACCGAGAACGTCGCGGTGCCGGACAGCTATGTGTCCGCCGCCCTGCACGCGCCCGGCAGCGCCTCCGGCCCGGCGGGGAGTGCGAGGGACGAGGAGGACGCCGGGGCTCCTGCGCCTTCTGCCGGGCCCCGTCCCCCGGCGAAGGGACGGACACCCTCCACCGTGAAGCCGGAGGCGCGCTCCGCCGTATCCGCGCAGCGGCCTTCCGGAACGGCCAAGGCCCCGGCGGCGAAGAGGCCGGTGCGCCGCGGGCGTCCCCAGCCGGCGCCGACGGCCGTGCCCACCGTGCGGCAGGCGATCCAGGCCTTCCTGTCCGAGGGGTCGGGCGATCTCGACCACACGGCGATGCTGCTGCTGGGCACGCATCTGGGGTCCTACCAGCGGCTCGATGTGCTGGAGGGCGAGCGGGCCCGCGAGGCTCTCACCGAGTGGTTCGCCGGCCACTGGGGCGAGCCCGGGACTCCGGCCGAGCAGGGTGCCCGTGCGACGGTCTGCAGGGCGATGGACTTCTGGGGAGCCCGCGGCTGGCTGAGCAGCGATCCGGCGGCCGGCCTGCGCTGAGCGGCCACCGGACGCGGTCGCCGGGGCCGGCGTCCGGACACTGGCGACACTGCCGTTGCGTGAGAGTGGTCTCGCTGCTCGCCGACGTGTGTCGGCCTGCTTCCGAAGCGCCTTCCGTGGGCTTGTGGCGTCGGTTCACCGCCCCGGAGGGCGCACTCAGTCCTTGGCGTCGAGCCTGTGGCGCAGCGTCGCGGCGAAATCCTCGGCCGCGAGAAGCTGGGCACGCAGCTTTTCGCAGCGGGCCTCGGCCACTTGGTGAAAGGCGCGCAACTGCTGCCGCAGCTGTTCGCGCTCCGCGTCCGAGCCGCCGCCGGACGACAGTTCGTCGAGGACGGTGAGCAGATTCCGCATCTCCTCCAGGGAGAAATCAAGCGGCTTCATGCGGCGCACGACCATCAGCCGGTCGACATCCGCCCGGGTGTAGAGCCGGAATCCGCCCTTGCTTCGCGCCGACGGTGTGACCAGGCCCATCTCCTCGTAGTGCCGGATGGTGCGCAGCGAGAGCCCGGTCCGCTCGGCGACCTGGCCGATCTGCATGTGTCGCTCGTCTGCCACCGTCAGCACCCTCCAGGTGTTCGGCTCTTGTTGTGCCGGAGTTCCGGGCCCAATTCGGATTCGTAAACGCCAGCCTAGCCCGTGAGATGAATCACAGGGGTGCGGCAGGAGTTTTCCTGCAATTCACAGAACAGCGGCGCAGGTCACCCCTTACGTCAGGGTAGAGTCGTCCTCATGGGCGGAACGCTCCGCCCGGCTCCCCGGCCTCACCGGCCGCGGCGCAACCGGACTTCCGGGCAATGATGCCCGACCGGTGGCCCGAGGCGGCCACCGCCCCCGGCGGCACACCGTCAAGGATGACGGCTCGCACGTCGCCGGATTCCCCCGCTCCCCGGAGCCGCACACCTTGTGCGCGCGGTCGTGTCCGCGTGCCTGAACGGAAACGGATGCATGTCCGCTGATACCTCCGCCGCCTCGCGGCGGTTCCCGAAGCTGTCCCGGCCCGACTGGCTCTCCTCCGTGCGTACGTTCCGTACCGAGGTTCTGGCGGGACTGGTGGTGGCCCTTGCCCTGATCCCCGAGGCGATCTCCTTCTCGATCATCGCCGGCGTGGACCCCAGCGTCGGCCTGTTCGCGTCGTTCACGATGGCCGTGGTGATCTCCTTCGTCGGCGGACGCAAGGCGATGATCTCGGCAGCCACCGGCGCGATGGCGCTGGTCATCGCGCCGCTCAACCACCAGTACGGCCTCGGCTACCTGGTGGGTGCGGTGATCCTGGGCGGCCTGATGCAGATCGCCATGGGGGCCATCGGAGTCGCCCGGCTGATGCGCTTCGTGCCGCGCAGCGTGATGGTGGGCTTCGTCAACGCCCTGGCCGTGCTGATCTTCATGGCCCAGGTGCCGGAGCTGCGGGATGTCCCCTGGGCGGTCTATCCGCTGGTGGTCGCGGGCCTGACGATGATGGTGCTCTTCCCCCGGATCACCAGGGCCGTGCCGGCGCCGCTGGTCTCGATCGCCGTGCTCACCGTGATCACCGTGGCGGCGGGCATCGCCGTCCCGACTGTCGGCGACAAGGGCGAACTGCCCTCGTCGCTGCCGGTGCCCGGCCTGCCCGACGTGCCGCTCACCATGGAGGCGCTGGCCATCATCGCCCCCTATGCCTTCGCCTTCGCGCTGGTGGGCCTGATGGAGTCGCTGATGACCGCCAAGCTGGTGGACGACATCACCGACACCCACTCCAACAAGACCCGGGAGTCCGTCGGCCAGGGCATCGCCAACGTGGTCACCGGCTTCTTCGGCGGCATGGGCGGCTGCGCCATGATCGGCCAGACCATGATCAACGTGAAGGTGAGCGGGGCCCGGACCCGGCTGTCCACTTTCCTGGCGGGTGTCTTCCTGCTCGTCCTGGTCATCGTCTTCGGACCGGTGGTCTCGGCGATGCCGATGGCCGCCCTGGTCGCGGTGATGATCATGGTGGCCGTGGCCACCTTCGACTGGCACTCGGTCCAGCCGTCGACGCTGCGCCGGATGCCGAGGAGCGAGACCGTGGTCATGGTCACGACCGTGCTGGTGGTGGTGGTCACCCACAACCTGGCGATCGGGGTCGTCGTGGGCGTGATCGTCGCCATGATCGCCTTCGCGCGGCGGGTGGCGCACCTGGCGCAGGTGTCGGGCGTGGTGGACCCGGACGGCAATCAGGTGGTCTACGCGGTCACCGGGGAGCTCTTCTTCGCCTCCTCCAACGATCTGGTCTACCAGTTCGACTACTCGGGCGACCCGGAGGACGTGGTCATCGACCTGACCGACGCCCACATCTGGGACGCCTCCTCGGTCGCGGCGCTGGACGCCATCGAGACCAAGTACGCGGCACGCGGCAAGCGGGTCACGGTCATCGGCCTGGACAAGCCCAGCGCCGAGATGCGCGAACGGCTCGCCGGCCGGCTGGTCAGTCACTGACACGGGACTGTCCGGCGGGCGGAATGGACGTGCACGGGGAGCGGGTCACCGGCAGGATGTCAGTGGCCCGCGCCCGACTGTCCGCCCTCTCCCGGAGGCCGTCCTGAGCAAGCCCACCGCTCCCCTCACGACCACCGGTGACGGCGGTCCGGCCCCCGTCCCCGGGAAGAAGACCTCCGCAGGAGGGTTCCACGGCTGGCGCATCGTGGCGTTCAGCGCCGTGGTGATGGCGATGACCGCCCCGGGCCAGACGCACGGCGTCTCGGTGATCATCGACCCGCTCATGGCGGACCTGGACATCACCCGGACCCAGATCTCCACCGCCTACATGACGGGCACCCTGGTCGGAGCCTGCGCCATGCCGCTGGTCGGCCGGGCCATCGACCGGTACGGGCCCCGCGCGGTCATGGCCGTGGTGGGCGCCGTGTTCGGAGGAATCCTGCTCGCGCTCACCCTGGTGACCGGCATCGTCGGCCTGACGGCCGGCTTCGTGGGCATCAGGATGGCGGGGCAGGGCGCGCTCTCGCTCGTCGCCACCACGACCGTCGCCTACTGGTTCGAGCGGCGGCGCGGCTTCGCCCTCGGCATCGTCGGCGCGCTCGGCACCGCCGGTATCTCCATGGCTCCGCTGCTGTTCGAGCGGCTGGTGTCCGCTACCGGCTGGCGCGAGGCGTGGGCGATCCAGGGTCTGCTGGTGTGGGCCGTGGTCCTGCCCATCGCGTTCTGGGGCATCCGCAACCGGCCCGCCGACATCGGCCAGCATGTCGACGGCGTCGCCCCGGCCGACGGTTCCCCGGACACCGGCGAGCTGACCGGCTGGCCGCTGCGCGCGGCGATGCGCACCGGGATGTTCTGGGTCCTGCTGGCCTGCATGTCGGCCGCCAGCATGCTGGGCACCGGCCTCGCCTTCCACCAGATCGACCTCCTCGGCGAACGCGGCCTGAGCGCCACCGAGGCCGCCGCCAACTTCCTTCCGCAGACGGCCGCGGTCCTGCTGGTCACCGTCGGAGCGGGAGCACTGCTGGACCGGATCTCACCGAAGTTCGTGCTGTGCGGCGCCATGCTCACCCTGGCCGCGGGCATCATGGCCGCGGGCGTGGTCGCCCCCGGCTGGAGCGCCCTGGGGTACGGCCTGGTCATGGGAACCTCGGGCGGCATGATGCGGGCGGTGGAATCCGCCGCCGTGCCCCGCTACTTCGGGACCGCCCACCTCGGGGCGATCCGCGGCACCGCCTATACGGCGGTGGTCGCCGCCAGCGCGTTCGGGCCGGTGGCCGTCTCCCTCGGCCGCGACCTGAGCGGTGACTACGCCACCGCGCTGCCGTTCCTGGCCGCGATCCCGGTGCTGGTGGCGGTCACGGCCGCGCTGACCCGCGAACCCCGCCCGGCCGGGCGGGACTTGCTGCCGCCAGGAAGGTGAGGCGGTGTCAGGTGGTGCCGGCCGGGGCGGATCCGGGGCACGTCGCGGAAACGCGCCCGGGGCACGCCCGCGATGACTTCGCGTTTGCGCTGAACCGTTCGGGTAACCCGCAGTGTTGACAGCCTCGCACGAGGGGACTTCTGCGAAAGGCAGCACATGTCCACAGACGCGATCATTATCTTCGGCGTGGCGGTCGCCATCATCCTCGGTCTCATCTTCTTCCTGCCGCGGATGCAAGGTGGCGGCGGCAACGTGGAACGTCGTTTCGGACCCGAGTACGACCGGACCGTGGCCCGGCACGACGGCGACACCAAGGCCGCGCGCAAGGATCTGTCCGACCGGCTGCGCCGGCACCGGGACCTGCGGACCCGGCGCCTCTCGGAGCGCGAACGCGACCAGTACGCCGCCCAGTGGGCCGCGATCCAGGAGCAGTTCGTGGACTCTCCGGCTGCCGCGGTCGCCGAGGCCGACCACCTGCTGACCCGGCTGGTCCACGACCGTGGGTTCCCGTCCGACGAGTACGACGAGCAGATCTCCGCGCTTTCCGTGCACCACCCGAAGCGGGTCGACGGCTATCGCCGTCTGCATGCCGTCGCGGGCCAGGAGCACCCCGGCGGCACCGACACCGAAGAGCTGCGTGCGGTGATGATCGAGGCCCGTGAGCTCTTCGAGGACCTGCTGACGAGCGAGCCGGACCGGCCCCGCGGGAAGCGGCTCCGGCTCAGCGAGCGCCTGCACGTGCCCGGGATGAGGAACCGTCATCAGCCCACCACTTCGGGAGGCGGAGCATGACCGACCACCGACTCGACCACCGGAACGACACCGGCCACGACCCGCTCCTGGCCCCCACCGCCGACGAGAGGGACCGGCAGGGGACGGCGGACGGACACGGCGGAGCCGCACAGACGGACCACGGGCAGGCACTGAGCCATGACCCCGACCGCCGAGGGGCCGGCCAGGACCACGGCGACAGCCGGCACGGCAACGGTCAGTACGACGTCGGGAACGGCCAGTACACCGGCGGCCAGTACGGCGACGGCCAGTACGGCGAGAGCCAGTACAGCGACGGGCCGCAGGCCGACGGCCGGCATGCCAGGGAGCAGCGGTACACCGACGGCACCGGACCGTTCATCGCGGAGGGCAGGGCGGAGCAGCTCGCGCTGCGTCTCCAGCACACGGTGAGCGGCTTCGTGGACGCCCCCCGGAAGTCCGTCGAGGAGGCGGATGCCCTGCTCCAGGAGGCGGCCTCCGTGTTCACCGACTCCATCGCCGAGCGCCGGCGCAACCTGCGGGCCGGCTGGAACGGCAACGCCGAGGACGGCGGAGCCGCCGCCGCGGACACCGAGGAGCTGCGCACCGTGCTGCGCGACTACCGCGACCTGATGGACCGTCTGCTCAAGACCTGACGACGGTCCCCCTCACCGGCCCTCGCGGCCACCAGCGGACCCCGCCTGTCCCGTGTCCCACGGGAGCACGCGGGGCTCCGTGCTGTCCGCTGCCGGTGCCCGGCCGCGCACGGTGGCCTCACATGAGGGTGAGCTGGGTGGCCGCCGTCTCCGGCTCGCCGGCCGGCGAGCCGGGCAGGTTCCGGGCGGTTCCCCGGCGGGCGGGGCCGATGCCGTACTCGGCGGCCAGCTCGTGCACCTGGCCGGTGATCCGGCGCTGGTACCACCTGGGGGCGTAGGCGCCATCCGCGTAGAGGGTCCGGTAGTGGCGGACCAGGCCGGGGTGGTGGCGGTGGAGCCATTGCATGAACCATTCCCGGGCGCCGGGCCGCAGGTGCAGGGCGAGCGGGGTGACGGACGTGGCCCCGGCCGCGGCGATCGCCCGCACGGTGCTCCGCAGCCGGTCCGGGCTGTCGCCCAGGAACGGGATCACCGGCGCCATCAGCACTCCGCAGGGGATGCCGTGGGCGGTGAGGGTGCGGACCACGTCGAGCCGGCGGGCGGGTGCCGGGGTACCGGGTTCGACCGTGCGCCACAGCGACTCGTCGAGGAAGCCGACCGAGACCGACACCCCGACATCGGTGACGGCCGCGGCCTCCCGGAGCAGACCGAGGTCGCGCAGCACCAGGGTGCCCTTGGTCAGGATGGAGAACGGGTTGGCGTAGTCGCGCAGCGCGGCCAGGATGCCGGGCATCAGCCGGTAGCGGCCCTCGGCTCGCTGGTAGCAGTCGACATTGGTGCCCATCGCCACGTGCTCGCCCTGCCATCGCCGGGCCCCCAGCTCGCGCCGCAGAAGTTCCGGTGCGTTCACCTTGACCACGATCTGGGTGTCGAAGCCGGTGCCGGTGTCCAGGTCCAGATAGCTGTGGGTGTTGCGGGCGAAGCAGTAGACGCAGGCGTGGGTGCAGCCTCGGTACGGGTTCACCGTCCATTCGAACGGCATCCGTGAGGCCCCGGGCACCCGGTTGAGGATCGAGCGTGCCCGGACCTCGTGGAAGGTGATGCCGCGGAACTCGGGGGAGTCGATCGTCCGGGTGACGGCATCGGTGCCGAAGAGGGCGGGGGCGGCGTCGGTGCCGTCCTCGCCCAGAGTGTTCCAGCGCATGGCGGGCCTCCTTGCTCGTCGCCCCAAGAATAGAACACGCGTTCGACCATCGCGGTCAACCGGTATCCCGGGCGCGCCGGAAGAGGGTCGGTGGGGGGAACGCGTGTGCTCACACTCACCGGTCCGGGTGGTTTGTCCGCCGGGCGGTTTCCTGCGGAGCGTCCGCTTGCCCTCGGTTGCCGCCGGTGGGAGAAAGACGCCGGTAGCACAGCGGCGGGCGAGGGAGCGAGCGGGATGAACGGCAGCACGCCGAGAGGTCCGGACACCGGAGGAACGCCCTTCGGCGGCACCCGTACGGCGGTCCCGGCCCCCGGAGCCGCGGCAGAGGCCCGGGCCGGGCGCGTGACCGTGCCGCGTGCCCGGGCGACCGGGACCCCCGGACGCACCGGCGCCGCCCGGAGCGCCCCCGCCCGGCCCGGCCCCGTCCCGCGGAAAGCGGAGCGGATCTCCGCGGCAACGGCCGTGCCCGCACCGCGGCCCCGGCTGCGGCGGGCACGCGCCGGAGTGACCGCACTGCTGCCGCTGCCGCTGCTCGCCGCCGGCGCACCGGCCGGCGCACTGCCGCAGCTCGCGCCGGCCCTCGCGCTCGGCGTGCTGCTCGCCTTCCTTCCCGAGGAGAAGACCCAGGTGACCGACAATCCCCCCGTCCCCCAGGCCCGCAGCGGCGGGGCCCCCGTTCCCGCCCAGGTGTCCGTGCGCGGCAGCGTCCGGCACGGGGACGGTGCCGGCGTCCCGCACGCGACACTCACCCTCATCGACGCGGGTGGAGGGCAGAGCGCGCGCGGCACCACCGCGGAGGACGGCCGGTACGCCCTGACCGCGCCCGGGCCGGGCTCCTACACGCTGATCGCCGCGGCCTGCGGGCACCAGCCGCGCGCCGTCGGCGTGCTGGCGGGCGACGGACCGGTCGAACTCGACGTCCTGCTCGGCGGCACCGGCCTGCTGGCCGGGCGGGTCCTGGCCGCCGACGGCTCCGGGGTGCCCGGGGCGACGGTGACCCTCACCGACGGACAGGGCCGGGTGACGGCCACCACCCGCTCCCAGGACACCGGCGGCTACCGCTTCGAGGCGCTGGTGGCAGGCCGCTACACCCTTGCCGCTACCGCGCCGGGCCGCCGTCCGGCCGCCGTGCCGGTCACCGTCGGGGACGACCTGCCGACCCGTCAGAACATCGAACTGGCCGGGGGAGCGGTGCTCACCGGAACCGTGCGCACCGAAGGGGACCGCCCGGTTCCGGAGGCCCGGGTCACGCTGCTCGACGCCGACGGCCGGGTACTCGGCACCGCCCTGACCCGCCCCGACGGCCACTACTCCTTCACCGGCCTCGCGTCCGGCGAGTACACGGTCGTCGCGGCCGGCCTCCCCCCGTCCGCCCGGGCGCTCAGAGTGGAGGGCGACCGGCCCGCCGAGCACGACCTCCGGCTGGTCCACGAGGAGGCCCGTCCGGTCTGACGCCCGCCCAGGGCTCGCCGGTGGGCCGTTCGAGGTGCGGCAGAGGACTGGACCTGTGCCGTTGTCCCCGGGTCTTTCACCCGCCCGCCGACGGCGCGTAACGTGGCGCGCCATGAAGATCCTCATCAGCGCGGACATGGAGGGGGCCACCGGGGTCACCTGGCCCGCCGACTGCCTGCCGGGGACCCCCGAGTGGCAGCGCTGCCGGCCCCTGTTCACCTCCGACGTGGCCGCCGCGGTCAGCGGGTTCTTCGACGGGGGAGCCGATGAGGTCCTGGTCAACGAGGCGCACATGACGATGCGCAACCTGCTGCTGGAGCAGCTGGACGACCGCGCCCGGCTGCTCACCGGCCGGCACAAGGCGCTCAGCATGGTCGAGGGCGTCCAGCACGGTGACGTGGACGGCATCGCGTTCGTCGGCTACCACACCGGGGCCGGTGACGAGGGCGTGCTGGCCCACACCTACCTGGGCAACTCGCTGACCGGCGTGTGGGTCGACGGGGTGCGGGCGAGCGAGGGGCTGCTCAACTCCCTGGTCGCCGCCGAGTACGGCACCCCCGTGGTGCTCGTCACCGGGGACGACCGCGCCTGCCGGGACGCCCGGGGATACGCGCCGCGGGCGCGGACGGTGGCCGTGAAGGACTACGTCTCCCGATACGCGGCGGTCTGCCGCACGCCGGCCCGCACCGCCGCCGACATCCGGGCCGCCGCGGCCGGAGCGGTGGCGCTCGCCGTCCGGCACACGCCGGCGCCGCCCCGGGCGCGCACGGTGGAGATCGAGTTCGACGCCGAGCATCTGGTGGGGGCGGCCACCGTCGTCCCCGGTGTCGAGGAGGCCGGCCCACGGCGCGTGACGTTCACCGCGCCGGACATGTACGAGGGAATCCGCTGCTTCAAGGCGGTCACGACGGTCGTCTCGGCGGCGGTGGAGGAATGGTATGGCTGATCACCCGAGCACCCGAGTCCTTCCGGGCGGGCACGTGGACGACCGGGCGCTGGAGGAGGTCGTCCGCTACACCTCCGAGCTGATCCGCATCGACACCACCAACCGCGGGCAGGGCGACGGCGTCGAACGGCCCGCGGCGGAATACGTGGCGGAGCGCCTGACGGAGGTGGGCATCGAGCCGGTCCTGCTGGAGAAGGCCGCCGGCCGCACCAACGTGGTGGCCCGCCTGGAGGGCACCGACCCGGGCGCCGACGCCCTGCTCGTCCACGGCCATCTGGACGTCGTCCCGGCCGACCCCGCCGAGTGGAGCGTGCACCCCTTCGCCGGGGAGATCCGCGACGGCGTGGTGTGGGGCCGCGGCGCCGTCGACATGAAGAACGCCGATGCCATGGTGCTGGCCGTGGTGCGCGCCTGGGCGAGGGCGGGGATCCGGCCGCGCCGGGACATCGTGCTGGCCTTCACCGCCGACGAGGAGGACACCGCCGAGTACGGCGCCGGCTTCTTGGTGGCCGACTGCCCCGAGCTGTTCGAGGGCTGCACCGAGGGCATCAGCGAGTCGGGGGCCTTCACCTTCCATCCCGGCGACGGAAAGCGCATCTACCCCGTCGCGGCCGGCGAGCGGGGCACGGCCTGGCTGCGGCTGACGGCCCGCGGCCGGGCCGGTCACGGCTCGAAGGTCAACGACGCCAACGCGGTCAGCCGGCTGTCCGGCGCGGTCTCCAGGATCGGCGACCACCGCTGGCCGGTCCGCCTCACCCCCACCGTGCGCGCCGCCCTCGCCGGTCTGAGCGAGATCTACGGCCTGCCGGTGCCCGATCTGGCCAACCCGGACGCCGACGAGCTGGCGCGGGACGTCGACGCGCTCCTCGACAAGCTCGGGCCTGCCGCGAGCCTGGTCGCCGCCACCATCCGCAACAGCACCAACCCCACGATGCTGTCGGCCGGCTACAAGGTGAACGTGATCCCCGGCAGCGCCACCGCGGGGGTCGACGGCCGGATGCTGCCCGGCGCCGAGGAGGAGTTCACCGCCACCCTGGACCGGCTCACCGGGCCGCACGTGGACTGGGAGTTCCAGCACCGCGAGGTGCCGCTGCAGGCCCCGGTGGACTCGCGGACCTTCGCCGTGCTGCGCGAGGCGCTGGAGCACTTCGACCCGCAGGCGCACGTCGTGCCGTTCTGCATGTCGGGAGGCACCGACGCCAAGCAGTTCTCCCGCCTGGGCATTACCGGTTACGGCTTCACCCCGCTGCGGCTGCCCGTGGAGTTCGACTACCAGGCGATGTTCCACGGGGTCGACGAACGGGTGCCGGTCGATGCCCTGCACTTCGGCACCCGGGCACTGGACCGGGCCCTGCTCGCCCTGTAGGCCCGGACCCGCCGCTCACGTTCCGTCCCGCACGCTTCCCCCGACCCGAGGAGACGGCACCTTGGCCCGCATTGTGTCCCCTTACGGAACCTGGCCGTCCCCGGTGGACGCCGCGCTGGTCGCCGCGCACGACGGCAAGCCGGAGTATCCCGGAGCGGTGGGGGAGGAGCTGTGGTGGACCGAGCCCCGTCCCGGTGAGGGCGGGCGACGGGCGCTGATGCGCCGGAAGGCGGACGGCGGGCCCGCGAGGGCGGCGCTGCCGGCGCCGTGGAACGTGCGCAACCGGGTGCTGGAGTACGGCGGTCATCCGTGGGCCGGGGTGCCCCGGCCGGCCGGGGGGCCGCTGATCGTCTTCACGCACGCGGGCGATCAGCGGATGTACGCCTTCGAACCGGACGCTCCGGGCGGCCCCTCGCCGGTACCGCTCACCCCGGTGGGCACCGTCGGCGACGGCCTGCGCTGGTGCGACCTGCGGGTCCTGCCCGGACGCGGTGTGGTGTGGGCGGTACTGGAGGAGTCCACCGGCCCGGGCCCGGCCGACGTGCGCCGGGTGCCGGTGGCCGTCCCGCTGGACGGCTCGGCGGCCGGGGACCGCTCGGCCGTCGTCGAACTCACCGACGACCGTCACCGGTTCGTCACCGGTCCCCGGATCTCCCCGGACGGCCGCCGGGCGGTCTGGCTCGCCTGGGACCACCCCCGCATGCCGTGGGACGGCACTGAGCTCAAGATCGCGGCCGTCACCCCGGAGGGCCTGCCGGCCGATGTCCGCACCCTGGCAGGCGGGCCGGGGGAGGCCATCGCCCAGGCCGAGTGGGCGGCGGACGGAAGCCTGCTGGTGGTCACCGACCGCAGCGGCTGGTGGAATCTCCACCGCATCGACCCGGAGACCGGCGAGGCGGTGAACCTCTGCCCGCGCGAGGAGGAGTTCGCCGACGCCCTGTGGAAGATCGGCACCCGCTGGTTCGCCCCGCTCCCCGACGGGCTGGTGGCCGTGACGCACGGACAGGGGTCGTTGCGGCTGGGCATCCTGGATCCGGTCACCTGCGAGCTGACCGATGCTCCGGGGCCATGGACGGAGTGGGCACCGGCGCTGGCCGTGCAGGACACCCGGATCACCGGCGTCGCCGGCGGCCCGGAGCGCGGGTGGGAGGTCGTCCAACTGGACACCGCCACCGGCCACACCCTGGTCGTGGGGGCCGGCCACCGTGATCCGGTGGCCCCGGCCTACTGCTCCCCTCCTGCCGAGCGGGTCTTCGCCGGGCCCGGAGGCAGGGAGGTCTTCGCCCGCGTGTATCCGCCGTGCCACCCGGAGCGCACCGCACCGGACGGTGAGCTGCCGCCGTACGTGGTGTGGGCGCACGGCGGCCCCACCGGGCGCTTCGCCGCGGTGTGGAGCCTGGAGACCGCCTTCCTCACCTCCCGCGGGATCGGCGTGGTCACCGTCGACTACGGGGGCTCCACCGGGTACGGCCGTGCCTACCGGGAGCGGCTGCGCGGGCAGTGGGGGGTGGTGGACGTGGAGGACTGCGCGGCGGTGGCCCGTGCCCTGGTGGCGGAGGGCGCGGCCGACCCGGCCCGGCTGGCGATCCGCGGCGGGAGCGCCGGCGGGTGGACCGCGGCGGCATCCCTGGTCTCGGAAGCGGCCGGGGACCTGTACGCCTGCGCGGCCATCAGCTATCCGGTTCTCGACCTGGCCGGCTGGACCGCGGGGAGCACCCATGACTTCGAGTCGCACTACCTGGAGACGCTGATCGGGCCTCCCGAGGAGGTTCCCGGACGCGGTGCGGAGCGCTCTCCGGTGAACCGGGCCGACCGGGTGCGTGCGCCCTTTGTGCTGCTGCAGGGGCTGGAGGACGCCATCTGCCCTCCGGAGCAGTGCGAGCGGTTCCTGGCCGCGGTGGCCGGGCGGGGGGTGCCGCACGCCTGTCTCACCTTCGAGGGGGAGGGCCACGGCTTCCGCCGCGCGGAGACCATCGAGCGGGCCCTTCAGGCCGAACTGGCGCTGTACGCGCAGACCTTCGGCCTGGAACGGAACGATGTCCCGCATCTGGACCTGCGGCCCTGACCGTTCGGGCCACCGCCCGGTGCCGCCCCCGCCCGCGACAGAAAGGCTCCCGCTGTGACCCCGATATCCGTACCGGACCAGGATGTGCGTACCCCGGTCCGTCCCCCGCGGCTGCGGCCCGGTGACCGGGTCGTCGTCGTCGCCCCGAGCGGTCCGGTGGAGCCCGCGCACCTGGAGGCCGGCATCGCGGTGCTGCGCGGCTGGGGTCTGGACGTCGTCCCCGGGCGGCACGTTCTGGACCGTCATCCGGAGCTGGACCACCTGGCGGGCCGGGACGTGGACCGCGCCCGGGATCTCCAGCAGGCGTGGTGCGATCCGTCGGTGGCCGCGGTGATCTGTGCGCGGGGCGGATACGGCGCGCAGCGGATCACCGGCCTGCTGGACTGGGACGCGATGCGGGCGGCCGGTCCCAAGGTTTTCGTCGGCTACAGCGACATCACCGTGCTGCATGAGGCGATCGCCACCCGGCTCGGGCTGGCCACCGTCCACGGGCCGATGCCGGGCACCGCGGCGTTCGCCCGGGAGCCGCGCGCCCAGGACCACCTGCGGCGCACCCTGTTCGAGCCGGAGACGGTCCGCGAGATCTCCTCGGACGCCGCCGCCGGACTGGTGCCGGGGCGGGCGCGCGGGGTGACGATCGGCGGCTGCGTCAGCCTGCTCGCCGCCGACCTGGGCAGCCCGGCCGCCCGCCCGTCGGCGGCCGGGGGGATCCTGCTGCTGGAGAACGTGCACGTCGAGCCCTACCGGCTGGACCGTTCGCTGACCCAGTTGCTGAACTCCGGCTGGCTGGACGGGGTCGCCGGGGTGGCCTGCGGTTCCTGGCACGACAGCGGGCCCTACGAGCCGCTGCGGGCGGTGCTGCGCGACCGGCTGGCCCCGCTGGGGGTCCCGGTGGTGGAGGAACTGGGCTTCGGTCACTGCCCGGAACCGCTGACGGTGCCGCTGGGGGTTCCGGCGGTTCTGGACGCCGGAGCCGCCACCTTGACCTTCGAGGTCCCCGCCCTGGCCTGAGGCCGCGGCCCGGCGCCCGGGCACGGCGGCTCCTCGCCGCCGGACACTCGGGACTTTCCGGGGCGAATCCGTGTGTGTCTCCCCGGGGCCCGGGTACGCGGGACATCTGCCGTTGACCAGGAGGCCGCGGGCGTTTCCCCGCGTCCGCGGCGGCTCGACCACAGGAGGCACAGACCATGACCACTGCCGCAGACATCATGCACCCGGGAGCACAGTGGATTCCCGCCCACGAGACCCTCGACCGCGCCGCGCAGCTGATGCGGCAGCTCGATGTGGGGGCGCTGCCGGTCAGCGATGCGAACGAACGCATGTGCGGCATCGTGACGGACCGCGACATCGTGATCGACTGCGTCGCGCTCGGCCACGACCCCTCGAAGACCACCTGTGAGTCGCTGTGCGAGGGGACGCCGCGATGGGTGACGACCGACACCGACATCGACCAGGTGCTCCAGGAGATGGAGCAGCACCAGATCCGCCGGCTGCCGGTGATCGACGGTGACAAGCGGCTCGTCGGGATGATCAGCGAGGCCGACATCGCCCGGCACCTCAGCGAGGACCAGATCGCAGCCTTCGTCGAGAAGGTCTACGCGACTCGCTGAGGCCGTGTCCGCGGGCCCCGGTGACGGGAGCGCACGCCCCTGACCCAGCCCCGCCCGGTTCCGTGCCCGGGCGGGGCGGTCCGCTGCGCGGGAGACATGCGTGTGCGCCGACGGCCGGGCCGCTCCGGGGGATCAACCGGTGGGATACCGGTCACGCGGGCGGCATGAAGGCTATCGCGATGAGCAAGTACGGCGGCCCCGAGGACCTGGAGCTCATGGAGCTGCCGGGGCCGCCTGTCGGGCCGGACAGCGTCCGGGTCCGGGTGCGGACGGAGCTGGTTCCCGCCCCGGTGCGGACCCTGGCCCGCAAGCCGGAGGCGCTGAGCCGGGAACAGGCCGCGGGGCTGTCGCTGGCCGGACTCACCGCGCGGCAGTGTCTCAAGCGGCTGGGCCTGGCGGAGATGGCCCGGGACAAGGTGATCCTCGTGCACGCGGCGTCCGGCGGGGTCGGTTCGATGGCCGTCCAGCTCGCCGCGGCGCTCGGCGCCCGGGTCATCGGCACGGCCAGTGAGCACAACCACGGCTACCTGCGAGGGCTGGGAGCCGAACCGGTCACCTACGGCGAAGGGCTGGCGGACCGGGTCGGGGAGCCGGCACCCGACGGCGTGGACGCCGCGCTGGACTTCGTCGGCGGCGACGCCGTGGAGGTCTCCCAGGAGATGCTGAAGAACCCCGGCCGGGTGGTGTCCGTCGTCGACAAGGAGGTGAAGGAGAAGGGCGGGGAGTACCTCTTCGTCCGTCCCGACCCCGAGGACCTCGCCGCGCTGGCAGGTCTCGCCCTCGACGGCGAGACTCACCGTGCACGTGGACCGGGCGCTGCCGCTGGCCGAGGCCGCCGAGGCGTGGCGGCTCAGCCGGTCCGGTCGGACGCGCGGAAAGGTGGTCCTGACCGTCTGACTCAGCCGGACCCCGGGTCGCCGGCGCCGACCGGCAGCCGCTTCCCGCGCGGAGCCCGCGGGGAGCGGCGCAGCCGCCGCCACAGGGCCGGCACCGCCGAGAGCAGCAGCGCCAGGGCGACCGCCGCGGCCAGGCCCTGCCAGGGGTGGGGGAACAGCGAACCGCCCAGCACACCGATCAGCTGGTAGGCCGCCGCCCAGGCCAGCACCGCCGGGACGTTGCCGCGCAGATAGCGGGCGGTCGGCAGCCGTGCCATCAGACAGGCCAGCATGACGGGTATCCGCCCGGCCGGGACCAGCCGCGAGACGATCAGGACCAGCGTCCCGTGCCGCGCCAGCCGTTCCCGGGCCCTGGCGAGCTGGTCGGGCTCCGCCTGCTCCCGCATCCGGGTCAGCCACCGGGAGCCGCTGCGGGAGCGGGCCCCGCGGCGGCCGAGCCAGTACAGCAGCGCGTCCCCGGTGAACGCCGCCAGGGAAGCCACCGCGAAGACCAGCAGCGAGGACACCACCGGGTTGTCCTGGTGCAGTGCCACCACGGCCGCCGAGCTCACCACCGCACCGGTCGGCACGATGGGCATCAGCGCACCCAGCACCACCAGCAGGAACAGCGACGGATAGCCGATGGCCTGCTGCGTGGTGTCCGGCGGGATCTCGGGGGAGAGGGAAAGGGCATGCAGCCACTCGCCGCCCACGCCGGTCACCGGGCCACCGCCAGCCGCACGCTCTCGCCGTGTCCGAGACGGCACACCCGCACTCCCGGTGCGTACCGGGCCGCCTGCCGCGCGAACTCCACGCCCGGGGAGAAGAACGCGTACGGCCGGACCGCGGCCATGCCCACCGGCCAGAACGTGCCGTAGTGCACCGGCACCGCGAGACCCGGGCGCAGCTCCGCGAGCGCGAGGGCGGCCCGCGCGGGATCCAGATGCCCCGGCCCCAGGGTGGGGCCCCAGCCGCCGACCGGCAGCAGCACGGTGTCCACCGGGCCGGTCTCCCGCGCCATCGAGGGGAACAGGCCGGTGTCCCCGGCGTAGTAGGTGCGCGCCTCGCCCTCCAGGACGAACCCGAGTGCCCGCGACGGCTGCGGGCCGAAGGGCACCCGGCGGCCGTCGTGCAGGGCGGGCACCGCTCGCACCGTCAGACCGCCTGCCCGCAGGCGGTCCCCGGGCTCCACCTCGTACACCTCCAGCCAGGCCGCCAGCCTCCGCAGGCCGGGCACCGCCCGCAGCGCCCCGCGCGGGACCACCACCGGGGTGCCCGGCAGCAGCCGGGCCAGCGAACCCAGGTGCAGATGATCGGCGTGCAGATGGGAGACGACCACGACATCGGCCACCGCCGCCCACGGCGGGGGCACCGGGCCGCCGCGCCGGTACAGATGCCCCAGGCGCTGGACCAGCAGCGGATCGGTGAGCACGGTGGTGCCGGAGTCGCGCACCGTGGCGGTGGCATGCCCCCACCATGTGATCTCCACCGGCACCGCGACTCCTCTCACCGGCCCGCCTGTCCGCACCCCCGTGCGGCACGGGCCGCTTGCAGGAAGCCTACGTGCGTCCAGCCCCGCAGGTAGCCCTCGCTGCGGACCGGAAGCCGGGGTGGACAATTGACAGCTCCGGACGCACCGGGCCGGAAACGGCCCGCGGGGGTGGAAAATCGGCGCGAGCACAGCGGGGACACAGCGGGAACGAGGAGCGGACGTGGCCGGAACAGTGTGGCGTGGGCGCGGCGCGGCGGTGCTGCGGGTGCTCACGGTGTGGGCCGTCACCACCGTCGTCATGATCGCGCTGGCGCTGGTGCTGCCCCGGTTCCGTCTCCAGTCCGCCGACGGGGACAGCTTCACCCGGGTCGGCATCACCGCGGCCCTCGGCGCCGGGGCCTTCGGGCTGCTCAACGCCCTGGTGTGGCCCTGGCTGGTGCGGGCGCTGCTGCTCGTTCCGTCCCTGGCGCTCGGTCTGCTGGTCTTCCTGCTGAACGGTTCCCTTCTGCTGCTGGCCCTCAGCCTCATCCCGGACCGCGGCGCGGCGGGCCCGGGCACGGCGGTCGTCGTCGCCACCGTGATGTCGGCGGCCTCCTCGGCCACCAGTACCCTGCTCGCCGTCCGCCACAGCGGCGCGCAGCGCCGGCGGCTGCAACGCCTGGCCGGGCGGCACCTGCGGCGCGCGGTGCCGGCCCAGCGCTCCCACCCGTCCCCCGGGACCGTCATCCTCCAGCTCGACGGTGTCGGACACGACGTCCTGCGCGAGGCCGTGCGGGGCCCCGACCCCCTGATGCCCACGGTCGCCCGGCTGTGCCGGGAAAGCCACCGGCTCGTCCCCTGGCACACCGACTGGTCCAGCCAGACCGGGGCCGCGCAGCTGGGCATCCTGCACGGCAGCAACGAGGACGTGCCGGCGTTCCGCTGGTACGAGAAGGAGACCGGGGAGCTGGTCATCAGCAACCGCCCGTCCTCCGCGGCCGAGCTCCAGCGCCGCGCCGTCGCACGGACCGGCTCTCCCGGGCTGCTGGCCGGGGACGGCGCCAGCCGCGGCAATCTCTTCAGCGGCGGCGCGGCGCAGGCAGCGCTGGTGCTCTCGGTGGCCGCCCGGCGCGGCCGCCGGGAACGCTCCCGGGCCGGATACTTCGCCTACTTCTCCGACCCCGGGCACGCCGGGCGGACGCTGGGCTCCTTTGCCGTGGAGGTCGCCCGGGAAATCGGCCAGTCGCTGCGTTCCCGGCTGCGCGGCGACCGGCCGCGGGTCAAGCGGGGCGGTCTGTACCCGCTGATCCGGGCTTTCGCCACGGTCGTCCAGCGCGACGTGGTGGTGGCCTCCGTCACCGGCGACGTGCTCAACGGCCGCACGGTGGTGTACGCCGACCNCGTCCCCCCACCACTCCGGGCCGCGCAGCCCTGACGCCCGTCAGGTGCTGGCACGCCTGGACCG
This sequence comes from Streptomyces sodiiphilus, assembly GCF_039529215.1. Classification (NCBI taxonomy): domain Bacteria; kingdom Bacillati; phylum Actinomycetota; class Actinomycetes; order Kitasatosporales; family Streptomycetaceae; genus Streptomyces; species Streptomyces sodiiphilus. The sequence continues at coordinate 94,205 of NZ_BAAAMJ010000029.1, read as the reverse complement.
CTGCGTCGCCGACATCCTCGGCGCCACCGGCTACGCCCCGCGCCCCTACCACCTGGTGCTGCTGTCGGACCACGGGCAGAGTCCGGGAGAGCCGTTCGCGGACGCCTTCGGGGAACGCCTGGAGGATGTCGTCCAGCGCGGCTGCGGGCGGCCTGTGCCGCGGCAGATCCGGCACCCGGAGACGGGTGCGGAGGCCCGGGGAACCGCCCGCGCCGCGCTGCACCGGCCCGAGGAGCCCCCGGTGCCGGAGCCCGCGGGCGCCCAGGGCGCCGGACGCCGGGCGCCGGTGGTGCTCGGGTCGGGCAACCTGGGGCTGGTCTCCTTCCCGGAGATCCAGGGACGGGCGAGCCGGGAGACGCTGGAGGGCAGCTACCCGCAGCTGCTGCGCACCCTCACCGGCCATCCCGGGATCGGCTTCGTCCTGGTGCACAGCCGAGTCCACGGGCCGGTGGTGCTGGGGCCGGGAGGCAGCGAGCACCGGCTGAGGACCGGCGAGGTCCTCGGCCCGGACCCGCTGGCGCCGTTCGGGCCGTACGCGGCGGCGGTGGTGCGCCGCACCGCGGGTTTCCGGAACGTGCCGGACCTGATGGTCAACTCGGCGGTGGATCCGGCCACCGGTGCGGTGCACGCCTTCGAGGACCAGATCGGCTCGCACGGCGGCCTGGGCGGTGAGCAGAGCCGGGCGTTCCTGCTGTCGCCGCTCGCCCTGTCCGAGGCGGACGCCGAAGGGCCGCTGACCGGCGCGGAGTCGGTGCACCGGATGCTGCGGCGGTGGCTGCGCGAGGCGGCCGAGGAGCCACGGGAACGGGACACGCCGTGGGCGGACGGCGCCGCCTCACCGGCCGGACCGTCCCCTCATGCCTAGTCTTGGGGCCCGGACCAGTACCCCGGCATATGCCGGACTGACGCCAGGAGGCCGCTCGATGGCACCTCAGCCGCTGACGGAGACGGACATCGCGGAGGCCCTCAGCGGGCTTCCGGGCTGGACACTGGAGGAGAACCGGCTGGTCCGCAGCTACGGCTTCGACGGTCATCTGCCGGCGGTGGCGATGCTGGTGCACATCGCGGCCATCCACGAGGAGATGGACCACCACGCCGATCTGGCGCTGGGCTACAACCGGCTGGGCGTGGCGGTCCACACGCACAGTGCAGGCGGCCGGGTGACCGAGCTGGACACGCGACTGGCCCGCCGGATCGAGGAGATCGCGGCGGGCCATGGTGCGAGATGACGCCGGGCCGATGACTCAGCCGGTCACCACCTGACGAGAGGTCAGCTGCGGACCAGGGTCAGGCCGTACTGCGAGAGGATCGGGTTGATCGGCTGGTGGTAGGTGGTGCCGCCGGTGCGGCAGTTGCCGGAGCCGCCGGAGGTCACGCCCTGGGCCTGGCTGCCGGAGATGTAGGAGCCGCCGGAGTCACCGGGCTCGGCGCAGACCGAGGTGCGGGTCACACCGGTGATGGTGCCCTCCGGGTAGGTCACCGAGGTGTTGTGCTGCTGGATGGTGCCGCAGTGCCAGCCGGTGGTCGAGCCGGAGCGGCAGATCGAGGCGCCGACGGGCTGCTGGGTCGAGCCGGTGACCCGCACGCCGGTGGTGGAGGAGACGCGGACCCAGGAGGTCGGGGTCCAGTTGCTGTTCACGGCGACCCAGGCCATGTCACGGCCGGGGAACCAGGAGCCGCGGAAGGTGCCCTGGGACACGCGGTTGTAGCCCTGGGTGGAGGCGCCCACGCTGCCGCAGTGGCCGGCGGTGGCGAAGCCGGGCGTGGAGCCCTGGTAGACGGAGAAGCCGACCGAGCAGCGGCCGGAGCTGTTGATGTAGTACGCGTCGCCGCCGATCAGGCTGTAGAGCGGCTTGGGCTGCTCCTTCGACTTGACGACCTTGACGGTCTTGGCGTCCACGCCGCTGGCCTTGACGAAGGCCTTGCCGGCCGCGACGTCGGTCGCCTGGACGACAACGGTGTTGGAGGTGACGTCGACGTACCAGACCGGGACATCGGTGTTGGGGTTGTCCTGGGCGGCGGCGTCCAGGGTGGCCTGGACGCTCTCCAGCTCGGCCAGCGAGTGCTCGACGACCTGGACCTTGGCGCCGGCGGCGCGGATCTCCGCGGCCTCGGCGCGGTCGGCGGTGGCGACCACCAGGTCGGTGGTGCCCTCGGCCAGCCAGCCGCCGGCGTAGCTGTCGAGGTCCGCGAGGGCCTCGTTGGTGAGGGCGGCTTCCTGCTCTTCGGCGACGCGGACCTTGGCCTCGGACGCGGACAGGCCGAGGTCGCGCTCCATGGCCTTGAGCATGCCGGCGGGCATCTCGACGGCCTTGTCGGCACTGACGGAGGAGGGGGCCTCGGCTGCCGCGATCGACGGGATCGCCGTCAGGGTCAGGGCAGTGGCTGCCAGAACGGAACCGATGGCCACACGGCGTCTGTGACGCATGAGCTTCTCCTTGGTGTCGTGGGGGATACGCGAGAGAAGCTAGTGGGTGACGTGAGTGTGTGTGTACCTGTCAATCCTTACCTCTCGTGATGCGATGGAAAGCGCCTGCGCCGTGCCGCGGCCGTCCGGGTGCGGACGGTTGAAGGGTCAGGAAGCGGTTCCGAACTGGGCATTGGCGGCAAGCCACTTGGCGTACCAGGGGTTGCGCTGGGCGGCGTCCCGGTGGATCTGCCGGGCGTGCAGCAGGACGGCCGGGGCCACCCCGGCGGCCTTCGACGCCGGGTGCCACCCGATGAGGTGCCGCCAGCTCAGCGGGGCGCCGGCCAGCGGCAGTGTGACGATGCCGGGGGTGGGCGGAAAAGTGGCGCGGCACAGCGCCACGGCGCGGCCGTTCTGCACCAGGTGCACGCCGCCGCCGGTGTCCATCTCGAACATCGCCTTCGGGGTGAACCCGGCCCGGGAGCAGGCGGCGTAGAAGCAGTCGCCGAAACAGCCGTCGCCGGGGGCGTTGACCCAGCGCTCGCCGGCCAGCCAGTCGAGTTCGAGTTCGTGCTCGCCGGCCAGCGGATGGTCCTCCGCGAGCATGATGAACACCGGGTCGCGGCCCACTGTCCGCCAGCTGAGCTGGTCCGCGGCAGGCGGGGCACTCTCCCCGCAGGTGCCGGCCAGGGCGAAGTCCAGGCGGCCGGAGGCCACCTGCTCGCTGATCTGCTCGACCGACCAGGCCGTGTAGGTGCTGATGGAGGCGGCCGGGTGCACGGTGGCCAGCTGGTCCACCAGGGCTCCCAGCATCGGGCCGTGCGTGCCCCCGATCCGGAACCGCGGCAGGCCTTCCAGGCTGTTGGCGAACCGGACGGCCTCCTCCTGGAGTTCGCGCATGGCCGGCAGCAGCACTCGCGCCCGGTCCAGGACCAGCTCGCCCAGCGGGGTCGGGCTGGCCCCGTGCCGGCCGCGGTCGAAAAGAGGGCCTCCGAGGGCCCGTTCGATTCGTTTGAGCTGTGCGCTGAGCGCGGACTGGGCCAGGCCCAGAGAGGTTGCCGCACGGGTGAGGCTGCCCGCTTCATCGATCGCCTTGATGATCTTGAGATGTCGCAACTCGAGATCCATAGGCGGACGGTACGTGCGCCCCCCGGAGGAGACAAGGGCGGAGCGGCCGCGGGCCCGCCGCGAGGGGGAGCTCGCGACGGGCCCGGTATGCGCGGCCGGTGGGCGCGGGGATGAGGCCGCGCACCGGCAGGGGAGGGCGCCGGTGCGGCCGTCCGGCCCGCCACCGGTGCCCCGGGGCCAGGTGCCCCTCCCCGCCGTGTCTCAGATCACGCGGGCTGTCCGCCACGCGGACCGGTCACAGCCGCTCCCACAGCGCGGGGGTGACCGGAGGCTCCCATCCTCGCTGCGCGGTGTGCCCCTGCAGGCAGCGGTATTCGGCGCCTCCGTAGGTGACCCGGTCGCCCGCCCGGTAGGTGGTGCCTGCCGACCAGGTGCCGCCCGGCTCACCGGGCTCACCGGGCTCACCGGGCTCACCGGGACCGCTGCCGGTGGTCACCAGCGTCAGCCCCCACTGGGAGAGCAGCGGGTTGATCGGCTGGTGGTAGGTGGTGCCGCCGGTGCGGCAGTTGCCGGAGCCGCCGGAGGTGACGCCCTGGGCCTGGTTGCCGGAGATGTAGGAGCCGCCGGAGTCACCGGGCTCGGCGCAGACCGAGGTGCGGGTCACACCGGTGATGGTGCCCTCCGGGTAGGTCACCGAGGTGTTGTGCTGCTGGATGGTGCCGCAGTGCCAGCCGGTGGTCGAACCGGACCGGCAGACGGCGGCGCCTACCGGTGCCTGGGTCGAGCCGGCCACCTGGACACTGGCACCTCCCGCGCCCCGCACCGTCGAGGTCGGGGTCCAGTTGCTGTTGACGGCCACCCAGGCCATGTCCCGCCCGGGGAAGACCGATCCCTGGAAGCTGCCCTGGGCGACCCGGTTGTGGCCCTGGGTGGAGGCGCCCTGCCGGCCGCAGTGCCCCGCGGTGGCGAAGCCGGGGGTGGTGCCACGCCGGACGGAGAACCCGACCGAGCAGCGGCCGGAGTTGTTGATGTAGTACGCCTCACCGCCCCGCAGGTCGTACAGCGGGCGCGGCTGCTCGGCGGAGGGAACGACACGCACAGCAGCCGGGTCCACGCCCGCCGCGGCGACGAACTCCCGCGCGGCGCCCCTGTCCTGGGCATGCAGGACGACGCTGTTGGCGGTCACGTCCACGTACCAGACCGGTGCCTCGGTGCTCCCGTGCTCATCGGCGGCCGTGTCCAGCGCGTCCTTGACGGCCTCCAGTTCGTCCAGGCTGTGGTCCACCACCCGGGCCCGCGCACCGGCCGCCTCGATGGCGGCGGTATCGCCGGACTCGGTGGTGGCCACCACGAGCTGCCCGGAGGTGGTTCCGGTGGTCCAGGCCCCGGCCCAGGAGGCACGGAGCCCGCTCCGCAGCGTCTCCTGGAGCTTCGCGGCCCGGTACTCGTTGACGATCCGGGTCCCGGCCTGCTCCGGGCCGAGCCCCAGATCGCGCTCCAGGGCGTGCAGCATGCCGGCCGGCAGCCCGGCGGCCACCCGCTCGGCGGCGCTCGGTTCCGCTGCGGCCGGTGACCCGGGATCCGTGCCGGTACCGGCCGTCGCGGGGGCGGCGGAAAGGATGAGGGCGGCGCTCGCGATCGTGCTCGCGACGGCCACCGCGCGTCTGCGGTGCATGAGGGGTCTCCTCGCTGTCGGGGGTTGCCCGAAAACGTAGCCACGCCCCCCCAACCCCCGGCACTGTCAGATGCGTTGTGCCGCCGTGTTATGACGCCGTCCCGAAGCCCGGGTGACCGGGCAGCCAGCTCGCGTACTCCGCGCTGCGCGCCACCGCTTGAGCGTAGGAGGCCCGGGCGTGACGCAGTACCCCGGCCGCGGTGGCCGCCGCGTGGGACCCGGGGTGCCACCCCAGCAGATGACGCCAGCTCAGCGGTGCCCCGGTCAACGGGCGCACCGCGACACCCGCGGTCGGCGGAAAGGTCGCCCGGCACAGCCCGACCGCGTCGCCCGCCTGCGCGAGCTGCACGCACGCCGCGACATCCGCCTCGTAGAGCGTCAGCGGAGCGAACCCGGCGGCCGAGCAGGCGGCGCGGAAACAGTCGGCGAAGCAGCCGTCCCCCGGCACACCGGCCCAGCGCTCGCCGGCCAGCAGACCCAGCTCCAGCTCGCGCCGCCCGGCCGCCGGGTGGTTCTCCGGGAGCATTACGAAGACCGGGTCCCGGCCGAGCACTTCCCAGACCAGCCGGTCTCCGGCCGGCGGCGGGCTCTGCCCGCAGACTCCGGCCAGGACGAAGTCCAGCCTGCCCTCGACCACCAGTCCGCTCAGCTCGCTCACCGACCAGGCGGTGTGCAGATCCACCACGGACTGCGCGTGCTCGCCCGCCAGCCGGCCGACCAGCGTCCCCGGCAGTGTCCCGTGTGTGCCCCCGATCCGCAGCCGCCGCGGCCCCGGCTCCCGGTTGGCGAACCGCACGGCCTCCTCCCGCAGCTGCTGCACGGCCGGCAGCAGCACCCGGGCCCGGTCCAGGACGAGTTCACCCAGCGGAGTGAGATGTGCGCCCTTCCGGTCCCGCCGGAAGAGAGGGCCGCCCAGCACCCGCTCGATGCGCCTCAGCTGGGTGCTCAGTGCCGGCTGCGCGACGCCGAGCAGGCCGGCGGCCTTGTTCAGGCTGCCGGCTTCCGCGATCGCCCGAACGGTCCTCAAGTGCCGCAACTCCAGGTCCATACCAATGGAACGTAGGGTGCCGCCGCCCGGGCGGCAAGACACGTGACGTCTCCCGTGCCCGGAGGGCTTCACCCTTCCGCGGGGTGCGGCCGGCTCAGCCGGCCTCCCGGGCCCTGGCGAAGCGGCCCCGGGCGGCGGACAGGTCGACCATCGGCTCCGGGTAGCCGAGCCCGGCGCGCTCGCCGGCCGGCAGCCGCCACGGCTGGTGCACCGCCGCGCCGGGCACTCCCCCCAGTTCCGGAACCCACCGGCGCACATAGTCACCGTCCGGATCGAACCTGCGGGCCTGGGACAGCGGGTTGAGCACCCGGTTGGGCCGGGTGTCCGTCCCGGTGCCGGCCACCCACTGCCAGTTCAGCTGGTTGTTCGCCACATCACCATCCACCAGCAGGTCCGAGAAGTGCCGGGCCCCCACCCGCCAGTCGGTGTACAGCGTCTTGGTGAGAAAGCTCGCCACCAGCAGCCGGCCCCGGTTGTGCATCCAACCCTCGTGGGCCAGCTGCCGCATCGCCGCGTCCACCACCGGATAGCCGGTGAGCCCTGCCCGCCAGGCGGCGACCTCCCGCTCGTCGTGGCGCCACCGGTCGCCCCGCGGCCGGTAGTCGTGTCCGGCCGCCCGCGGCCGGGCCGCCAGCACCTGATGGTGGAAGTCCCGCCAGGCCAGCTGACGCACGAACGCCTCCGCTCCCGGGCCGCCCGCCCTCGTGGCACGGTGCACCACCTCGGCCGCCGACAGGCACCCGAAGTGGAGAAACGGCGAGAGCCGGGAGGTGGCGTCCCCCGCGAGATCGTCGTGCCGGTCGTCGTACCGGGTGATGCCGTCGCGCAGCCAGGCGGTCAGCCGCCTGCGCCCGGTGCTCTCCCCGCCGACCGGGATCCCCGGGGAGACGCCCCGCACCTCGGCCCGGCCGGGCAGCGGCACCCCGGTCACGCCTGCCCCCGCGATCCGGCGGGGTGCGGCCAGCGGCTCCCGCACGCCCACGGCCCGCCACCGGCGGAAGTACGGCGTGAAGACCGCGAAGTGGTCCTTGCCGCCCGGGACCACCGCGCCCGGAGGCAGTGCCGTGACCACCCCGTCGTGCACCCGCAGCGCGCACCGCGCGGACGTGAGGGCCGCACGCAGCCGCTCCTCACGGCGCACCGCGTACCCGCTCACCCCCGCCGCGACATGCACCTCGCGCGCCCCGGTCTCCGCCAGCACCCGGCACACCTCCCGGACCACCTCGCCGCGGCGCACCACCAGAGCGCCCCCGCGCTCGCGCAGCGCGGCGTCGAGGTCGGCCAGGCAGTCGGCGAGGAACGCCCGCCGGTTGGGTGCGTCGAAACCGGCTGCCCGCACCCCGCTGTCCAGGACGAACAGCGGGACCACCGCCGAGCCGGGACCCGCTCCGGCCAGCGCCGCCCGCAGCACGGGGTTGTCGTGCACCCGCAGGTCCGAGGTGAACAGCGCGACCCGCACCTCGCGCGCTGCCGGCCCGCTGCCGTCGTCGTCAGGCATCGCGGACCTCCCTCCCACGAGGCCGCACACGGAGCGGGGGCCGGTGCCGGCAGTGGAGCGGAGCAAGGGGCATGGGTACCTCCCGGGGAGCGGCGGACATGACCTCATCGTCACCGCCGAAGCACTCGGCGGGGCGGGCGCCGTCCGCCATTCGGAGCCGTTCCGGGCGCTTCGTGCTCCCCGGACCGGTCCGTTTTCCGCCGCACGCCCCAGGTCCCCGCCTCATCGTGACGGCCCGGTGGTTCTCACCCCGAAGGGTGAGGGCCACCGGGCCGTCGCGGGAGGATCGGCCACCGGTCCGGATCAGCGCGTGTTCATCTCGTCCGGGTCCGGGCCGATCCGGGTGCCGTTGTCCAGCCCGGCGATGAGCTGCATGTCCTCCGGGGCCAGCTCGAAGTCGGTCACGGCGAAGTTCTCCCGGATGCGGGAGGGGGTGACGGACTTCGGGATGACCACGTTGCCCAGCTGCAGGTGCCAGCGCAGGACCACCTGGGCCGCGGTCCGGCCGTGCTTCTCGCCCAGCTGCGTCAGCACCGGGTTGTCCAGCAGCTTGCCCTGGCCCAGCGGCGACCACGCCTCGGTGGCGATGTGGTGCTCGGCGTGCAGCGCTCTCGCCTCGGCCTGCGGGAAGCTGGGGTGCAGCTCGATCTGGTTCAGCGCCGGCACCACGTCGCAGGTGTCCAGAAGCCGGCGCAGGTGGGCGGGCTTGAAGTTGGACACCCCGATCGACCGGGCGCGGCCGTCGGCCAGGAGCTTCTCCAGTGCCCGCCAGGTCTCCAGGTAGAGGTCCTGCTCCGGCACCGGCCAGTGGATGAGGTACAGGTCGACGTACTCCAGCCTCAGCCTGGCCAGCGAGGCGTCGAAGGCCCGCAGCGCGGCGTCGTGACCGTGGTGGTTGTTCCACACCTTCGTGGTGACGAACACGTCCTCCCGGGGCAGCCCGGAGGCCGCCAGGCCCTTGCCGGTGCCCTCCTCGTTTCCGTAGATCGCCGCGGTGTCGATGCTGCGGTAACCCGCCTGCAGGGCGAGGCGCACGGTCTCGGACGCCTGCTCGTCGGGCACCTGCCAGACGCCGAAGCCCAGCTGGGGCATCTCGACACCATTGTTGAGAGTCACAAGGGGGGCGCTGCTCACGTGCGAATCGGTCCTTCTCTGTTGATTCCGGTTCGGAATTCTCTCGCTTCCCGTCGTCAACGATCTACCCCGCCACCGCATTCCCTCACCCCGGGGGAGAGAATGGCCCGCGTGCGCAGACTGGCCGGCCTGATCGACCCCTACATCCTGCTGCTGCTGGCCGTGGTCGGGCTGGCGGCCCTGCTCCCCGCCCGGGGAGCCGCCGCCGACGCCGCGCAGGGCGCCGCCACCGGCGCGATCGCCCTGCTCTTCTTCCTCTACGGGGCGCGGCTGTCCACCGCCGAAGCGCTCGCCGGACTCCGCCACTGGCGGCTCCACCTCACCATCGTGGCCTGCACCTTCGCCGTCTTCCCGCTGCTGGGCCTGGCCGCCCGCGGACTGGTGCCCTGGCTGCTGCCCCCCGAGCTCTACGCCGGGCTGCTCTTCCTGTGCCTGGTGCCCTCCACCGTGCAGTCCTCGATCGCGATGACCTCCATCGCCCGCGGCAACGTGGCCGCCGCCATCGCCGCGGGCTCCTTCTCCAGCCTCCTCGGCATTCTGCTCACCCCGCTGCTCACCGCCGCGCTCATCGGCGGCACCGGCATCTTCAGCCCCGACGCCCTGCTGCGCATCGGGGCCCAGCTGGCCCTGCCGTTCGCCCTCGGCCAGCTGCTGCGCCGCTGGGTCGGCGGCTTCGTCACCCGGCACCGCGCTGTCCTGTCGCTCGTCGACCGGGGATCCATCCTGATCGTCGTCTACGCCGCCTTCAGCCAGGGCGTCACCGCCGGGATCTGGAGCCAGGTCAGCTGGCAGCGGCTCGTGGCCCTGACCGGTGTCGCCGCGGTCCTGCTCGCGGTCATGCTGGTGCTCACCCACTACGGCGCGGTGAAGTTCGGCTTCGACCGCGGAGACCGGATCGCCATCGTCTTCGCCGGGTCGAACAAGTCCCTGGCCGCGGGCCTGCCCATGGCGAGTGTGCTGTTCGGGGCCCAGGCCGCGATGGCCGTCCTGCCGCTGATGATCTACCACCAGCTGCAGCTCGTCGTCTGCGCGGTGCTCGCCCGCCGGATGGCCCGGGAACCGGGACAGGGAGGTCAGTCCGCCCCCGGCGACGGCAGCCCCAGCCGCTGAGCACCGGTGTAGACGTTCATCGAGGCGCCGCGCAGAAAACCCACCAGCGTCAGCCCGGCGTCCTCGGCCAGGTCCACCGCCAGCGACGACGGCGCGGAGACCGCCGCCAGTACGGGGATGCCCGCCATCACGGCCTTCTGGACCAGTTCGAACGAGGCGCGGCCCGAGACCAGCAGCACCGTCCCGGCCAGCGGCAGCGCGTCCCGCTGCAGCGCCCGCCCCACCACCTTGTCCACCGCGTTGTGCCGGCCCACGTCCTCACGCACGTCCAGCAGTTCCCCGTCCGCCGAGCACAGCGCCGCCGCGTGCAGCCCGCCGGTGCGCTCGAACACCCGCTGCGCCGCGCGCAGCCGGTCCGGCAGCCCGGCCAGTACCCGGGGAGTGAGCAGAGGCCCTTCGGTCAGCGGCCAGCGCGCGGTTGTCCGCACCGCCTCCAGCGTGGCCTTTCCGCACAGCCCGCAGGAGGAGGTCGTGTAGACGTGGCGCCGCGCAGAGAAGCCGGGTACCGGCACCCCGTCCGCGAGCCGGACGTCCACCACGTTGTAGGTGTTGCGGCCGTCCTCGTCGGTCCCCGCGCAGTACGCCATCCGGGCCAGTTCGGCGGCCCGCCCCACCACGCCCTCGCTCACCAGGAATCCCGCCGCCAGCGCGAAGTCGTCGCCCGGCGTGCGCATGGTGACGGCCAGCGACTCGCCGTTCACCCGGATCTCCAGCGGCTCCTCCCCGGCGAGGGTGTCGACCCGCTCCACGGCGGCACCGTCCCGGATGCGCACCACCCGCCGTCGTCCGGTGACCCGTCCCACCGCCGATCACCTCCGCTTCCCGGCCGCCCGCACCTGCAGACCCCCACCCTACGGCGGCCCCGTCCGGCGGCCCCGGCAGCCCGGCGGACGGCCGCGAGGGAGAGGCCGTGAAGGCGGGGGAGACGTGTCGTCACGCCGCGGTGGCAGGGCCGATCACCGCTGCCACCAGATGCTCCACCAGCTGTGTGTCCTGCGACGGGCGGGAGCCGCGGGTCATCAGCAGGTGGTGGACGGTGCCGGCGACGGCCAGGGCGAGAGCGGGGCAGTCGGCGTGGGGAACGACACGGCCCAGCCTCTGCTCCGCCTCCAGGTAGTGGGACATGGCCTGCTCGGCCGTGGCGGGGCCCGGTTCCCCTTCGGCCCAGGCGTGGCGGATCCGCTCGGTGACCTTGGGCCGGGAAAGTGCGGCTGCGGCGATCGCGGGTCCGTGCGAGCCGAGAAGGGCCAGCGCGGCGGTCGTCATGTTCCCGGTCACCGATCCCGAACCCGCCCGCGCGGGCAGCGGACCGACCTCGCCGGCGATCGACCGGAACCGGTTGAGGACGAGCTGGGCCACGAAGTCGTCGAGGTCGGTGAAGTGGCTGTGGATCAGCCCTTTTGCGCAGTCGGCCTCCTGAGTGATGGCCCGGTTGGTGAGTCCGGCCGGCCCCTCGCGGACCAGTACGCGCTCGGCGGCGGCGAACAGCCGCTCGCGGACGTCGGGGATTGCTACGCCGCGGGGCGCCATCGAGAACTCCTCCGGGAGGGCTTGTCAGTATGGGCGTTCGCCCATACTCTATGGGCGTTCGCCCATACTAGCTGTGCGTCCGCCGTCGGCTCTCAACGGAACCCCCTGGAGTGGCCCCATGAACACCCTCGTCAACACCGCACAGTCCCAGGCATGGAACGGCAGTGAAGGCCGGCACTGGAGCGATCACCACGAGCGCTGGAACGCGGTCAACGAAGGGTTCGACGCGCCGCTGCTGGAAGCGGCGGGAATCGGCGCGGGGGACCGGGTGCTCGACATCGGGTGCGGCACCGGACAGACCACCCGCCTCGCCGCTCGCCTCGCGGCCCCGGGGGCGGTCCTCGGCCTCGACCTCTCCGAGCCGATGCTGGCCCGGGCCCGCACCCTGTCCGCCGCGGAGGGGCTGACCGGAGTCGTCTTCCGGCAGGGCGACGCTCAGGTTCACCCCTTCGCACCGGGAAGCTTCGATGCCGCGATCAGCCGTTTCGGGATCATGTTCTTCGAGGACCCGATCGCCGCCTTCACCAATATCCGCTCAGCCCTCCGTCCGGGCGGCAGGCTCGCCTTCGTCTGCATGTCCGATCCCGGCCTCTGCGAATGGACAGGGCTGTTCGGCGCCCTTCACGGCACGGATGAAGAGCATCCCTCCTCCCCCGCAGAGGCCTCCGCGGAGCCGGGGATGTTCTCGCTGGCCGACCCCGGGGAGGTGCGCCGCGTTCTCACAGCGGCCGGTTTCGAGTGCATCGGACTGCGTCCGGTGGAGTACCGGGGCCGCTGGGGGGCCGATGTCGCCGCCACCGTCGGGTTCCTGCTGTCCTCCGGCCCCGTCCGCCACATGCTCGACCACATGGACCCGGTCGCAACCGAGCGGGCGCGGCAGGACTTCACCGACAGGCTGCGGGAGCACGCCCGACCGTCCGGGGTGTACATGCGGACGGCCGCCTGGCTGGTCACCGCGGTCCGGCCCTGAGCACCACCGGCATGCCGCGGCGCACGGGAACTCCCGGTGGGTCCGGTGTCACGTCCCCTGCCCGGGCCGACGGCTCATCGGCCGGGCGGGGAAGAGGGGCGCAGCGGGGGCCTGACGAGTTCGGTGTTGAACTGGGCGCCGGCCAGCAGGGCCAGGTTCGACACCCACAGCCACACCAGGAAGACGATGATCCCGGCCAGCGACCCGTACAGCCGGTTGTAGGTCGTCACCTGCGAGGCGTACAGCGCGAAGCCGGCCGACGCCACCAGCCACAGCACCACCGCGAGTGCTCCGCCGGGCGCGCCGCGCCACACCCGGCGCGCCTGCGGCGGCCCGGTCCGGAAGAGGATCAGCACCAGCCCGGTCACCAGCGCCAGCAGCAGCGGCCACTTCGCCGCGTTCCACGCGGCCACCGCGAGCCCGGCGATGTCCAGCAGGCGCCCGATGGCCCGCACCGCCTCCTCCGTCAGCACCAGTACGGCCGCGCTGGTCACCAGCAGCAACAGCAGCCCCAGGGCGGTCAGCGCCGTCCGCGGCACCGCGCGGCGCGCCGGCCGGCGGTCCGGGATGTCGTGCATCAGGTGCAGCACTCGCCGGAACACGGTCAGATAGCTGTAGGAGGACACCAGCGCACTGGCCGTGCCCACGCCGATCAGCAGCCACGCGGCCGACGACTGGTCCGCCATCTCGCGCAGCACCGACCGCAGATCGCCCCGCGAACCGGCCGGCACCACGGCGGTCACCTGGTCGATGAGGTCCCGGGCCGCGGACGGGAACGCCAGCCCGATCACCGACACCGCCACCAGCAGCGCCGGGAAGACGGCGAGTACCGAGTAGTACGTAAGGGCCGCCGCCCAGTGATCGACGTCGTCCCGCCACAGGGCCACCGGGGTGCGCCGCAGCGCCCGCCGCCACTGCGCGGGTGGCGGCGCGGGCACCTTCGGGTGTGTCGCCGGAGGCGAGTCCACTGTGCCCACCAGGCCCTTTCCGCACGAGAACCCCGGCATCCGCCGGGGCCGTCATTCCTTCCCGTGATCCTAGGCGCGATGCGTACCCGGTGGGGGCGCCCGGGGGCGCCCCCACCCCTCCCGGGGGCGCACCCTGCCGCCCCCGCGCCCCCGGGTGTGTCACGGCGTCACCGCGAAGCCACCGTGACACACCCGGGGAGCCTTCCCCCGCTGTTTCCCCGGCGGGTTCAGCCCCGCTCGGCCGCCGGCGGCAGTACGCCGCCGCGCGCCACACGGGCGTACCAGCGGGCACTCGACTTCGGGATACGGCGCTGCGTCGGGTAGTCCACGTACACCGTCCCGAAGCGCTTGCTGTAGCCGTAACCCCACTCGAAGTTGTCGAGCAGGGACCACAGGAAGTAGCCCCGCACGTCCGCGCCGTCCTGGATGGCCCGGTGCACCGCCGAGAGATGTCCGTGCAGGTAGGCGATCCGCTCCGGGTCCCGGACCTCGCCCTCGGGGCTGACGTAGTCGTCGAACGCCGCCCCGTTCTCCGTGATCATCACCGGAAGCCGCGGGAAGTCCTGCTTCACCCGCATCAGCAGCTCGTACAGCCCGCTGGGGTCGACCGCCCAGCCCATCGCCGTGGTCGGTCCCTGCGGAACGTGGAAGGCCACGTCGTCACCGCCGGGCCAGGGGCTGAACTCGCTCGCACCGTGTCCGTCCGACCGCTTCGACCCCTCGCCCGAGGCGGCCGACACCAGGGTCGGCGAGTAGTAGTTGACACCCAGGAAGTCCAGCGGCTGCCGGATCGTGCCGGTGTCGCCGTCCTGCACGAACGCCCAGTCCGTCAGATGCGCGGTGTCCCGCAGGACATCCTCCGGGTACGCGCCCCGCAGCATCGGGCCGGTGAACACCCGGTTGGCCACCCCGTCGATCCGACGCGCCGCGTCCACATCCTGGGACCGGTCCGTCAGAGCGCGTACGTGATGCAGATTGAGGGTCACCGACACCTTCGCGTCGGCCGGCAACTGCGCCCGCAGCGCCTGGACGGCCATGCCGTGCCCCAGGTTCAGATGGTGCGCGGCACGCAGCGACGCCACCTGGTCGGTGCGTCCCGGCGCGTGCACCCCCGAGGCGTAGCCGAGGAACGCGCTGCACCACGGTTCGTTCAGGGTGATCCAGGTCCGTACCCGGTCGCCCAGCGCCTCTGCCGCCAGGGCGGCGTACTCGGAGAAGCGGAGCGCCGTCTCGCGTTCCGGCCAGCCGCCCGCGTCCTCCAGCTCCTGCGGAAGGTCCCAGTGGTAGAGGGTGGCCACCGGCTGGATGCCCTTGGCCAGCAGCTCGTCGGCCAGGCGGCGGTAGAAGTCCAGGCCCTTCTGTACCGACGGGCCCCGTCCGGTGGGCTGCACCCGCGGCCAGGAGAGGGAGAACCGGTAGGCGCCGACCCCGAGGTCGGCCATGATCCGGACGTCCTCGCGCCAGCGGTGGTAGTGGTCGGTGGCGATGTCCCCGGTGTCCCCGTTGCGGACCTTGCCGGGCGTGCGGGAGAAGGTGTCCCAGATGGAGGGAGTGCGGCCGTCGGTGTCCGCGGCCCCCTCGATCTGGTAGGCGGCGGTCGCCGTCCCCCACAGGAAGTCCTGAGGGAAGACGCGCTCGGTGGAGTCCGCGCCCGCGGGCGCGACGGTGTCGGATGCGGTGGCCACGAAGGTCCTTCCGGAAGTGGGGCAGGAATGGATTCGGGGGAGTGGGGGGAGGTCCGCGCGGGGCGGTCCCTCAGCCCTTGACCGCTCCCTGCATGATGCCGCCGACTATCTGGCGGCCGAACACGACGAACATGACCAGCAGCGGCAGGGTGCCGAGCAGCGCGCCGGCCATGATCACCGACTGGTCGCGCACATAACCGGCGCTCAGCTGGGTCAGGGCGACCGGAACCGTCGGATTGCTCATGTCCAGGGCGATGAACGGCCAGAAGAAGTCGTTCCACGCGTGGACGAAGGTGATCATGAACAGCACGGCCATCGCCGGTCTGGCGACCGGCAGCACGATGCTCCAGAAGATCCGCAGCGAGTGTGCTCCGTCGACCCGGCCGGCCTCGACGAGTTCGTCCGGCAGGGCCTCCTTGAGGTACTGCCGCATGAAGAACACGCCGACGGCGCTCACCAGCGTGGGGAAGATGACCGACGGCAGTCGCTGACCCCAGCCGAGTTCGGACATCATCATGAACAGCGGCACCACACCCAGCTGGGGCGGCACCATCATCGTGCCGATGACCAGCATCATCAGGATGTTGCGGCCCTTGAAACGCAGCTTGGCGAAGGCGAAGCCGGCCAGGGTCGCGAACAGCACGGTGGACAGCGCGATGGTGCCCGCGACGATCAGGCTGTTGATCATCGCCTTGCCCATCGCGGCGTCCTGCCAGGCCGTCGCGAGGTTGGAGAACAGGTTGGGGCCGGGGAGGAACGGCGGAGGCGTCTGGGTCACCCGGGTGTTGTCCGTCGACGCCGCCACCATCGTGAAGTAGAGCGGGAAGAGGGACAGCAGCGAGATGAGGATCAGCAGCCCGTAGGCGACCGGACCGGCGTGGTGCTGGCGCCCCGCTCCCGGACGCAGGGACAGCCGCGGCCGGCGGCCGGCGGGGGAGTCGTCCTCCAGGGGCCGCGCTCCGGCGGCCGCCCCGGCCCGGACGGTATCGGTGGACATGGCTTACCGCTCCTGTCGGGACGAGATCCGCGCGAACACGCGCTGGAGGACGAAGACGAGGATGAGCAGCAGGAACATCGCCCAGGCGACGGTCGCGGCGCGGCCCATCTGGTAGTTGCGCCAGCCCTCCTCGTACAGCAGCAGCCCGAGCGTCTGGTACTGGTTCTCCGCTCCGCCGGTGATGCCGTTCGGGCCCTGGCCGAAGATCAGCGGCTCACCGAACAGCTGGGTGGCGCCGATGGTCGACAGCACGATGGTGAAGACGATCGTGGTCTTGATGCCGGGGATGGTGACCTGCCGGAACTGCTGCCAGCGCGAGGCACCGTCGATCGCCGCGGCCTCGTACCGGTCCTTGGGGATCGCCTGCATCGCGGCCAGGTACAGCAGCGCGTTGTAGCCGGTCCACCGCCAGATCACGATGCAGGAAATGGCGATCTGGGCAGGCCACTTGTTGGCCTCCCAGTCGATGGTGTCCACACCGAACAGACTCAGGAACCAGTTGATCATTCCGAAGTCGCGCTCGAAGATCATGGTGAACACCAGCGCGGCCGCACCGACCGAGGTGGCGTACGGCGTGAGCGCGGCGACCCGGAAGAACGCCGAACCCTTCAGGTGGTAGTTGAGAAGGTGCGCCAGGCCCAGCGCCATCAGCAGCTGCGGAACGGTGGAGATCACACCGATGGTGAAGGTGTTCAGCAGGGCGTTCCAGAACTGCTCGTCCTGCCACAGCCGGACGTAGTTCGCGAACCCGAGCCACTCCCGGGAGTGCAGCGTCGCGAGTTCCACCCGGTGCAGCGAGATCCACGAGGTGTACAGCAGCGGATAGAAGCTGAAGGCGGCGAAGATGACGAAGAACGGCGCGATGAAGGTGTAGGGCGCCGCTCCGAGATCCAGCCGGTGCAGCAGGTTGCGCCACTTCTGCCGTGGACGGTCACCGTCACGGCCGGTGCGGCGGCCCCCCGGCGGGCCGGCCGCGGCATGCTTGGGCCCGGCGGCCTCGGGTGGCGAGGTGGAGGTGGCCACGAGGAGGGCTTCCTTCCCTGAGACGCGTGAATCGNGCCGCCGGCACGGCGGCCACTCGCTCCTCAGGGGCGGCTGGTTCAGCCGACGGCCTTCTCGATGCGGTCGTCCGTGGTGTCCCACGCCTCGTCCGCGCTCCTGCCCTGCGACTCGATCAGCTGCAGGCCCTGGGAGAACAGGTCCTTGATGGTGCCGTCCTTGCGGCCGAGCACCTGCTCGTCGGGGATCTCCTGGGCGGCGGCGCCGAAGATCTCACCGATGGGGGCGTCACTGAAGTACTCGGAGGTCGCACCCGTCACCGCGTCCGACTGCAGGGCCTCCTGGGAGGACGGGAAGTTGCCCAGCTCGCCGAAGAGGTACTCCTGCTGCTCCGGCGCGGTCAGCCAGGCCACCAGCTTCTTGGCCTCCTCCTGCACCGGGCTGTCCTCCATCACGCCGAGGAAGGAACCGCCCCAGTTGGCGCCCTTCGGGGCCTTGGCGACATCCCACTTGCCCGCGTTGTCCGGGCCGGCCTTCTCGCTGATGTGGCCGAGCATCCACGCCGGGCAGACGGTGGTGGCGAAGGTGCTGTTGGCCAGTCCCGGGTCCCAGCCGGGCTGGAACTGCCGCAGCGCGGCGGTCATTCCGGAGGAGGCCGCCTGGGAGGCCAGCTCCCACGCGTCCTGGATGACCGGGTTCTCCTGGTGGATCAGTTCGCCGTCACGGTCGTAGAACTGCTCGGAGTGGCCGTAGATCATGGCGTTGAACAGGCCGGTGGAGGAGTCGATGTAGGAGGCGTCGCCGTCGTAGTTGGCCTGGAACTTCTCGCCGACCTCGACGAACTTCTCCCAGTCGCCGTCCCACAGCGCGGCGACCTCGTCGCGGTCGGTCGGGAGCCCGGCCTCCTCGAACATGTCGCTGCGGTAGCAGACCGCCATCGGGCCGATGTCCGTGCCCAGGCCGATCACCTTGCCGTCGTTCGTGGTGACCTGGCTGAGCTTCCAGGGCAGGAAGTGGTCGGTGCCCTCGACGTCCGACAGGTCGGCGAACCTGTCCGCCTGGGTGTCGACGAGCTCCTTGGCCCGGCCGATCTCGATGCCCTGGATGTCCTTCAGGCCGCTGCCGGCCGCCAGGTGTGTCTGGAGCGCTGTGTAGTAGGTCTGCTCGTCACCGGCGACCTCGGCCTCGATCTTGATGCCGGGGTTCTCCTCCATGTAACGGTCCAGCAGCTCGGTCTCCTTGAAGCCCATCACACCGAACAGGCCCATGGAGATGGTGATGTCGCCGTCACCGGAGCCGGAGCCGCCCCCGTCGTCGGAGCCCCCGCACCCCGCCACGAGAGCGAGAGAGACCACGGCAGCGGCGCCGGCGACGGCTCTCCTGCCGAGTATGTTCCGGACATTGCTCATTACGTCCTCCTTGCGGCGACAATGTCGCCCCGAGACCGAGTGCCGCGCTCGCCAGGGCCACGTGATGGGATCGTTCCCATCGTGGTGGGATCGATCCCACCGAGCTGTGCAAGACTGTCCGCCGAAGACACGCACGTGTCAAGCACGGAAGTCGATCCCGTTGCCGGAATGTGTCCTGGCTCCCACCGCAAGGTGAGGAGCCGGGGACAGGGCGCCGCGATCGGGTTCCGGCCTGCACCGATGACGTACCTGCCGGGCCGGGGGAAGAGGCTCCGCGGGGGGACCGAGAGAGGACGAGAGGACCATGGGCGACAGCCGGCGGCCGACCATCAAGACCGTGGCCGCGCGGGCCGGAGTGGGCCGCACCACGGTCTCCCGGGTCCTCAACGGCTCCCCGCTCGTCAGCCCGGAGGCGAGGGCGGCGGTGATGGAGGCCATAGCCGAGCTCAACTACGTGCCCAACTCCGTGGCCCGCAGCCTGGTCACCAGCAGGACGGACTCCATCGCCCTGGTCATCCCCGAATCGGAGAGCCGCCTGGGCGCGGAGCCCTACTTCTCCGCCATCATCCGCGGAGTGAGCCTGCAACTGGCCACCACCCGTGTCCAGTTGCTCCTCACTCTCGTCCGCGACCAACGCGAGCTGGACCGGCTCACCGAGTTCCTCTCCGCCCGGCGGGTCGACGGGGTGCTGCTGGTCTCGGTGCACCGTGACGACCCGCTGCCCGGGCTTCTGCAGGAACTCGGCCTGCCGACCGTGCTGGCCGGCCGCCGCTCACCGGACGAGCCGCTGAACCACGCCCACTCCGACAACGTCGGCGGCGCGACCGAGGCGGTACGCCACCTGCTGGAACGCGGCCGCCGCAGCATAGCGACGATCACCGGGCCGCTGGACATGGAAGTGGGCAACAGCCGCCTGCAGGGGTGGGCGGACGCCCTGGCCGAGGGCGGCATCGAGCCCGACGACGCCCTCGTCGCCCCTGCCGACTTCACCGAGGAGGGGGGACGCGTGGCCATGCGCGCTCTGCTGGAGCGCCGCCCCGCTCTGGACGCGGTCTTCGCCGCGTCCGATGTGATGGCCGCCGGCGCGCTCGCCGAGCTGAACAGGCGGGGGCGGCGCGTCCCGGACGACGTGGCCGTTGTCGGCTTCGACGACTCCATCGTCGCCCGGCACACCGATCCGCCCCTGACCACCGTCCGGCAGTCCGTCGAGGAGATGGGCCGTACCATCACCCGGCTTCTCCTCCAGGAGATCGCCGAACCCGGGAGCGCGGAGAAGTGTGTGCTGCTGCCCACCTCCCTCGTCGTCCGCGACTCCACCTGAGCCGGGAGAGAGCGCGGCCGGCGCTCAGGGGGTTCCCGGGGCCGGAGGCTGCGGCCCGTCCGCCGGCTCCGGCGCCGGGCCCGGTTCCCGGCCGCCCATGTCGAGGCGGAACGGTGGATAGGTGTCCGTCATCAGCGCCGCGTAGACCTTCACCCGGACCGTCCAGCGGACCAGTCCCGTCAGGAAGTCGAACAGCGGCCGTGGATAGGTGGCGGTGAACGCCAGGACGACCACGGCGACCAGGGAGAGGAACGGCACGAGCCCGGGGTACCACTCCCGCTCCCAGCTGCCGCCCATCAGGACCGCGACCACGATGTACTGCGGAACGGCCAGCAGCCACCACTTGACCAGGACCAGCCCGCGGGAGAGCCGCTGGGGGTACGCGATCTCCAGCCGGAACGGGTAGTCCGGCACGTCCGCCGTAGTGAACGGCGGGTACCGGTCGGTGCCCAGCACGGTGAAGGCGTAGTAGAGAACCCGCCAGTGCCAGCGCAGCACCCCCACGTTGAAGTCGAAGAGCGCCCGGGGGTAGCGGGCGGTGAACAGGATGGCGAAGAACGCCACGATCGTCAGCAGGACGAAGGCGATCCACAGAAAGGCGAGCACGATGTAGTGCGGGATGGCCAGGAACCACTTCACCAGCCACATCCACCGGGTCAGTCCCGGGTCCACCGAGGCTTCCACCCGCAGCGGATGGGGGCGTGCTGCCGCAGCTGCCATCGGTACCTCCAAGGATCCGGTCCCCGGCGGGTGTTTCCCCGCCGGGTCAGCCGGGTGTCACGACCCCGGTCTCCGGGTCCGCACCGGCTGTGCCGCGGACCCGTTCCGCGAGATGACGGAACTGCGCGGTCTGCATGATCACGTGGGCGGGCTCCCAGAAGCCGAGATCCAGTGTTCCCATCAGCAGGCGCGGCCTGCTCCGGTAGCGGGTCCGGACGACCAGACGCGTGGCGCCCTCCCCGTCTCCCTCCACTCCGTCACCGTCCGGCACGCCGGTCAGGTGGAAGCTCCAGACCGCCTCGGTGAAGGCGCGCGGCAGCGGCCCCGAGGGATCGAACGGACGGCCGGACGGCACTTCCAGGTCCGCTCGAAGCACCAGTGCCCGCAGCGGATCCAGCCGCGCGACCGTGAACCAGGACCGGCCGTCGGGTGTGGAGGCGATGCGATCCCCCTCCGCCAGGTCCTGCCACTGCGGCACGAGCCGGTCGGCGCTGGGCCGCCCCGCGTTGTCCGCGCGGTCCCAGCTGTACCAGCCGGCCCGGTCGCAGCCCATCTGCACCAGCCACGGCCACACCTGTTCCGGCGGAGCAGGCAGCGTCGTGGCCATGGTGGACTGGCCGTCGGCGTCCGGCACGAGCTCGTCCCCCGGGTACACCCGGCGCGCCTCGTCGCCGGTCGCGCCCAGACGCAGCAGCCGCTGCCGCGCCGCCAGTCCCATCCCGATCAGTGCCCCGGCACCCGCCCACAGCGGCAGCCGGGCCATACGGTGGTTTCCGCCCATGGCTCCACATTCGCACCCGGCCGTTCCCGCCGCTACCGGAAGCGGCGGGAACGGCCGGGTGCGAATGTGGAGGGGACGGTTCCGGTGCGGACCGCTCGGGGGTCAGGCCTGGGAGCCGGCGGCCTTGCGGCCCATGCCGGCGAAGATCAGCAGTCCGCTGTGGTCCAGCGGTTCGCTGACCGGGCCGTCCGGCCGCCACAGCGGAAGCGGGACGACACCGGGCTCGACGATCTCCAGGCCGTCGAGGAAGCCCTCGATCTGCTCCTTGCTGCGCAGCTGCCCGCGGCCGAGGGAGGCGATGAGGTTCTGCTCCATGGCCCTCGCCTCGGGGAAGGCGTTGCAGAAGTGCGTGACGAAGAGGTGACTGCCGGGCGCCAGCCGGTCCTTGTAGTAGTTGACGGTGGCGGCCGGGTCCTCCTCGTCGAGGATGTGGTGGATGACGGCGACCATCAGCAGGCCGAGGGGCCGGGAGAAGTCGAGGAACCCGTCGATCTCCGGGTGGTTCAGGACGTGGTCGGCGTCCATGAGGTCGGCGGTGACGACCCGGGTGCGGTTGTCCCTGGCGAGCAGCGCCCGGCCGTGAGCGAGGACGATCGGGTCGTTGTCCACATAGACGACCCGGGCCTCCGGGTTGACCGCCTGGGCGACCTCGTGGGTGTTCTGTGCCGAGGGAAGACCGGAACCGAGGTCGAGGAACTGATCGATGCCCTGCTCGGCGAGGTAGCGCACACCGCGGATGAGGGTGTCGCGGTTGACGCGGGCGCTGTCCACCCCGGCCGGGGAGATCTTGCGGCCGGCCTCCACCACCGCGCGGTCCACCGGGTAGTGGTCCTTGCCGCCGATGGCGGCGTCGTAGACGCGCGCGATGCTGGGCTTGCTCGTGTCGATCTCGACGGGGGTGTGGTCGGGGTCCGCCGCGGCCCAGCTCCAGTCGAAGTCGCGCTTCTCGCCGTCCTGCGCCTCGCTGTTGTCCGTACGGTCCGTCATGATGACCCTGTTCCCTCCGACGCCTCGTGAGCCGGGCGGCAGTCTTTCACGTCACAGTGGCCCGCTGTGTATCAACTCCCCTCACCGGAAACAGTTTTCGGACGCCCGGTGTGGTCATCGCGGGTCGGCAGACGGTCGGCCAGGAGTTCCGCGAGGTGCCGGCCGCGGCGGCCGGCCACGTGGTCGAGCTGGGTACGGCAGGAGAACCCGTCGGCCAGCACCACGCCCTCCGGGGGAAGTGCACGGACGGCGGGCAGCAGCGCGTTCTCCGCGATCTTGACCGAGATGTCGTAGTGGCCGCGTTCGGCGCCGAAGTTCCCGGCCAGTCCGCAGCACCCCCCGACCGTCCGGACGGAGGCGCCGGCGGCGCGCAGCAGCTCTTCGTCGGCTTCCCAGCCCATGACCGCGTGCTGGTGGCAGTGCGGCTGGGCAACGGCCTCGACCCCGTCGAGACGGGGCGGGGTCCACTGCGGGCGGTGCCGGGCGAGCAGTTCCGCCAGGGTATGGGTGGCCCGCGCGACGGCCGTGGCCCGGGCGTCGTCGGGGCCGAGCAGGTCGGCGGCGTCCGAGCGCAGAACCGCGGTGCACGAGGGCTCCAGCCCGACGACCGGGACGCCGGCCCGGACGTGCGGAGCGAGCATGTCGAGGGAGCGGTCCAGCACACGGCGGGCCGTGGTGAGCCGGCCGGTGCTGATCCAGGTCAGTCCGCAGCAGACCCCGGGACCGGTGACGCGCACCTCGAACCCGGCGTGCTCCAGCACCCGTACGGCGGCGATGCCGGTGCGGGGGGAGAAGTGGTCGGTGAAGGTGTCCACCCACATCAGCACGGGGGGCCGCTCCCCGGCGCCGGCAGCCACCGGTTCGTGCTCCGCGAACCACTGGCGGAAGGTGCGCGGCGCGAAGCGGGGGAGGGGCCGCCGCTGATCGATGCCGCCCAGGAAGCGGGCGGCGGCCGCCACCGGGGGCAGTGCCAGCAGCCGGTTGACGGCGCGCGGGGCATGTGAGGCGAGCCGGGCCCAGCGGGGGAGTGCGCCGAGTGAGTAGTGGGATGCGGGCCGCAGCCGATGCCGGTAGGCCTGGTGCAGAACCTCGGCCTTGTAGGAGGCCATGTCGACGCCGGTGGGGCAGTCCGAGGCGCAGCCCTTGCAGGCCAGGCACAGGTCCAGGGCCTCGCGGACCTCGGGGGCACGCCAGCCCGCCGGGGTCAGGGAGCCGGAGACCATTTCCTGCAGGACCCGGGCCCGGCCTCGGGTGGAGTCCTTCTCGTCCCCGGTCGCCAGGTAGGAGGGGCACATGACGCCGCCGGCCGCGGTGGTGTCGGCCCGGCACTTGCCGACGCCGGTGCAGCGGTGGACGGCTGCGGCAAGGTCTCCGCCGTCGTGCGGGTAGGCCAGGGCTAGGCGGCGCCGGGGAAGGCCCGGCCGGTTCCCGGGGGGTACGGGGCGCAGGTCGGCGTCCAGCGGCCGGGGGCTCACGATCACGCCGGGATTGAGCAGGTCGCCGGGGTCGAAGACGGCCTTGACCTCGGCGAACGCGTCCAGAGCCTGGGGTGAGTACATCAGTGGCAGGAGTTCCCCGCGGGCCCGGCCGTCGCCGTGTTCGCCGGAGAGCGACCCGCCGTAGGAGGCGACCAGCCGCGCGGCGTCGTGCAGGAAGTCGCGGAACACGGCTGTGCCGCCGGGCCGGTGGAGAGGGAAGTCGATGCGGACGTGCAGGCAGCCGTCGCCGAAGTGACCGTAGGGGGTGCCGGTCAGGCCGCGCTCGGTGAGCAGGGCATCGAAGTCCCTCAGGTAGGCACCGAGGTGCTCCGGTGGTACGGCGGCGTCCTCCCAGCCCGCGTGCGCGGTGGCGCCGGCCGGGGTTCGGGCGGACAGTCCCGCGCCGTCCTCACGGATCCGCCACAGCGCGGCGGCCCGCGCGGGGTCGGTGACGACAACGCTGTCCAGGGCCCCGGCGGCGGCGGTCAGGTCTGCCGCGGCACGCCGTGCCTCGCCGGCGGTGGCGCCGGGTACCTCGGCGAACAGCCACCCGGCGCCGTTGGGCAGCGGAGGAACCGCGGATGTGCCGCGCCGGTCCCGCACCACCTGCACGATCCGGGCATCGATGCCCTCCAGTGCGACCGGTGCGTGGGGCAGCACGGCGGGCACCGCGTCGGCGGCCTCCGCCATACCGGGGTAACCCAGCACGACGAGCACGGTCGCGGCCGGGGCGGCCACCAGCCGCACAGTGGCCCCCAGGGTGACCGCGCAGGTGCCCTCCGAGCCGACGAGCATCCGGGCCACGTCGAAGCCGTTCTCGGGCAGCAGGTGTTCGAGGGCGTAGCCGGAGACCTGGCGGGGGAAGCGGCCCAGTTCGGTGCGGATGACCGACAGGTGGGAGCGGGTGACCTTGCGGAGCCGGGCCAGCAGGGGGGAGAGGTCGTCGTTCCCGCCCGGTGCGCCGACGGTGAGGCGCTCACCGGTGCCGGCCAGGATGTCGAGGGCCACCACGTTGTCGCCGGTCCGGCCGTAGGCGAGGGCCCGTGACCCGCAGGCGTTGTTGCCGATCATTCCGCCGAGTGTGCAGCGGTTGTGAGTGGAGGGGTCGGGGCCGAACCGCAGGCCGTGGGGCGCCGCGGCGCGCTGGAGCGAGGCGAGCACGGCCCCCGGTTCGACCACGGCGGTACGCGTCTGCGGGGCGACGGAGAGCACGGAGTTCATGTGCCGGGAGAAGTCGAGCACCACGCCGGCGCCGACCGCGTTGCCCGCGATCGACGTGCCGGCCCCGCGCGAGGTGAGCGGCACCCCCTCGGCTCGGCACACATCGAGGACCGCAGCGGCCTCGTCGGGGTGCCGGGGGAAGACCACGGCACGCGGCACCACGCGGTACAGCGAGGCGTCACCGGAGTACTCGGCCCGCCGCCGCGGGGTGACGTCGACCTCGGCCACCCCGGCGCGGCGGAGCCGCTCCGCCAGCCCTCCCGTGCCGCCCTCGGGGGAGTTCCTCAACACGTTGTCCTTTCTTCTGTCGTCCTTGCCGCGCGGAGGCGGAGTTGGTGCCGCGTGCGGGTGCCGCTATGCGGAGCCGGTGCCGGTCCCCCCGGCTCCGCTGTCGCCACCGCCCTGCCCGTGCCCGTGCCCGTGCCCGTGGCCGTGCTCGTGCCCGTGGCTGTGGTGGCCTGAGGGACCGGCGGTGGACGGCACCGTGTCGCCGGCACGCAGCGGGGCCCCTTCGAACCGTCCTTCGTGAGCGAGGATCGGGCGCCGGTCGCCGGCCAGTTCGGGATGCTTGTCCTCCAGCTTCCGCCGGGCCTCGGCGGTGCGCTGAAGGGCGGTGACGTACTCGCGGTCACCGCGGTAGGTCCCCTTCCAGGTCTGCGGCATCCGCTCCGGAGGGGGAGGCACGGCGGCCACACCACCGATGCCGAAGGTGCTGGGCACCTTGCGGGTGGTGCCGCCGCAGTGCGGGCAGTGCGGCAGCGCGGCGCTGAACGACTGGATCACCTCGAAGCGGTGTCCGGTGGCGCAGGCGAGTTCATAGATGGCCATGGGGTTCTCCTTTCGCCACGGGGCTCACCACAGGGCGAGGGAACGTTCGAGGATGCCGGCGATGTCGTCCTCGGTGACCTCGCGCGGGGCGGTGGCCAGCAGCCGCTGCTGCTTCATGGCGCCGTCCACCAGGTCCGGGATGTCGCTGTGACCGTAGCCGACACCGCCGATGCCGTTGGGGATGCCGATGTCGCGCATCAGGCGCTGGATCGCGGCCGGAAGGCGCTCGGCGGGGTCGTCCGGCAGGTCCGCGCCGGCAGCCAGGATCTCCGCCGCGCGCAGGTGCCGTTCGGGCTGCGCGGAGAAGGTGAAGCGGAAGGCTTCGGGAGCGGTGAGGGAGACCGCCATTCCGTGCGGCACCATCGCTTCGTCCCGGGGGTAGCCGGAGGGCCTGAAGTCCTTCACCCGGCCGGCGATCGGGTAGGCGTTGGCGTGCGGGATATGCACACCGGCGTTGCCGAAGCCCAGGCCCGCGAAGGTGGCGGCCAGCGCCATGTCGGAGCGCGCGCGGGCGTCGTCGCCGTGGCGGACGGCGGTGCGGAAAGCTCCCGCGAGCAGGTGCATGGCACGTTCGGACCACACGTCGGAGATCGGGTTGGCGCCGCAGTAGGGCACCCGCTGCTCGGGGCGTTTGCGGTCGTAGGCGTCGTACGGCCGGGCCGTGTAGCTCTCCAGGGCGTGGCAGAGGATGTCCATGCCGCTGGCCGCCGTCACTCCGGACGGCTGGGTGGCAGTGAGGTCCGGGTCGATGACGGCGAGGGCGGGTCGCAGCCGGGTGTGGCTGATGCCGGTCTTGACCTTCAGGGACAGGACGTCCAGCACGCAGATGGTGGTGGACTCCGAGCCGGTCCCGGTGGTGGTGGGCACGGCGACCAGCGGCTTGAGCGGCTCGGCCGGAACCCGCGCCCTGCCCACGGGGGCGTTGATGTAGTCCATCAACTCGCCCGGGTTGGTGCTGAGCAGGTTGACGGCCTTGGCGGTGTCGATGCTGGAGCCTCCGCCGACCGCCACGAAGGCGTCCCACGGGCCCGTGGCCCGGGCGTGCTCCACGGCCTGGTCCAGACTGATGTCGGTGGGCTCGATGTGTACGCCGTCGTAGACCTGGGCTTCGATCCCGAAGCCGCTCATCTGGTCGGCGATCCGTTGCGGGGCCCCGGTGGCGGCCACCCCGGCATCGGTGATCACCAGGGCCCGGCGTGCGCCGTGCTGAGCGAGGTCGAAGCCGATCTCACCGGAGGAACCGGGACCGAACTTCAGCGCCGGGGCGCCGTAGGTGAACACCGTCTCGGGCCCGGCCGGATGGGTGGTACTCATGTGCTTCTCCAGGGAGGGGGCGGGCCGGCCGGACGCTGCGGGGCGGCCGGCCCGGGACGATCAGAGGTAGAAGCCGTTCGGGGCCAGGCGCATGGACCGCAGCTGGGCGGCGTCGTGACCGAAGACGACGGTGGCGTCGGACCGTTCGGCGATGCCGCGGATCTTCTCCACCGAGCTGTACCAGGCGGCCAGGTCGTTGACGATGGCGGCGGGGACGGCGGGCGGGCCGTAGGAGTCACCCATGTAGACCGCGTCCGAGGTGAAGATCATGGTCCCGGTCTCGGGCAGGTCGACCTTCATCGCCATCGTGCCCGGGGTGTGACCGGGCGCCTCGATCAGGGTGACGCCGGGGAGGATCTCGACATCCCCGCTGACGGTCTCGAAGTCGTACGCCTCGTAATCGGCCTTGAGGTGCGCGCCGTTGAAGGCTCCTTCGTATCCGAAGGCGAACTCCTTCTCCTTGTCGTTGCAGATCATCCTGGCTCCGGTGCCGGCGAACAGGCCGATGTTGCCCGCGTGGTCGAAGTGCAGATGGGAGAGGACCAGGTAGTCGATGTCCCCCGGCGAGACCCCGAGCTGGCCGAGGCGCGAGTCGAGGTACTCCTCGTCGCTCACCTGGTCGTAGGGGAAGAACTCCTGCAGACCTGTCGGGACCCAGCGGGTCTCCCAGTCGCGAGGGCAGCTGGTGTCCCACAGCAGCATCCCGTCCGGGGTTTCGACGAGCACGCAGTGAGTGGTGCAGGGGTACCACTCGACCGGCTTGTCACGGTCGGCACGGGGCCGGATCGTACGGCCGGGCTTGAGCAGCAGCCAGGTCAAGTCGCAGCTCATCGCGCCGCAGCCGAGCACGTGGACCTTGTTGGCAGGCACGGAATCCACCTCCAGTCCGGGGCGGCCTCCGCTGGCCGGCCCGTCGGAGC
The DNA here is from genome assembly GCF_039529215.1 of Streptomyces sodiiphilus. Classification (NCBI taxonomy): domain Bacteria; kingdom Bacillati; phylum Actinomycetota; class Actinomycetes; order Kitasatosporales; family Streptomycetaceae; genus Streptomyces; species Streptomyces sodiiphilus. The sequence continues at coordinate 66,137 of NZ_BAAAMJ010000029.1, read as the reverse complement.
AGGACGGTCGCATGTAGCATGCTACCTGTCAAGGGGGTGCGCGACGACGCGCCGCGCGCCACCCGTCCGCGGTGGAGGCGCCGCTGCCGGAGGGAAAGGAACTGCTCCGCGGAGGGCAGAGGACGCCGGAGGAGGGGACGGCGCCGGTGACGGGTAAGCTGCGCAGCGGAACCGAACAGGGGGCTGCGGGTGCGCGAGATCCAGGGGGCATCCTCCCTCACCGACCAGGTCGTGCAGGCCGTTCGTGAGGCGGTGCTCAGCGGTGAGCTCAAGGCCGGTGAGCTGTACTCCGCGTACCAGCTGGCCGAGCGGCTGAAGATCTCCAGGACCCCCGTCCGTGAGGCCCTGCTGCGCCTGGCCGAGGCCGGCATGGTGCGTTTCGAGCGCAACCGGGGTTTCCGGGTGCTCAAGCGTGACCCGCAGGAGATCGTCGAGGTCTTCCACCTGCGTCTGCTGCTGGAGGTGCCGGCAGCCGGACTGGCGGCCCGGAACGCCGACGACACGCTGGTCGCCGCGCTCCGGCAGGAGCTCGACGCGATGCGGGCGATGGCCGACGGGGGCGACGACGCCCGGTTCATGCGGCACGACCGTCAGTTCCACCAACTGCTGCTGCTCGCCGGGGGCAACGCCCGGCTGGCCGCCGTCGTCGACGGGTTGCGCGACACCACCACGACGCTCGGCACCTCGACCGTCGGCCGCTCCCGGAACCTGTGGGAGATCGCCGCCGAGCACGAACCCGTGCTCGCCGCCGTCACCGCCCGGGACCCGGACGCGGCCATGAGCGCGCTGCGGGCGCACATCACGCACACCGCCGATCTGCTCGTCGGGCAACTCACGGACGAGGCCGGCACTCCGCTCAGCCCCGCCCAAGCCGAACTCCTCGGCCGCCCCGGCCCGCCCGCCGGCCGCTGACGGCCGTGCGGACGGGTACCGGGAAGCGGGCAGATGACCCCGGGCTGTAGCGGTCAGCCGGGGCCGCCGCCCGGCCTGCGGCGTTCTCCGTCCGTCGCGGTGCCGCCCCGGTCCGGGGCCGGGGGACGGCCGAACACCGCCGTCCGCAGGACGGTGAACCGGACGGCCGTGACCAGCACGGCGGCACCCGCCAGCACCAGGCTCTCCGCCGCCGCCGAGGCCCCGGGTTCCGCCGCCCGGTAGGCGAGCACCGCCCCGAGCGTCATGAGGTAGCCGAGTACGAAGAGCATGCCGGCCCCGAGGTGGGCGCGGACCGGGCCGGCCCGGGAGCCGCGGAAGGTCCACCGGCGGTTGGCCTCGGTGTTCGCCACGGTGAGCACCACCATGGTGACCAGGTTGGCCAGAGCCGGGGACCACCACGAGCGGAGCAGCCAGTACAGCAGTGCGTGTCCGGCGGTCGAGGCGATGCCGATGGCGATGAAGCAGCTCAGCTCCCAGCTCAGGTGGCCCCGGCGGCGTCCGGGAGCCAGCACCGCGTCGGGGTGCTCCGCGGTCGGCTCCGGCCGGCGCGGCAGGGAGACGGTGGCCGCGCCCGTGGCCTTCATGCGGGTCATGCGCCACAGTCCTCTCAGGTCCTTCACCGCGGTCCCTGCCACGTCGACCCGGGTGTCGAGATCCTCGATCCAGTCGACGGGGACCTCGTGCACCCGCAGGCCGTTGTGCTCGGCCAGGATGAGCAGTTCGGTGTCGAAGAAGAAGCCGTCGTCACGAGTGACTTCCAGCAGGGGCCGCAGGACTTCGGTCCGGGCTGCCTTGAACCCGCACTGGCCGTCCCGGAACCTGGCACCGTGGGTCAGCCGGATGAGTGTGTTGTAGCCGCGCGAGAGAACCTCCCGGCGGGTGCCCCGGCGGGTGCGGGCGCCGGGGGCCAGGCGGCTGCCGATCGCCAGGTCGGAGTGGCCGCTGGCCAGCGGGGCTATCAGGGGCAGCAGGCCGTCCAGGCCGGTGGACAGATCGACGTCCATGTAGGCGACGATGTCCGCGTCGCTGGCACCCCAGACCGTGCGCAGGGCAACGCCCTTTCCCTTCCGTTCCAGGTGGACGACGCCGACGCCGGGCAGTTCCGCGGCGAGTTCGTGGGCGACGTCCAGGGTCCGGTCGGTACTCGCGTTGTCGGCGACGGTGATGCGCCAGGGATAGGGCAGCTCGTCGCGCAGCCGGGCGTGCAGGGTCCGTAAGCAGCCGGGAAGCGCGCGTTCCTCGTTGTGAACGGGGACGACGATCTCGACGGTGGTGGTGTCCGGCGTCGCGGCAGCGGGGCGGGGCGCCGGCTGGAAGCCGGCGGCCCGGCGGAGGGCTTTCCCGGGCGCGCTCACGCCGGGGGATGTGCGTGTCATGGGTACCTCGCGCGGTCGGTGCCGGCGCGGTGCCGGCAGGGGGTGTGCCCGGAAGCGGTCCGGGCCGGTGCGGAAGGAGCGGGCGCGGCCGGTCGGCGGCACCAGCCCCTGATCAGGCCGGCCGCGAGGGCGGGGCCGCGCCGGCGGGAACCCGGTCCGGGACCGGGTCGGCGGCGTCCTCCCGTGGTGGGGTCGGGCCGTGCTGCGGGGGGTCCCCGGCGATGAAGTCCCTCGGCGCGGAGGCGGGCTCGAAGTGGCGCCTGACCCACAACGGGCCCAGCAGCAGGAGCAGCAGACCGGTCAGCGGGAACATGGCGGCGATCACCTGTTCCCAGGCGGCCAGGGCCATCGGCGCGGGCGGGGATTCCTCGATGCCCAGGAGCATGAAGACCCGGACGGTGAAGACGGCCACCAGCACGGCCGTGACCGCGGCGACGGCCCTCGCGCGACGGCGGTGGGCCCATACGGTCAGCCAGATGAGCAGGGGGATGACATAGACCCAGTGGTGCTCCCAGCTGATGGGGGAGACCAGCAGGCCGGTGACGGCGGTCGCGGAGAAGCCGAGGAAGTCGGCGCCGCGCCGGAAGGCCCAGGCCGCGACGGCCAGACCGTAGACGGCCACCACCCCGAGCACCACCAGCCACCAGTTGGCGAACTGCTCACCCGAGAGCACCCTGGCCAGCGCTCCGGACAGGGACTGGTTCGGGGTGTCGAAGACGCCGCCCGCCCGTGAGGAGTGGAAGACCAGTCCGCCCCAGTAGGTGGCGGAGTCGGCGGGGGCGAGAAGGAATCCCACGGCAACGGTGGCCATGAAGGCCGCCACGGCGTTGCGTGCGGCACCCCAGCGGCGGGTGATGACCAGGTACGCGATGAAGATCAGGGGGGTGATCTTCAGTCCTGCCGCGATGCCGATTCCGATGCCCCGCCACTTGCCCGCCGAGCGGCGGAAGTCCATCAGCACGAGCAGCAGCAGGAACATGTTGATCTGGCCCGCGATGAGCTGGACGCGGACCGGGAGGAGGCAGGTGGCCAGGATCAGGCCGGCGAGGGTGAGAGCGACCTTGGCCTTGCCGTCGCGGATGCCGGCGATGCCCAGCGTCAGCCAGACCACGGCCCCGAGGGCCACCAGGGAGACGGTGTTCCAGACCAGGGCGGCCGCCCCGGCCGGGAGATAGGACAGGGGAACGAAGAACGCCATCGCGGTCAGGGGCGGGTAGAGGTACGGCATCTCGCCGTATAGCGGGGACATGACAACCAGGTCGTACAGTGACCCGCCTGCCCGCACGGTCTCGCCACTGGCCAGGTAGACGGTCAGATCGACCGTCCATCGCTGGCTCCAGTACGCGTCGTTGGTGTAGACGTACCAGGCGACACCGGCGAGCAGGAAGGAGACCGCGACAACGGCCGGCCAGGTGAACGCGTGGAGCCGGGCGGAGCTTCGCCGGCGCGGTGGGCTGGGCATGGTCTTCCTCTTTCCGGTTCTCGGGAGGGGGAGGCGGGGTGGGGAGGGCGGACGGCGGACAGTCCGGCTCAGGCGCCCGCGGCGTCGGCGACGAGAGAACCGCCGGCCGTGGTGACGCCGTTCTCGAACAGGCGGGGGTGGGCCTTCCGGAGGCCGTCGATCAGGAAGTCGTAGGGCACGTCGTCGAAGTCGCCGTGGGAACGCAGGAACTCCATGTGCCGGCGGCCGTCCTCGTCGAACGGGTGGTACATGCTGTCGCTGCGGCCGTCGAAGTCCAGTGGGCGGATCTTGTAGAGCTTGCAGAGCAACGCGTTGAAGACCGGAGTCGCCCGCACCCACCGGCCCTCCAAGTACACGGTGGTCAGGCTGTGGAAACAGAACACCTTGCCGCCGACCAGCTCCTCCAGCCGTGGCGAGGCCAGGTGGTTGCGGACGTCCCCGTAGTAGATGCGGCTGGGTATCCCGACCGCGCGCAGGGCGGCCGCGTAGACCACCGACTTGTGGACGCAGAAACCGGTCCCGCGGCTGATGGTGGCGCCGGCCCGGAGTCCCTCACGGGAGAGGTCCGCGCCGTAGACCTCGTAGTGGATGCCGTCCCGCACCGCGTAGTACAGCGCGCAGGCACGTTCCACCTCACTCATGGCGGCGCCGCCGTCCGGCAGCACCTTCCGGACGAACCCGCGTACCTCGGGGCCGTCGTGATCGATGAACTCGGTCGGGCGGAGCAGGTTCTCCTGGATGGTGCGGACAGTCATGGCTGGTCTCCCTCACAGGCCGATCATGGTGGCGATGCGCTGGCGCTGGATGTCGGAGGTGCCCGAGTAGATGGTCCCGGCCACCGCGTTGCGCAGGTCCTTCTCCAGTCCGTACTCGGCGGTGTAGCCGTAGCCTCCGAAGATCTGGACCGCGGCGAGTGCCGAACTGACGTTGCTCTCGCTGGTGATGAGCTTGCTGATGGCCAGGTCGGCCGTGACGTTCCGGCCGTCCTGGAGCTTCCGGGCCGTGTCGTAGAGCCACTTGCGGGAGCTCTCCACGGCGATCTTCATTTCCACGATCCGGTTCGACACCGATTGGTTCGCCCCGATCGGTCTGCCGAACTGCGTGCGCTGGTTGGCGTATTCGATACACCGCTCCAGCCGGTGCTGCATCTCGCCCAGGTTGATGACGAAGGAGCAGAGGATCTCCCACTTCATGACGTGGTCGAGAATCAGGAAGCCGGAGCCGGCCGCCCCCAGCACGTTGGCCGCGGGGACCCGGCAGTCCTGGAGGAACAGTTCGCACAGAGGCGAGGTGCGCAGCCCCATCTTGGCCACCGGACGGCCGAGGGTCAGACCCGGAGTGTCGCGGTCCACGAGGAACGCGGTGAGGGCCGCCGGACTGCCGCGCCTGCCGGTCCGGGCGTAGACCACGAAGACATCGGCCACCGGCCCGTTGCTGACGAACGCCTTGCTGCCGCTGAGCACGAACTCCTCGCCCTCGCGCACCGCCGAGGTGCGCATCGCCATCACATCGGAGCCGCCCTCCGGCTCGGTGATCGCGTGCGCGCCGATCGCCGTCCCGTCGCACACCCGCCGCAGGTAGCGCTCCTTGAGCGCCCGGGAGCCGAACCTGTGGAGCGGCACCCCCGTGCTCACCAGATGGGTGGAGGCGGAGAAACCCAGTCCGCCGTCACGGCACCGGTGTCCCAGACCCTCGAGCACATACATCGTGGTGAGCAGATCCTGGCCGAGACCGCCCCATTCGGTGTCGAAGGGCATGCCGAACAAGCCCGTCTCGCGCAGCCGCTTCCATGCCGCCCCGGGGAACTCCTCGTCGGCGTCCCGTTGCAGGTGGCCTTCCCCGAGCGCCGCGCCCATGTCCTCGATCGCTGCGCGCAGCGCGCGCTGGTCCTCGTTCCACTCGATCACGGTTCACATCTCTTCCTTCGGGGTCCGCGCGGGACCGGTCATCGTGTGGTCATGGCCGCGCCGGGCCTGCCCTCCGGTACCCGAGGCCGTCCGAGAGCGGCCCGGTCGACCTTCCCGGTGGGGGTGCGCGGCAGTTCTTCGTCGGTGATCTCGATCACGCCGGGGATCGCCGTCCGGGGGAGCCGGGAGGCGCAGTGGACGCGCAGCCGCAGTCCGTTCATGCCGGAGCCGGGTGTCCGGCGGACCACCGAATGCAGCACGGTGCCCGCCGCCTCGTCCGGTACCGCGATCACCGCGGCCTCCATCACCTGCGGGTGGGAGAGGACGACCTGTTCGACCTCCTGGAGGTTGGTGCGCACCCCCCGCACTTTGACCTGGTGGTCATTGCGGCCGGTCAGGAACACCAGGCCGTGCTCGTCACGCCGCACCAGGTCACCGGTGCGGAACCACTGCCCGTCCCACTTGTCCCCGGTCAGTTCCGGGTCCGTATAGCCCTTGGCCTGGAACGGGGTGGCCACCACGAGTTCCCCGGCGCACGCGCCGCTCAGCACCCGGCCGTCCCCGTCGACGACGCGGGCCCGCACCCCGTCGACGGGACGCCCGATCGGCACGGGCCCGGGGCCGCGGATCTCCTCGGGCGTGACCTCGTGCAGGAAACTGTCGTTCGTCTCCGTGCATCCGTAGACATTCCACATCCGGGCCCCGGGGAACATGGCGGAGACCCGTGCCAGAAGGGCGGGCGGCGCGGCCTCACCGGTGACGAGGATCTCCCGGGCGCCGGGGAAGGTCTGCCCCGGCGCCGCCGCCCGGTCCAGCAGCCGGAAGAACAGCGGCACCGCCTGGAGTACCCGCGGCGCCCGCTCGGCGCACAGCCGTACCAGGTGCGGTCCGTCGGCCGCCCGGCCGGAGTCGACCAGGTGGACGCAGGCGCCCGCCGCCAGCGAGGTCCACACATCGAGCAGGCACAGGTCGAAGTTGAGGGGCGCGTAGTTCAGCACCCCGGTCCCGGGGCCGATACCGAAAGCGGGTGCGGCCCAGGAGCGGAAACGGTCGGTGCCCTCGTCCGACAGCACGACCGTCTTGGGCGTACCGGTCGATCCGGAGGTGGTAAGGAGCAGGCCGGGGCCGGGCGGCAGGTCCGCCGGCCGGGCCGGGGCCGGGTCCACCGGAGAGCCGCGCACCGCGGCACCGGAGGCTTCCAGCACATGGGTGCATCCGGACGCCGCGCAGACGGCCGACAGTGCCTGCGCGCCCAGGCCGGAGGCCGGCACCAGAACCCGACGGCCCGCCCGGAAGCACGCGAGGAGCAGGGCGACGGTCTCCGGGGACTTGCGCGCCGGGACGCAGACCGGGACGCCGTCGGGGATGGCCAGGGCCGCCAGCGAGCGGTGGGCACGACGGGCCAGGCGGTCCAGTCCGCCGTAGCCGACGACCTCTTCGCCCCAGCTGAGGGCGGGAGCGGCGGGCCGGGCGCGGACCTGCGCGTCGAACGCGTCGACGAACGATCGGGACGGCATGAAGGATTCCTCCAGACGTGGGTGCGGGGCCGTGCCCGGACGCCCGGACGCGGCCCCGCGGGGGGACGGTGACTGCGATGTGTCAGACGGCCGCCGGCCGCACGGACAGCAGACGGCCCGCGCCGGGGACGTCCACGTCGACCCCGGTGAGAGTGAGCAGGCGCCACAGGCAGGCCTGGTTGGACGTCACCACCGGCACGCCCAGCCGGCTCTCCAGGTGGCTGACGGCCTCCCACGACCGGAAGCCGCTCCCGGGAATCAGGACCCCGTCCGCGTCGTCCGGGAAGCGCTCGGAGACCTGCCGGCACACCTCCTCGGGATCCACCTCCCAGCGGCCGCCCCGGTCGAACAGCTGATGCCTGCGGACGCCGCGCCACCGGGAGTCCAGCTGGTACTGGAGCAGGTCCGCCACACCGAACCCGGCCTCGGCGAGATAGCCGCGGGTGGCGTCGAAGGTAGGAGCGGTGAACCAGGGCGGCGCCACCACCAGCGGACGGCTCATGCCCAGCGCGGCCATGGCCCCGCGGATCGCCTCGCCCGCGGTGAAGACCTCGGTGCCGCCGGCCAGCTTCCGTGCCGCCGAGCTGAACCCGCGGTCGAACTCCCGCCCCCCGAAGAAGCTGGCGGAGCCGAAACACAGGCAGATCGCGGACAGGTCCATCTGCCCGAGCTGGACGATCCCTCGCCGGACGTCCGGCGAGGCCGTCATCTCCTGCCAGGGGGTCCCGGTGTACTCGTCGCCGTTGCTGGTGGGGCTCTCGAAGCGGGCGGCGTGAACCGTCACGCCGGACGGCGCCATGCCCGCGAGTTCCGCCTCGACCACCGGATCGTTGTGGATGACCAGGACACCGAGCTGGGCGAGCCAGGAGTGCTGTCTCATGGCTTCTCTCCCCCGGTCACGGGCACCGTTTCCACGGCCGGGGCGGGACGGGGCGGGGAGGAAGGCCGGGCCAGACCGAACCAGGCAAGCACGCCTCCCAGCGCGGCGGCCACCGCGGTGGCGGTGAACGCCCAGCCGAAGTCGGCCTGCTGCGGTGCGGGGCCGAGCACCAGAACCAGCACCGCGATGCCCAGCGCCCCGCTCATGTACTGGGACGTCGTCATCAGCGCCCCGGCGACGCCCTGGTTGCGGTCCTCGACATCGGCCGTACCCGCGATGAACATCGTCACGTAGATGACACCGTGTGCGAAACCGGTGATGAGGAGCCCCGGCAGCAGATCCACCAGATAGCTGTCGCCCCGGGTCTGGAAGGCGAGCAGCAGCAGCCCGGCGGAGGCGACGGCGAAGGCCGAGGTGAGGGTGCGCCGTACCCCGAGGACGGCGACGATGCGGGCGGAGACCGAGTTGGCCAGGGCGATCGCCACGGCCATCGGCAGGAACGCCAGCCCGGCCGCCAGAGGCCCGTAGCCGCGCAGTTCCTGGACGAGCAGCGTCACCACGAAGAACTGGTTGCCGACACTGGCCATGTACAGCGCGGTGGCCCCGCAGCCGACCATCAGCCAGCGGGTGCGGGTCAGCAGCGGATCGACCAGCGGCTTGACGCTGCGCCGCTCACGGGCGAGGAAGGCGACCAGCAGTACGGCGGCCACCGCGAACCCTGCCAGCGTGCTGGGATGCGTCCACCCCTTGCCGGACGCCTGGGTGAGTGCCAGGGCCGCGGACAGCACCGTCCCCGTGCACAGCACAGCGCTCGGCACGTTCAGCGTCGTGGACCGGCGCGCGGCCTTGATTCTGGGCAGCAGCCTCGGCGCGGCCAGCGCGCAGACGACGGCCAGCGGGAGGTTGATGAGGAAGACCCAGCGCCACGACACCGTGGTGAGCAGGCCACCGGTGATGACGCCGGCGGCCAGCCCTGACGCGCCGACCGTGCCCCACACGGACAGGGCCCGGTTGCGTTCCGGTCCGGCGGCGAACGTCGTGTTGATCAGCGCGATGATCGCGGGCTGCAGGGCCGCCGCGGCCACGCCCTGCACCGCCCTTGCCACCAGTAGCGTCGGCGTGCCGGAAGCCAGGCCGCCCGCCATGGCGGCGATGCCGAAGAGCAGCATCGCGGCGATGAAGAGTCTGCGGGGACCGAAGCGGTCGGAGGCCCGGCCACCGACGATGAGGAAGCCGGCGAAGAACACGGCGTAGCCGCTGACGACCCACTGGATCGTGCTCTCCGTCAGGTCGAACTCGCCGCCGATGCTGGGGAGCGCGATGTAGACGATGGAGTAGTCGAGCGCGATGAGGAACTGCGCCACGGCGAGAATCGCCAGGGACGCGTTGGCCGAGCGGTGCCGAGCGGCGGCACCGGTGCCCGATGGGGCCATGAGGATCACCCTTGGTCTGAACCGAACGGAAGAGGGGGTCGGTGAGCGGGAACGGGGATTCAGCGAACGGCAGGCGGTCCGGTGGCTGTCAGTCCGGAGGAGGGCCGGTCCGCGCATCCCAGCAGGGCGGGCAGGGCGCCGGCCGAGCCGACGACATCGCGGGCCCCGGCCGTCCGCAGCTCCCCCTCCGTGGCGACGCCGTAGTCGACGCCGTAACCGGTCATGCCGGCGGCCCGCGCCATGCTCATGTCGTCCACCGCGTCCCCGACGACCACGCACCGCCCGGGAGGCGTGTCCAGCGCGGCGGCGGCCAGCAGAGCCAGATCGCCGTGCGGCTTCCCGCGCGCCGCCATCCCGTGGCAGGACAGCGTGTCGAAGGCGTCGGCCAGGCCCGTCGCACCGAGCAGCTCCTCGGCGCTGGTCCTGACCTTGCTGGTGACGATCGCGAGCGGCCGGCCCTGCTCCCGCAGCCGCGCGAGCAGTTCCGGGACGCCGGGGAAGACCAGATCGCGGGCGGTGGGGATCACGGTCTCGGTGAAGAGCTCCCGTGCGCGCCCCACCGCCCGCCCCACATCGCGATGGTCGGCGGGCAGCCCCAGCAGGCCGGCGAACGAGGCGGCCAGTGGCCTGCCGACGGTGGCACGCAGCCGGTCGTCGGCCACTTCCCGGCCGGTCTCCCGCAGCACCGCGCGCAGCACCTGCGTCATCCCGCCGGGAGTGTCCACCAGCGTCCCGTCCAGATCGAAAAGGACCGCTCCCGCCGGCCCGGTCACGCGGCACCCACCGGGGCCGGCCGCCGGCTCATCGCGACGGCCACCTGCGCGGCCAGAGCGCTGGTGGACAGCAGCACCGAGCGGTTGGCCTCGGCCGTCCGCCCCTTGGTGGCCGCCGAGACCTTGCTCAGGATGTGCGGTGTCATCGCCGGCCCGCTGATGCCGGCGCGGGCGGCATCGGTCTGGGTCCGGTGGATCAGACCGTAGATCTCCTCGGACGGCAGGGAGTCCTCCTCGGCGATGGGGTGTGTGACGAGGAAGCCGCCCCGGTTGCCCGCCTGCCAGTGCAGACGGGCGGCCGCGGCCAGCTCGGTGAGGTTGTCGATGCGGCGCGGGTTGCGCTGCCCGCTGGAGACGCAGTAGTAGGCGGGGAAGTCGTCGCAGCGGTAGCCGACGACCGGGACGCCCTGCGTCTCCAGGTACTCCAGGGTGAGGGCGGGGTCCAGCAGCGACTTTGCTCCCGCGCAGACGGTGGTGACCCGGTGCCGGGTGAATTCGATGAGGTCGGCGGAGACGTCGAAGGACTGCTGCGCGCCGAAGTGCACACCGCCGATCCCGGCGACCGCGAAGACCTCGATGCCCACGTGGCCGGCGGCCACCAGAGATGCCGAGACGGTCGTCCCGCCGTGGCCGCCGGAGGCGAGCGCGGGGCCGATGTCCCTGGTGCTGATCTTGGGCATGTCCGGGCTGGTGGCGAACATCTCCAGCTGCTCCGGCGACATGCCGACCGCGAACCTGCCGTTGACGATGGCGGTGCGGGCCGGCACGGCGCCGTTGGCCCGGATGGCGGCATCGATACCGAGGGCGGTCTCCAGGTTCAGCGGGTAGGGAAGGCCCTGCACCACTCCGGAAGACTCCAGCGCCACCACCGGGTGGCCCGACGCCATCGCGTCAGCCACCTCCTCGGAGACCGAGAACAGGGGTGTGGGGTCGGTCACGGGCATGTCGTACCTCCTGGGTCGGGGCGCCGCGAGGGGCGGCGGGAGTGGTGGGCGGCGACCGTGCGCCGTCCGTGGTCGGAGCGCGAGCGGGACCGCCCGGGTGCGGTGTCCCGGAGCAGGGCCGGCCCGTTCGGCGGTTCCGGTATTCAGTAGTGGGAGAACTCGTCGGTGTCGAAGCTGTGCCGCTCGTCGCCCCGCAGGGACGGGCTGAAGACGCTGACCAGCTCCAGGTCGCGGTCGGGGCCGGCGATCAGAAAATGCCGGTCGTGCTGGTCCAGGGCGTACATGACACCGGGCTCGATGTCGTGCGCGGTGCCGTCCTCGGTGATGACCTGTCCACGGCCGGCTATGCAGTAGCAGGCCTCGAGATGCCTTCGGTAGTGAAGCGGGGACTTCGACCCGGCTTTCACCGTGGTGTGGGCCACGGTGAAACCCATCCGGTCGTTCTCGACGAGGAACCGGTAGCTCTCCCCGTTCCCCCAGCTGACACCGGTCATCTCGGACTTGTTGCGAACGATCATGGCGGTCCTCCTGCGGAACTAGACGAAACGTGCTTCGCGAATGAATTCCGCGATGGAATCCACCGAGCTGAACTGGGCGGGAGAGATGTCCTTCTCCATCACCGGTATTCCGTACTCGTCGCCGACCCATGCGATGAGGCGCAGCAGGCCAAGGCTGTCCACCACGCCGGTGTCCAGCAGGTCGAGGTCCGCCGGCAGTTCATCGCTGCTCACGTCGGAGGCGAAACTGGTGATGATGAACCGTGTGATGTCACCTTCAACTGACATGCAAGTCCTCTCGTTCTCCGGAGGGCGGCCGGGGTCCGGGTCCGGGCGGCCGCAGGGCGGGAACGGCGAACGGCCCCTCCGGTGCGCCGGAAGGGCCGTTGACGTCGTGTGGATACAGCTGTGCCGTGAGAAAAGCGTGACACCTCTCCATCGTTTCGGTCAACCCCTTTCCGGGTTTCTGTGGAAGATTTCCTCCTCCTGGGAGGCCGCGTGCGGGCATGCCTTTCAGGCCCGCGGGCGTGCGGGCCTGATATCGGGAGGAAGGGCGTTTCCGGCGGGTTTCCGTTATGAATGAGCTCTGTTCGCTGCGGCGTTTCCGGCGAGGATCCGCAGTTCTTCGAGGTCGTACTCCGCGCGACCGGGACGGCCGTACCGGGTCAGCTTTCCGCGGCTTGCCCATTTCCGTACCGTGGCGGGAGTCACGCCTGCCGCGAGCGCCGCGAGGTCGGTGGGCACCGTCCGGCGGCGGCCGTTCACGCGGTCCCGGCCGGCACCGAGGGCCGGCTCTCCAGCCCCAGCCACTGGGACGGCTGCCAGAGATGGCCCGCGTCGCAGCTCAGCCGGGGACGGCGCCCGGGGCGCTGCGTCGCCCGGACCATCCGGTCACAACCGGGCGCGGGGCATCCGCCCGCGTCCCAGCACCGGACCGGCTCCGGCTCCGTCACCGCGCGTGCGGCCCGGGTGAGTTCCGCGACGCCACGGGCGAAGGAGGGGGCCGATGGCTGGGCCAGCAGCCAGTCCAGTTGCCCGTCCAGGAAAACCACGAGCGGAGCCACCCGGCGGCCGCCGGGAACGGGCAGACATCGCTCCGCGGATACCCGGGCCGACCAGGTGACCAGCGCCCGGAGGATGGCTGTGCGGGTGGCCATCGCGCGCTCGTCCAGGGTGATACCGCCGCGCCGGTTGCCGCTGATCCGCTCGGTGAGCTGAGGCGGAAGGCGGGTCAGTTCGGCCGCGCACCTCTCGTACAGAGCTGTGAGGCTCCGGAGAGATGCCCGTACGCAGCCAGGGCATCCGGTGTCCGGGCCGCAGGTTCCGTTCCGGCAATGGATGGTACCTACCGGTTCCTGCTGTTCCGTCATGCTGTGCTCCTTGTGGGGAAGGGCCGATGGCGCGGGGACGGGAGAACGGGGACCCCGGAGACGTCAGGAAGGGCGGAACGTCCCCAGTCCGTGAAGCAGAGCGGTCCGGTGGATCCGCTGGGCCAGTGTGCGGTCCAGGGCATCGGTGCCCAGCAGCTCCACCAGAAGGATGTGGTCCAGGCCGGTGCGGCCCGGCCTTTCCCCCCGGAGGATCTGACGGAGGTCGGAATCGACGCGTCCGCGCTGTTCCGAGGGGTGGATGCCCGCCTCCGCGTGGTGTACCCGGACGAATCGCCGCTCGCCGGCGCTCCGTAATCGCTCCAGGTCGTCGACGAAGACCCGGCGGACGCCGTGGAGAAGCCCCTCCGGCAGGTCCTGGCCGGAGGCGTTGACCACCACGGCTCCGCTGGCCACGTGGCCGGACCGGAGCCCGGCGGGGTCGGCGCCCGACAAGGCGATGAGGCTGGCGCCGAAGACCGCCTCCTCCATGCGGGGCGTGACGGACAGCCCGATTCCGGCCTGCTCCAGCTCCTCCGCCAGCATCGGTTGGACACTGTCCGCGACCGGGCCTCCGACCGGACAGAGCGTGATGTGGCTGACATCGGGCACGTGCCGGACGATCACCGGGATCAGCAGATCCGCCACCGGCCCCGAGCCGATCACGGACGCGGTCACCACGCCGGGGACCAGCAACTGGCGGGCGGCGAGCGCGGTCAGCGCGGCCGTGCGGCAGGCACGGAGCCCGGCGGCCGGCACGGCGCACCGGGTTCCGGTCCTCTCGTCCCTGAACACGACGTGCTCACCGGCCGGTCCGTACGCGTCCTTCGGCAGGGTGTTCCCGGGGGCGTCCCGGTGGCGGAGCAACTGCTCGACGACGACTTCGAGGAGATCGAGTTTGCGGACGACAGTGAGGAGTTCGTCCGTTCCCAGCCGAAGAATGGGGCCGCTCATACCAGGCTCTTTCTCTCGGGCGCGTCATCTGACGACGACGATGCGCGAGCGGCCTGCCGAAGTTCTCTCGGGTTTCTCCTGACGGGCGGCCGGACCGGGAGAGAACGCCGAGAGACGACCGATGGCGCCCACCCGTCCACTGGAACGTGACCGACACCCGCACTTCACGGAGGAACTTCATGATCCGCACTCGTCAGTTCGCCGTCACAGCCGCCGGTTCACTGTTCTCGGCAGCAGCCCTGGGGGCCGTGCTGATCACAGGACTTCCCGCCGTCGGCGCTGCGACCGGCCAGAGCGCCGCCGGTGGGGGAAGCGCGGTTCTCACCACCGAGTGCCCGCGCGACACCCACTGGATTGCGGAGCTGGGCAAGTGCGTGGAGGACACCCACTGGTGAGTGGCCCCTCCCGGCTCCTCACGGGCGGACCGCTCCTGCTGCGCCGTCCGCCCGGCGGTCGGCCGGCAGGGCGGAACGGGCCGCCCGCAGTTCCGCCAGCACGTGCGCCGCCTCGCGGGAGTCGTTCGCGGCCAGCAGTCGCACCGCCTGCTCCAGGTCCGCCCGTGCCGGGCCGGTCCGCCCCGCGGCGGCTCTGATGTCCGAGAGCAGGATGAGCGTCCTGCTCCGCATGAGTACCGAGCCGAGTTCCCCGAAGAGCCGGTCCGCTTCCGTCAGATGGGCCACCCCGACGGCGTCGTCCCCCCTCGCGGCAGCGATTTCGCCCAGCGTGTACAGAGCCTTCGCCTCGATGAGCTGCTCCCCGAGCCGGCGCGACAGACCCAGGGCGTGGGTCAGTGTCATCTCCGCGGTCTCGGTCCTGCCTTCCCTGTGCCGCAGCACTCCCAGGCCGTAGACCGCGTAGGCCTCCCCGATCCGGTCCCCGGTGTCACGGACGATCCGCAGCACACGGTTCAGGGCCTGCCTGGCGAGATCCATCCGGTGGGTGGCCAGATGGAGTTCGGCGAACCGGTGGACGACCTGGGCCTCGGCGCGCAGACAGGGGGCCTCGCGGCAGATGGCCAGGGCTTCCTCGAGCAGCTGCCGGGCGGCCGCGGTGTCGCCCTCGCTCATCCGGTCGCTCGCCAGGCTGCGCAGGATGTGAGCCTCTCCGATCCGGTCGCCGACGGCCCGCATGGTCTCCAGCGACTCCGCGTACTTCGCCCTCATCGCTGCGACATCGCCCCTCAGCTCGTCGATGTGGGCGGCGTTGCGCAGTACCAGGGCGCAACCGTGCGCGTGGTCCAGGGCCCGGAAGAGGCCCAGCGCGATGGTGAAGCATTCCTCCGCCGAGTCCAGCCGTGTCTGGAACATGTGCAAGGTGCCCAGGGAGTACTGCATGGCAGCTGTGCCGGTGCGGTTGCCCGCCCGTTCGGCGGCCTCCCGGGCGGTGAGTGCGCACTCCAGCCAGTCGTCGAAGTAGCCCTTCATCTCGAACAGGGTCACCGAGGTGAGTGCCAGATCCCAGCACAGCTCGTCCAGACCGGCGTGGGCGGCCTGACGCACCGCGGCGACGAGCGAGCCCCGCTCGGCCTCCCACCACTCGGCGGGATCCCCGGCGGCGTCGGGTGCCTCGCCGCGGGGAGGGCGCCAGCGCGGAGCCCGGCCGTGCAGAATCGTGTAGTCGCCGCCGTACTCCTTGCGGTGGGCCTCCTCGGCGAGGGCCAGCCACGCGCCCAGCAACCGTGTCAGTGCCGCTGCGCTGGGCTCCTCGGGTTCCGCCTCCAGCAGTTTCTCCCGGGCGTAGACGCGGATCAGGGCGTGGAAGCGGTAGCGCGACTGCTGTGAGCCGGGGAACTTCACCACGTCCAGCAGTTGTGCGTCGACCAGGCTCTCCAGTACCTCCTCGGCCTCGCCCAGGGAGCTGTCGAGCAGGGCGGCAGCCGTCCAGCCGGGAAAGTCGGGCGCCTCGACCAGGGCGAAGAGCCGGAACAGCCGCTGTGCCGGCTCGGTGAGAATCCTGTAGGTGAGACCGATGTTCGACCGCAGCTCCAGCCCGTTGTAGGCGAGCTCGTCGAGCCTTCTCGCCTCGTCGCGCAGGCGCCGGACGAGTCCGCCGATCTGCCAGTGCGGACGGGAGGCCAGCCGGGCGCCGGCGATCCGCAGGGCGAGCGGCAGCCCGCCGCAGAAGCCCACGAGCTCCACGACGGCACCGTCCTCCGCCCGCACCCGTTCCGGGCCGACGATCCTGGTGAGCAGTTCGGCCGACCTGTCGACATCGAGCATGCCGACGTCCACCCAGTGGGCGCCGGACAGCGAACCCAGCCGCTCCCGGCTGGTGGTGATCACCGCACAGGTGGGGCTGCCGGGCAGCAGCGGCCGTATCGTGGCCGCCGCCGGAACGTCGTCCAGCACCAACAGCAGCCGCTTCCCGGACACCTTGCTGCGGTACAGCTCCATCCGCTCGTCGGTGTCATCGGGGACCGCGCTGCCCGCCACCCCCAGTGCGCGCAGGAAGCGGGCCAGCAGCCGGGCGGTGCGGTCCTCCCCGCCGGAACCGCTCAGGTCGGCGTAGAGCTGTCCGTCGGGGAAGTGCGCGCTCAGTTCGTGTGCGGCCCGGATCGCCAGGCAGGACTTGCCGCTCCCGCCCTTTCCCGAGATCGCGATGATCGGCATCCCCCAGCGCGCGGAGTGGGTCGCCGAGTCCGTGGTCAGGAGCGCGGTGATCTCGCGCAGCTGCTCGTCTCTGCCGGTGAAGTCCGAGATGCTGGCCGGAAGCTGCTGGGGTATCTGGCTCGGGCCACCAGGAGCGGGGAGCGGGGAGGCGGCTTCCCGGCCGCTGCCGTGGGAGTCGCGGACCGCGGCGGAGGGCAGGTCGAGGGCCGCGTCCCGGTGGAGGATCGCCCGCTCCAGGTCCTGGAGCTCCTGGCCGGGGTCGATGCCGATCTCCTCCACCAGGACCGTCCGGGCGTGACGTGCCGCCTCCAGAGCCTCCGCCTGCCGTCCGGCACGGTAGAGCGCCAGCATCAGGAACCCGTGGAGCTTCTCGCGTAACGGGTGCTCCGCGACCAGCGTCCGTAACTCGCCGCTGAGTTCCTCGTGCCTGCCGAGTACCAGGTCGAGCCGGATCCGCTCGTCGAGCGCCGCCATTCTCCGGTCCTCCAGGAGGGTGGCGCCCCGCTGCACCAGTTCGCTCGTCACTCCGGAGAGGGCCGCACCGCGCCACAGGCCGAGCGCGGTGCCCAAGGTCAGTGTGGCGTCCGCCTCGTCGCCGGCGTCCACCTGCTCCCGGGCCTTCGCCACCAGGGCGCCGAACTGCAGGCTGTCGAGTTCACCCGGGGCGATCTCCAAGGCATAGCCGGGGGAGCGCCGGACGATGACACCGCAGCTGCTGCCGGCTTCGGCCAGGAGCTTCCGCAGCGCGGATATGGAGGTCTGGATCTGGGCGCGGGCGGTGGACGGAGGGGAGGTGTCCCAGACGGCATCGATGAGCTGCTCCACCGGCACCACCCGGTTGGCGTTGAGGGCCAGCAGGGAGAGCACGGTCCGCTGCCTGGGGCCACCGAGGTCGAACGACCGCCGGTCGTTCACGAGTTCCACAGGACCGAGGAGTCTGAGCCCCACTTGTACCCCAGATCAGGCGACGGCACAGCCTCGCGAATTGTATGCTGATGTGCCCGATGAGGACCAGACCCGCTCACCGCTCCCGCGGGCCGTCCGTTCTCCCGCTCCCGCCTCGAAAGGGCCCAAAACGGCGGAAAGACCCCAGATGGACTGGGGTCTTTCCAGTGGTGTCCGAGGGGGGACTTGAACCCCCACGCCCGTAATCGGGCACTAGCACCTCAAGCTAGCGCGTCTGCCATTCCGCCACCCGGACGAGGTGACGCGCGCGGCCCCTGGCCGCGGCGACACCCCAACCATACCAAGCTCCGCGGGATGCTCCGGCCGGGCGTCCGGGGTGACGCTCTGCTCACCGCGGGTGACCGGAGGGCGGCGAGGCGGCTCAGGCCAGCAGGGCTCGCTCGGTGACCGTCCAGGCCAGAGTGGTGGCCAGGTAGAGCCCGGCGGCCAGGGGCACGACCGCTGCGGTGACCAGGCTGCCGAAGGACAGCAGGGGGAGCAGCCGCAGGGGGCCGGTGAGCTCCGGGGAGGCCGCCCTGCGGGCCCGCAGCCAGCTGATCGTGGCCACGGCGCCGATCACGGCGAACAGCGCCAGGAAGACCAGCCCGTGCGGGCCCAGCGGGCCGCCGTCGGACAGGGCGTGGACCCAGCGGCTGCCGAGCGGGGTGCCGAGCAGCGCCTCGTCCAGCAGGCCCGATTCCGGGCGGGTGAACAACTGGAAGAGCACCAGGAAGACGGGAATCTGGAGCAGCACCGGCAGGCAGCCCGCCAGCGGCGAGGTGCCGGTCTCGGCGTGCAGCCGCTGGAGGGCCCGCTGCTGCCGGGCGGGGTCGTCCGGGTGGCGGCGGCGGATCTCCGCGATCCGCGGTGCCAGTGCCGCGCGGGCCTTCTCGCCCCGGATGCCGGCCCGGGCCAGCGGGTGCAGGGCGAGCCGTACGCCCATCGTGCAGGCGACGACGGCGGCGGCCGTCGCCGAGGCTCCGAACAGGGGGGTGAGCAGGTCGGCGAGGCGGGCCAGCAGTTCACCGAGGGTGGTCAGGACAGACATGGGGGAGCCCTCCGCGGGGTCTCGTCATGGGCCGGGAATGGAGTCGGCGTGACGAACCGCGCGGGCGGCGCCCTACGCGGCCGTCCGGAGGGGACGGCCGGGAGCCCGGGGCCGGGGGCGGCCCGCGGCGTCCGGGTCGCGCTGCGGAAGGAAGGCCGTGCGGCGGCGCCGGTCGCGCAGGGCGGTGCGCACCCGGGCGGCCGGCAGCGGAGCCGCGCACCGGGCGGAGAAAAGGGCGCACAGCAGCAGCGCGCCCGCGAGGGTCGCGGTCGCGGCCGCGACGGCCGGTGCGAGCCCGCCCGGCTGGAGGAGCAGTTCCGCCAGCATCAGGAGAACGGCGGCGGAGTGGGCGAGAAGAACCCGGGGGGTGTTCATGCCGTTCCTCCCTCCGCTTCCGCTGTCGCCGCCCGACGGACGTGCCCGCCAGGATACCGGCCGGTGCGCCGGCGTCGGCGGGGGCGCTCGTCCGGGTGCTGCGGACGGCCCGCGCACGGCCCCGGTGTCCGCGGGGCGGGCGTTCTCCCGGCCCTGGGGAACACCCGCCCCCGCCGGCGGCCGGGCGCCGCAGGCTGCCGGAACGTGATCCGGAACAGGGAACCACTGGCCCCCGGACGGCGTGATTGCCGGTGCGTGCGATACTCGTCCGCACATCTGAACGACGGGGGAACGGGGACACATCACCATGGAGTTCGTGCTGACGGTTGCCGTCCTGGCGGGGCTGGCCGCGGCGGTCGTGGTCGTCCTGCGGTCCATGCGCGGGACGGGTCGGACGGAGCCCCCGGTGCCCGCCGATCCTTTCGCCGACGAAGGGGCCACGTCCGGTGATCCCCGGACGCTGAAGGCCGGAGACATGGTCGAGTACCTCGGCGAGCGGCTGTTCGTCCGCGGCTCGCTGCGGCTCACCGAGGGCGGCTTCAGCTGGTCGGAGCACTACCTCGATGCCATGGACGGTCCGGACGGCACCCGGCGCTGGCTATCCGTCGAGGAGGACCCCGATCTGGAGGTCGTCCTGTGGACGCCCCACTCCGATCCGGAACTGGTGCCCAGCCGGAAGGAACTGACGGTCGAGGGCGTCACCTACCGGCGTACCGAGCACGGCACCGCCACCTACAGCTCGGAGGGAACAACCGGTCTCGGCGAGACCGGACGGGTGGAGTACGCCGACTACGAGGGCCCCGGGGGACGAAGCCTGGCCTTCGAACGCTTCATGGGAGCGGAGAGCGGCCGTGGAGGCTGGGAGGCTTCCCTGGGCGAGCGGATACCGAACGGCACGCTGGTCATCTACCCCAGTGGTGACGCGTGAGCGCCGTGGCGCTCGCCGTCCCCTATCTGGACACCGGCGCGGAGCAGCTGGCCTTCGCACTGGACCTGCCGGCCCAGCCGGCCCTCGCGGTGACCGAGGCGGATCTGGGCCGGGGGCGGACCGCCGAACTCAGGCTGCTGGGCGCATCGCACCAGGTGTTCGCCGGGCCCGTCCGCGAGACGGTGGCCTGCCTGCCCGGGTGTCACGGGCCGCTGCCCGCCACGGTGCGCAGCGATGTCCAGGGCTGGGGCTACACCTTCTCCTCGGAGATACGCCAGTACCCGCCGGCCGAGTTCAGCCGGCGGGTGGCGCGGCTGCGGGCGGATCTCGCCGGCCGGCCCGGGGCGCTGTGCGGGGTTTTCCCGGGCTCCCCCGACGCGGTCACCGGCATGTGTGTGACCGCCGGGGCGGCTCCCGGCTGGCGGACCTGGCACGCCTACCCGCAGGAGCACCGGATCGTGTCCACCCGTACCTGCCTGGAGCTGCCGTGAAACGGATGGGACTGCTCGTCGCGCTGCTGATGACGGGGACGCTGCTGACCGGATGCGGCAGTTCCGGCAACGATGTCCCCCGCAGCTGGATCGCCGCCACCTATGACTCCGCTCCGGGCTACAACGCCTGGACCTCCGGCAGGCCGCCCGCGGCCGTGGCGGGGGAGATCGCCGGCCATCGCAGTCCGCGTGCCCGGCGCAACAGCGCCAACAGGCACTACCTGCGCTATCGCGACCACATCGTGGCGGTGACCCCGGGGCTCCGTGGGGGCAGCCGGATCGAGATCGAGACCTACCGCCGGGGACATCAGCGCTGGCACTCCGATGTCGGCAGTTACTGGCCCGCACCCGGCCGCGGCGGCAGCGGCTACCGCGGCGGAGGGCCGGGCTCCGGCGGCAAGTAGGCCGCTTCTCCCGTAGTTCCGCGGCCCGTGCGGGAGCCGGGCCGCACCATCAGAAAGGGACCTCGTGGCAGGTATGTTCGAGACGGCCGGCATCGTCTTGCTGTACGGGCTGGTCGGCGTCGGTGTGATGACGCTGGGGTATCTGGCTCTGGATCTGGTGACCCCGCGCCGCCTCACCCAGGCGGTGTGGACCGAGCGGAACCGCGGCGCGGCCATCGTGCTGAGCGGCCAGCTGCTGGGCGTGGGCATGGTCGTCAGCGCGGCCATCCACGCCAGCGAGTTCCAGAAGGGCCTGGCCCAGGGGCTGGTCAGCACCGCGCTCTACGGCGTCGCGGGCGTGCTGGTGATGACGCTGGTCTTCGCGGTCGTCGGAATCGTCACCCCGGGCCGGATGGGCGCCACGGTCCTGGAGGACTCCGACGGACGTCCGCACCCGGCCGCCTGGGTGCAGGGCGCCCTGTACATCGCCACGGCGCTGATGCTCTCCGCCGCCCTGTCGTGAGCTGAGCGTGAGTCAGGACGCCGCGGGCGCCGCCCTGCGCCCCGGGCCGGCCCGCTTCCTGCTGCTGCTGGCGGTCTTCATCTGTGCGGCCTGCGGCCTGGTGTACGAGCTGGCGCTGGTCGCGCTGGGCAGCTATCTCGTCGGCAACACGGTGCTGCAGACCTCCATCGTGCTGTCGGTGATGGTGTTCGCCATGGGCATCGGCTCGCTGGCCGCCAAGCCGCTGCAGCGGCGGGCGGCCGGTGCCTTCGCGCTGGTCGAGGGGGCGCTCGCGCTGATCGGCGGGCTGTCGGTGCTCATGCTGTACGCGGCCTTCGCCTGGCTGAACATCTACACGGTGGCGATGGTGGCGGTCGCCTTCTGCGTGGGGGTGCTCATCGGCGCGGAGATCCCCTTGCTGATGACGCTGCTCCAGCGCATCCGCCGCCAGGACGCCGGCCGGGCGGTGGCCGACATGTTCGCGGTCGACTACATCGGGGCGCTGATCGGCGGGCTGAGCTTCCCGCTGCTGCTTCTTCCGCTGCTCGGGCAGATCAAGGGCGCCCTGGTGGTCGGCGCGGTCAACGCCGTGGCGGGCATGGTGGTGGTGCTGTGGCTGTTCCGGCACCGGATGCGGCGGGTCGTCCGCGCGGGGCTGTGGGCCGGGATGGCGGGCGTTCTGGCGGTGCTGGGCGCGGCGTTCGTGTTCGCCGACAGCTTCGAGGTGACCGCGCGGCAGCAGCTCTACCGGGACCCGATCGTGCACGCGGAGCGGACGCCGTACCAGGACATCGTGATCACCCGGGCGCCCGGTCTGGCGGGCGGCCCGGACCTGAGGCTGTTCCTGGACGGGGATCTGCAGTTCTCCTCGGTCGACGAGTACCGCTACCACGAGGCGCTGGTGCACCCGGCGCTGGCCGGTGACCGCTCGTCGGTCCTGGTGCTGGGCGGGGGTGACGCCCTGGCGCTGCGCGAGGTGCTGCGCTACGAGGACGTGGAGCGGGTGGTGCTGGTCGATCTCGACCCGGCCATGACGCGGCTGGGGCGCTCCTACGGACCGCTGGTGGAGCTGAACGGCGGCGCCCTGGAGGACCCGCGGGTCACCGTCGTCAACGAGGACGCCTTCCGCTGGCTGCGCGAGGCGCCCCCGGAGAAATTCGATGCGGTGCTCGTCGATCTGCCGGACCCCAAGAGCACGGCGACCGCCAAGCTCTACTCGGTGGAGTTCTACACGCTGATCTCGCGGGCGATGGCACCGGACGGGCGGCTCGTCGTACAGGCGGGCTCGCCGTTCTTCGCCCCGCGCACCTACTGGTCGATCGAGACGAGTCTGCGCGAGGCCGGTTTCGGCACGACGCCGTACCAGGTGGACGTCCCCACGTTCGGGAACTGGGGCTTCGTGCTCGCCGGGCGCCAGGCGGCTCCGCCCGCCCGGCTGGCCGGGCAGGTGCCCGAACTGCGCTTCCTGGACCAGGAGGTCCTGAGCGCGGCCACGGTGTTCCCGCTGGACCGGCGTGCGGAGGAGGTCCAGGCCAGCACCCTGATGCGCCCCAGGGTGCTGGAGTACCGCCGGCAGGAGTGGCGGATCAACTGACCTGGCGGACCTCGGAGGTGCCGCACGCCCCGGTGCCGAGTGCCTTGAGCCAGGACGGACCGCTCAGCAGCTCCAGCAGGAGGAGCAGCCGGGTGAGGGGGTCCCAGCCGACGTCCTGCTCCTCGACGGTGGCCTCCTCGGCCGCACCCGGCGTGGTCAGCAGGGCCCAGACGACCTTGCCGTGCCGGTCCGGGGTCGTCCAGCCCCAGGAGTGGGCGAGAGCCTCCAGGACGTGCAGGCCGCGCCCGGACTCCATGAGGTGGTCCGGGTCCTTCACCACGGGTATTCCGGTGCCGGGGTCGAAGACGGCGCACAGGACGGAACCGCCGCAGTGCACCAGGGTGAGCAGCACGGGCTGGGCCCGGGTGGCCGGCGGCAGCGGACAGTGGTGGGCGGGGGCGGGCAGACCGTAACGCACCGCGTTGGTGACCAGCTCGGAGACGACGACCGCCGCGTCGTCGGTCAGGTCCTCCAGGCCCCAGCCGCGGAGTGTGGAGCGGGTCATGTCGCGCGCGGAAGCCGGAGTGTTGGGCTCACCGCCGAGGGAGAAGGTCGCGTACCCGGCGGCGTCCACCTCGCCCGGGGGCAGTGGGGACGCGGGTCGCCGCACCGCGGATGCGGGGAGCCTCCCGGACGGTGGGAGCAGCGTCAACCCCGCTGGCTTCCATTGAGGTTGAGCTGTCATGACGACCTCCGCAGCGATTCCCTGACCGACCCCTTGGCGGCTGCTCCGCTCGGGTCATCCTCACCGAACCGAACGTGTTCGTGCAAGTACATCTGAAAGAACCGATGCAAGAACGGGTGCAAGAACGGTCTGCAAGGACACCTGTAAGGACATCTGCACGAACGAATGCAAGAACATATGCAAGAACAGATGCAAGAACGCCGGGAGTTGAGGCAGTATGAGACCGGCTCGGCGGCCGCCCGCTACGCGGGGGCCGCGCACGCGCGAAACGGAACGTAGGAGTAGGTATGCCGCAGATCGTCAACGGTGTCCGTGCCACCCGGATCGAGGGCGCGGTCTGGCGCAAGAGCAGCCGGAGCAACCCGAGCGGGAACTGTGTCGAGCTGGCCGGGCTGCCCGGCGGGGGAGTGGCGGTCCGCAACTCCCGGGACCCGGAGGGCCCGGCCCTGGTCTACACGGACGCGGAGATCGAGGCCTTCATCCACGGAGCCAAGGACGGCGACTTCGACGACCTGCTGGTGCGGGGCTGAGGGCGGCCGGTGCCGCAGGGTGCCGGGGCGCGACTGTACGTAGCGCGCGAAGAATGGAAAACTGTGCGGGTACTCAATCCACTCGAGGGACTTGACATGGTGTCAGCACAGTCGGGACGCACGTCGGCGGTACGGGATCTGCTCTCGGACCCTCGCGGCGGGCCCACCGTTCTGCGCATCGTGCTGGGCACTCACCTGCGGCGGCTGCGCGAAGGCTGCAACATCAGCCGCGAGGCGGCCGGTGAGGCCATCAGGGCCTCGCACGCCAAGATCAGCCGGCTGGAACTGGGCCGGGTCGGTGCCAAGGAGCGGGACATCTCCGACCTGCTCACCCTCTACGGAGTGGTCGACCCCGAGCGCCGCGAGATGTTCCTGGCGCTGGCCCGGCAGGCCGGCACGCCCGGCTGGTGGCACAAGTACAGCGACGTGCTGCCCCAGTGGTTCGAGACGCTGATCGGCCTGGAGGAGGCCGCGGCGGTGATCCGCACCTACGAGGTGCAGTTCATCCCCGGCCTGCTCCAGACCCCGGACTACGCCCGTGCCTGTGTCCGGCTGGGTCACCCCCGCGAGTCCGACCGGCAGATCGACCGCCGGGTCGAGCTGCGGATGGAGCGGCAGAAGCTGCTCTACCGACCCAACGCGCCCAAGCTGTGGGCGGTCGTGGACGAGGCCGCGCTGCGGCGCCCGCTGGGCGGCCCCGAGGCGATGCGGGCGCAGATCAAGCACCTGCGCGAGGTCGCCGAGCTGCCCAACATCACGCTCCAGATCGCGCCGTTCAGCATCGGCGGCCTGGCCGCCGCGGGCGGCCCCGTCACCATCCTGCGGTTCCTGGAGCCGGATCTTCCCGACATCGTCTATCTGGAGCAGCTCAACAGCGCCCTCTACCTCGACAAGCGCGAGGACGTGGAGGACTACCTGGCCGTCATGGACAGCCTGTGCGCGACCGCAGAGCCGCACGGCAGGACGCCGGACGTCCTGGACAACCTGAGGTTCCTGGACGGGCTGAAGCGGAGCTCCTGAGGGTGTGCGCCGGACCGGCCGCCGGCCGGCCCGGCGCACACCCTCACCGCGGACGACGGGCCGGTCTCACGGCTTGCGGGCGACGCCGCCGAACTCGATCCACTCGTCGGTGAGCTGGCGGGGCCCGAGCTCGGAGTCCGGACGCCAGGTGCTGATCTCCACCAGCCCCGGGTCCAGGATCTCCAGGCCCGTGAAGTACTGGGAAACCTCGTGACGTTCGCGGACCCGGCCCCAGTTGCCCTGGGTGCTCTTGTCCATGAACGCGCTCATCGACTCGCGCATCTCGGCGCTGTCGCTGACGAGCTGGTTGATGACCAGGAAGCTCCCGGACGGCAGCCGGTCCGCCACCCGGCGCACCAGGGCGCCGGGGTCGTCGGAGTCCGGGATGCAGTGCAGCACGGACACGAACAGGGCGGCCACCGGCTGTCCGAGGTCGATGAGCCGCTCCACCTCGGGATGACCGAAGATCCCGTCCGTGTCCCGCATGTCCGCCTGGATCACTGCGGTGTTCTCGTTCTCCTCCAGCAGCGCCCGCCCGTGCGCCAGCACGATCGGGTCGTAGTCCACATAGACCACGCGCGCTCCGGGGTCCACGCGCTGGGCGATCTGGTGAACGTTGTCCTGGGTGGGCAGGCCTGAGCCGTGGTCCAGGAACTGGCGGATCCCGTACTCCTCGGCCAGCACCCGCGTCGCCCGCTGCAGGAATCGCCGGTTGTTCACCGCCAGCGGCCGGGTGCTGGGGGCCGCTTTCTCCAGCTCGTCGAAGACCGTCCGGTCCACGGCGTAGTTGTCCTTGCCACCCAGTGCGTAGTCATACATCCGGGCCACACTCGGTATGTTGACGTCGATCTGGTGCATCGTTCCCTTGTTGTCGTCCTGGGTCATGGGCGTGCTCGTCCTCCTCGCGGGCGGTGATGATGCGATTACCGGCGCATCCTCGCACGAGTGAACGAGTTTGACGGGACGTCAGCTGAGCAACCCCGGGAACGCTCAGGCCGGGGGCATGCGTTCGTCCAGCCAGGCGAGCAGGTCGGCGCAGACCTCGTCGCGGTTGGTCTCGTTCAGGATCTCGTGCCGGGCTTCGCGGTACGCGCGCCAGGTCAGGTCACGCGTCCCCAGATAGCGGAAGTCCTCCAGCAGTTCGTGGACGAGGATCATGCCGGCGTGGCAGGGGTCCTGGTCGCCGACGGCGATGTGCACCGGGAGGCCGCGTGGGATACGGGCGAGCTGCGCCGGGTCGTTGATCTTGCGGACCCCCAGCACCCAGTCCAGGGCGAGGCCGGTACTGAAGGGGAACCCGCACCGCTCGTCGGCGACATAGGCGTCGACCTCCGCCGGGTCGCGGGAGAGCCACTCGAAGCCGGTGCGGTGCTCGAACGCGTCGTTGAACGAGCCGAACAGCTCCGGGACGAAGGCCGAGGGGGTGTCCCGGCCGGTGCGGGCCGCCTCCTCCTCCAGCTCCCGGACGGCGGAAGCGGTCTCGCATCCGGGCAGGGAGCGGAAGGTGCCCGAGAGGATCAGCCCGGCCAGTGTGCCGCCGTGCTCCTGCGCGTAGTCGCGGGCGAGTTGGGAGCCCATGCTGTGCCCGAGCATCACCACCGGGATGCCGGGGATCCGGTCGCGGGCCCGGTCACCGACCGCCCTGAGGTCGCCGACCGTCGCCCGCCAGCCCGAGTCGCCCGCCACGCCCAGTCCGCCGGTGCCCTCGGCGGTGGCGCCGTGCCCCCGGTTGTCGGAGGCCACCACCGCGTAGCCGTGGGCGTTCAGCACCCGGGCGAAGCGGTCGTAGCGGCCGGAGTGCTCGGCGGCTCCGTGGACCAGCTGGACCCAGGCGCGCGGGGGGCCCGCGGGCAGCCAGGTGCGGGTGGCGATGCGCACGCCGTCAGATGCCGGGGTGTACTCCACGGCCTTCTCCTTCGGGGGAGGGGGGACGGAACAGTCCCCGGGTCAGTGTGCGGGTCACGTGCTCGACGGCCCGGTGCCGGGGCATCGACCCCTCGGTGACGGACTCCCAGCCGGCCGAGGCCATGTACCACAGCGCCCGGACGAACCACTCGGGGTCGTATTCCGGGTCGAGAACCCCCTCGGCGAGACCGCGGCTGAGGAGGTCGGCAACCGGCGCGTGGGCCTCTTCGAAGGCGCGCTCGAAGCCCGCCTCGTCCCATTCGCCTCCCTGCCCCTCGCCGAACAGGAAGGCCATCCGGTCGCTGACCCGGAAGACGGCCTGCACCGCGCGGGGGAAAGCCTCGGCCGGCGCGCCCTGGTCCAGAGCAGCCTCCTCGAACGCCTGCCGGGTGGCCTCGACGGCGTCCCGGGCGAGCTCACGCACCAGGGCGGAGCGGTCGGGGAAGTACCGGTGCAGGGTGCTGCGGCCCACACCGGCGGCCCGGGCCACCTCGCTCAGCGAGGCGGTGCGGTCACGGGCGTAGACGGAGATCGCCGCGTCGAGGATCGCCCGGCGGGTGCGGGCGGTCGTGCCCGGGGCCGTCGAGCCCGGACCGGAACGAGGCGTGCGCGGCATGAGGGCATGGTAGATCACCGTATCGAACTGGAACATGCGTGTCCTTCTGTGGGACAGTCTGTCTCATGAAGGAACAGATACGTCTCCGTCCCCCGCGCCGGCGGGTGGAGCGCAGGGCCGTCCTGTGGTGGACGCTGCGCGCCCTGTTGCCCGTCCTGGCGCTCGCCACCCCCCTCACCTGGGCATACGTGGCCTGGGAGGCGTCCCGTCCCTGGGCCGGGCCGCTGCTCGCCCTGGTGGCGGGCGGCGGCCTGCTGCACACGGCGGTCATGCCTGCCTGGCGCCTGTCGGTCCATCGGTGGGAGGCCACCGACGGAGCCGTGTACGCGCTGACCGGCTGGTTCGTCAGGGAGTGGCGCATCGCCCCGATCTCCCGGGTGCAGACCGTGGACACCGTCCGGGGGCCGTTCGAGCAGCTCCTGGGCCTGGCCACCCTGGTGGTCACCACCGCCTCCTCCAGCGGCGCGGTCCGCATCGGCGGCCTGGATCCGGTGACCGCGTCGGAGGCCGCCGAGCGGCTGACCGAGATCACCCGCCGTACCCCGGGAGACGCGACATGACGGCTGTGCGGCCGGACGGCCCGGTGCGGGAGGACGGCCCGGCGCCGGAGGCCGGTGCGGCACAGCCGTGGCTGCGACTGAACCCCAAGCTGATCTGGGTGGACGCGCTGCGCGTGCTGCTCTCCCTGCTGCCCGCGGCGTTCGCCCTGCTGGTGCTGGACGTGGAGAGCAACGCCGGGGTGGTCGGGTCGGTCGGGGCGATCGCCCTCATGGGTGTCGCCGGTGCGGTCGCGGACCTGGTCCGCTGGGTCAGGACCCGCTACCGGGTGACCGAGGAGTACGTCGAACGCCGCACCGGGCTCTTCGTCCGCAGACACCGCTCCATACGCCGGGACCGGATCCGCAGCGTGGACGCGGAAGCCCGGCTGCTGCACCGGATCACCGGCCTGCGCCGGGTACGCATCGGCGCGGGCCAGGTGGTCACCGCGGGGGAACCGGCACTGGTCCTGGACGCCGTGGACCGGAAGGTGGCCGAGGAGCTGCGCCGGCAGCTGCTCGGCGTCCGCCCCCGGGCGGGTGCGGCGCGGGCGGAGGAGGTGCGGCCGGCGGAGGAGGCCGGACCGTCCGCCCGGGCGCCGCAGCCGGGCGACGCCACCCCGGACGGAGGCCGCGTGCTGGCGGTGCTCCGCTGGTGGTGGGTCGTCTACAACATCGTCGGCGTCTGGGTCTGCGTGGCGGCGGCCGGCGTGCTGTGGGGCGCCTTCTGGACCACCTCCCTTCTCGGCTTCGACGCCGCCGCCTGGATCGGCTCGCTCGCCGACTGGGAGGCGCTCGGACCGGTCCGGACCACCGCCGTCGCCCTGGCCGCCACCGGTGCGCTGGGCGTGCTGTGGATGGCCGGCTCGTTCTTCACCGAGCACGCCCGGTTCCGGCTGGAGCGGCTGCCCGCCGGGGACGGCACCGTGCTGCGAACCACCCAGGGGCTCTTCAAGACAAGGGAGATCACCCGGGACGACAGCCGGCTGCGCGGCGTCAGCATCTCCGAGCCGCTCCTGTGGCGCTGGAGCGGCATGGCCGACACCTCGGTCATCACCACCGGCCTGTCGGTGTGGAGCACCGCCTCCACGGTCCTGCCGCGCGGCCCCCGGCGGGTCGCCTACCCGGTCGCCGCCGAGATCCTCGGCGCACCGCGGAACCCACTGGCCGCCCCGCTGCTTCGCCACCCGCGGGCCGCGCTGCACCGGCGGCTGCTGTGGGCGGTCTCGGCCACCGCGGCCGCCACCGTCCTGATCGCCTGGCTGGGGGCCACCACCGGCTTCGGCGGCCGGGCGTGGTGGATCGCCGCGGCCGTCCTGCTGCCCGCCGCGGCGGGTCTGGCCGTCGCTGCCCACCGGTCGCTGGGCGACGCGGTCGCCGGCGACTACCTGGTGGTGCGGGCGGGAGCGATGACCCGGACCACCTCCGCGCTGCGGCGCGACGCGGTCTGCGGCGTCCGGGTGCGGCAGTCGGTGCTGCAGCGCCGGCTGGGCCTGGCCACGTTCTCGGCGAGTACCGCGGCCGGTTACGGCCGGTACTCGGCGCCGGATGCCGGGGTCCGGCGGGTGGAGGAACTGGCCGCCGCGGTGCTGCCCGAGCACGTGCGGCCCCTGCTGGAGGGCGACCGGGCAGATCACGGCCCGGATCGCAAGGGCCCGGTGGGGGCATAATTGGACCCGAGGGCCTGTTCCTCCCGTTTTCGGATCGTCGCACCATGGTGAGCACGACGTACTGAGGCGGCAGCGCAGTACCGCACGCACGAAGGAGGCGCCCCATGGTCACCACGACCGGACTTCTCGGCAAACTCCCGGCGGAGTACCGTTCCCGTCTGCACGAGCTGGGACGGGAGGTGTCCTTCCCCATCGACACCCGGCTCTTCACCGAGGGTGGCAAGGCGGACCGCTTCTGGGTGTTGCGCACCGGCTCGGTCACCCTGGACGTGCATGTTCCGGGCCGCCGCCCGGTGCCCATCGAGACCCTCGGGCACGGTGAACTGATCGGCTGGTCCTGGCTGTTCCCGCCCTACACGTGGCACCTGGGGGCGCTCACGGCGAGTCCGGTGCGGGCCCTGGAATTCGACGCGCAGGAGGTCCGCGAGCTGTGCGAGCGGGACTCGGGGCTCGGCCAGGCTCTCACCTATGTCTGCGCCGAGGCCATCTCCCACCGCCTCCAGCGGGCCCGGATGCGGCTGGTCGATCTCTACCAGGGCGGGTCCGTCGCCGTCTGGTGACCCGGTCCGGAGAACCCCCGGTGGCCCGCTCGCGGTGCGGGCCACCGGGGCCGGGCCGCTCCGGATCAGTCCTTGTGCACCTTGGTGAAATAGTGCAGAACCGCCTGACCGTAGGCGATCCGGGAGTCGAGCAGCCGGGCGTTCCACCGGTAGCCCGAACGCAGATACCGGAAGTCCAGGGCGTTGCCCACGAACGGAAGGGCCCGGCGCCGCCGCCAGACCACCCGACGCGGAGCGCCCCACACCAGCAGCTCGCTGACCTCGCCCAGGGACACCATGGTCACCAGCAGCGAGCCGGCGAAGAAGAGCAGCCAGAACGGCAGCAGCAGCACGAAGCCGAGCCAGCCGGCCAGTGTGCCGCGGTGGCCGATGAGCGGCGGTCCGCCGTCGGCGGGGTCGATGCGCCAGTGGGAGCGGCGGCCGATCCGCCCCGGAGTGCGGGTGATGCGGCACAGCGCCGCGCCCTGGTCGTCCACCATCCGGAAGGAACCGGGCTCGGCGACGCCGGGCACCTCCGGGGACACGGTGGCCACCGTCTTGCCGTCCATGTCGTGCAGCACCAGCACCGGGTGCGCGGCGAAGGGGTTGCCCGGCCGCGTGCGCGTCTCCACCTCGGCCACCGTGACCTCCGGCAGCGCGGTGCCCGGTCCGGCACCGTCCCGTTTCCCGGGGCGCGGTCCGGCCGCCGGGGTCCCGCCTCCCGGGCGGTCCTCCCGGGGCGGGCCGTCCTGGGCGCACAGCCGGACCCGGCACGCGGCGTCCTCGTGTCGCTGCCGCCCGTCGGGAAGGATGAGGAACTCCTCGCCCTCCGCCCACTCGCCGCTGCGCATGCCGGTGGTCCCGGTGATGTCCACGGTGAAACCTGTCGTCACAGTCCGCTCCCGTTCGGCCCGTTCGGCGTACCGCGCCGATTCTCCCAAGCGTCCGCCGCCACCGGGGCGGTTCCCCCGATCCGCCGAGGTGCCGCGGGAAAAACCCCGTGGACGGGCGCGCGGCCCGTGCTAGCGTGAAGGGCACGGGTGACAACCACGTCGACCGTGACGACGATCTGGGAGGTGAGTTGATGACTGCCGTGAAGGCCGCTGCCGTGCGCAGCGCTCCCCGGACCATCCTCACGTCCCGGGCGCCGGTCTGACCTGACGACCTCCGCTCCCGCCCGAGCCTGCCGGCTCGCGGGAGACGGGACGGGCCTCTCGTCGGCCGGGCCCCTGTTCAAGGGTCTTCACGTTGTCACGTTCTCTCTCTCCCTCTTCCTCCGGAGCCTCCCCGACGCTCGCCGACTACGGCTGGGACACGGCGTGCGAGGACGCCTTCGTCCCACACCGCTCCGCCGGCCTTCTCCCGGCCCGGATCGTCCGGGCCGAGCGCGGCCTGTGCGACGCCGTCACCGATGCCGGACCGGTCCGGGCTCGCATGCGGCCCGCCGGCCCCGACGGCCCGCCACCGGCCACGGGTGACTGGGCCGCCCTGAGCCCTGCCGTCCCCGGTCACCCGCCCGTGGTGGAAGCCGTGCTGGAGCGGCGCACCGCGCTGGTGCGTTCCTCCGCCTCGCGGAACTCGCACGGCCACGTCCTGGCCGCCAATGTCGACACCGTCGCGGTGACGGTGTCGCTGGCGGCACCTCTCAGACACGGACGGACCGAACGCATGCTCGCCCTGGCCTGGGAGTGCGGCGCACAGCCGGTCGTGGTGCTCACCAAGGCCGACCTGTGCCCGGACCCCGGGGCCGCGGCGGCCGAGGTGGCCGGCGTGGCCCCGGGCGCCGACGTCCTGGTCACCAGTGCCGGCACCGGGGAGGGCATGGACACCCTGGCCGCCGTCCTGCACGGCACCGTCGTGCTGCTCGGCCCCTCGGGCGCGGGCAAGTCCACCCTGGGCAACCGGCTGCTGGGCGAGGACAGGCTCGCCACCGGCGCCGTACGCGACACCGACGGCAGAGGGCGGCACACCACCGCGTGGCGGGAGATGGTCCCGCTGCCCGGCGGCGGAGTCCTTCTGGACACCCCCGGCCTGCGGGCGATCGGCCTGCACGACGCCCGGGACGGGCTGGAGATGGCCTTCTCCGACATCGACGACCTCGCTCAGGGCTGCAGGTTCACCGACTGCGGGCACGCGGCCGAACCGGGCTGCGCCGTCCTGGCGGCCGTGGAGGCGGGCGAACTGCCCGGGCGCCGCCTGGACAGCTACCGGCGGCTGCAGCGGGAGAATGCCTGGGCGGCCTCGCGCACGGACGCGCGCCTGCGGGCGGACCGGGAGGCCGTCAGGAAGGACATCTCGCGGAAGATCCGCGCCATCTACACCTTCCGGGAGCGTCAGCGGTGAGCCGTGAACCGACCCCCGTGCCCGGGGGGACCCGCTGGGTGATGGCGCCGGCCCTGGACGGGACCCGCCCGGGCCCCTGCGGAACCATCCGGTATCCGGCCCGCCGCCGTCACTCGCCCTCCCGCCGGGTCCGGGGCTTCCCGCCCCCGGACCCGGCGGCGTATGCAGAATTGCAAAATTCGGCAATTCATAACATGATGCATTGCTGTGTCCGCGGGACAGCCGCGGATGCGTACCACTCGGCCACTGCCCCGACCGCGGGGCGAGAGCAGTAAGGATCTCCGGGCGTGCTCGTTCCGCTGTATCAGGCCAAGGCAGGGTTCTTCTGGATGCGAGGGCCACGGATGCGGGGCCTGCCGGAAGCCGGAGTCACGGCGAAGTGAGCGCGGTTCTTTCCCGGGCGTGGAGCACGGTACGTTCCCTGCTGCCTTCCCGCGCGGACCTGGCCGAGATGGGACGCAGCCCGCGCCGGGACCTGCTGGCAGGGCTGACGGTGGCGATCGTGGCGCTTCCGCTGGCGCTCGGTTTCGGGGTCTCCTCCGGCCTCGGAGCGGAGGCAGGTCTGGTCACCGCGGTGGTGGCCGGGGCGCTGGCCGCGCTGTTCGGCGGGTCAAATCTGCAGGTGTCCGGCCCCACGGGTGCGATGACGGTGGTGCTGGTGCCGATCGTGGCCCAGTACGGTCCGGGCGGCGTACTCGCGGTCGGGCTGATCGCCGGGCTGATACTGGTGGCGCTGGCAGTGGCGAAGGCCGGCCGGTACATGAGCTTCGTGCCGGCCCCGGTCGTGGAGGGGTTCACACTGGGCATCGCCTGCGTGATCTTCCTGCAGCAGGTACCGAACGCTCTGGGGGTGGCCGAGCCGGAGGGCGAGCGGGTGCTGACGGTGGCCTGGCGAGCCCTGCGGGACTTCGCCGCGTCGCCGAACTGGACGGCGCTCGGTCTGGCGGTGGGGGTGGCGGCGCTCATGCTGGCGGGGGCGCGATGGCGTCCGACCGTCCCGTTCTCGATCGTTGCGGTGATCCTCGCCACCGTGGTTGCACAGGTGTTCCGCCTGGACTCCGCCGCTCCCATCGGGGACCTGCCCGCCGGACTCCCGGCGCCGTCGCTGGCGTTCCTCGACGTCCCGGCGCTGGGGTCGCTGCTGGCTCCGGCGCTGGCGGTGGCCGCTCTGGCGGCCCTGGAGTCGCTGCTGTCGGCTCAGGTGGCCGACGGGATGACGGTGGGGCAGAAGCATGACCCGGACAAGGAACTGTTCGGCCAGGGGCTGGCGAACATCGCCGCGCCGATGTTCGGCGGCGTCCCGGCGACGGGCGCGATCGCCCGGACCGCGGTCAACGTCCGCAGCGGTGCCTCCTCGCGGCTGGCCGCGCTTGCCCACGCCGCCGTACTCGCCGGGATCGTCTTCGCAGCGGCCCCGCTGGTCTCCCGGATTCCTCTCGCCGCGCTGGCCGGGGTGCTGCTGGCCACCGCGATCCGCATGGTCGAGGTGGGCTCGCTGCGGGCGATGACCAGGGCCACCCGCTCGGATGCCGCCGTCCTTGTGCTCACGGCCGCCGCCACCCTCGTCCTGGACCTCGTTCTCGCGGTCCTCATAGGGCTGGCGGTGGCCGGGGTGCTGGCCTTGCGGGCGGTGGCCAAGCAGGCCCGGCTGGCCCAGGTCGACTTCCGCCCCGACCTGCCCGGTGAGCACAGCGAGGAGGAGCACGCGCTGCTGGAGCAGCACATCGTCGCGTACCGGATCGACGGGCCGCTGTTCTTCGCAGCCGCGCACCGCTTCCTCCTGGAGCTGTCGGAGGTGGCCGACGTGCGCGTGGTGATTCTGCGCATGTCGCGGATCACGACCATGGACGCGACCGGTGCGCTGGTGCTCAAGGACGCGGTGGAGAAGCTGCACCGGCGCGGCATCGTGGTGATGACCTCCGGGATCCGGCACGGCCAGCGCCGGGTCCTGGAGTCTGTCGGCGTGCTGGAACTGCTGCGCCGGGAGGGCCGGGAGTACGCCACGACGCCGGAAGCCATCGGCGCCGCCCGCGCCCTTCTGCATCTGGACGGGGTGCTGCCCGCACCTCCCGCCCGAGCGCCTGCCCCCGCACCCGTCACAGGAGAGACATCGCGATGAATCCCTCCGATGCCCCGCGTCTGGTGGAGGTCACCGGTGCGGAGGCGCTGTGGCTGCTGGAGAGCGCGGCCCGGGGAAGGCTGGTGTACGTGGAGCGGGGGGCGGTGTGTGTGCGGCCCGCCGTTCACGTGCTGGAGCGCGGGTGGCTTGTCGTCCGTGCGCCCGCGCGGGCCGCCGCGCTCTCCGACGGTGCCGTACTCGCGTACCACACCGACGAGGCGGGGCAAGGCGACGGCACCGGGTGGACCGTCACCGCAGCCGGGCCCGCCGACTTCGTGACCGACCCGCACGAGGCCGCCCACTACCGGCGCACCCTGTGCGGCTGGACGCACGGCCCGCACGACACCCTGCTGCGGATGAGCCCGCGGGTCGTGACCGGCTTCCGTGTCCCGCGGCTCTGACCGCAGGGGGGACAACCTTCGGCGGCTGTCCCCGGAGCCCTCTCAGCGCGAGGCGGCGCCGGAGGGACACGAGCGGCGGGCCGTGACCGCCAGATGGCGCAGCCGGCCCCCGTCGATGGCCACACTCAGCAGACGCTCCTGCCCGCATCGCGGGCACCCCCCGTCCGGACCGACGGCGGCCGGCAAGCACGTGAGACGGCACGCCGGGCATGTCAGCAGCGTTCCGCCCCCGCGCAGACGTGGAATGCGCACCCGCACCTCCTTCGTCGAACTTTCATACTTGCTAATGTTAGCAATTCGAGAGGTTGTCGCGCAGGGAGCGGCGACGCGAGGATGGACCCATGGCGAACACGGTTTTGCGGACGCGACGCGCAGCACACACACGGCGATGGGCCGGCGGGCTGCCGGCGGGGGCCGCCTGCGGCAGGAAGCCGGTCCGGTGACCGCGCCCCTGTACCAGTTGAAGGCGGAGTTCTTCAAGACGCTTGGGCATCCGGTGCGGATCCGGGTGCTGGAGCTGCTGAGCGTGCGCGAGCACGCGGTGGCCGAGATCCTGCCTCAGGTCGGGGTCGAACCGGCACATCTGTCCCAGCAGCTGGCGGTGCTGCGCCGCGCGAATCTGGTGGCGACACGCAAGGAGGGGTCCACCGTGTACTACTCGCTGACGAGCGACCACGTGGCCGAGCTGCTGGCCGTGGCGCGCAGGATTCTGTCCGGAGTGCTGGCCGGGCAGGCCGAGCTGCTGGCCGACCTGCGGGCCGACGGGCCGGCGGGCCCCCCCACGCGGCACGGCTCGCCCTGAGGGCTGTACCCCTGGCGGGCGGCCGTCTTCTCGCGGGATGGGCAGCGCCTTGACCGCAGGAGGTGGCC
Source organism: Streptomyces sodiiphilus (assembly GCF_039529215.1). Taxonomy (NCBI): domain Bacteria; kingdom Bacillati; phylum Actinomycetota; class Actinomycetes; order Kitasatosporales; family Streptomycetaceae; genus Streptomyces; species Streptomyces sodiiphilus. The sequence goes on along the minus strand of NZ_BAAAMJ010000029.1, from coordinate 29,985 downwards.
GGGTGCGGCAGTCACCGGCCCGGGAACTGGCCGGGCTCCGCACCGGTGAGCCGCGCGGAGGGGAGCTGCGGGTGTCCCCCGGAGAGGACACCGGCATCGCGTCCCTGCCGGCCGCCGCCGAACTGGAGCTCCGGGTCGACTTCGGCCGGGACGCCGCGTGGAGTCTGCGGCTGACCGCTCCGGGCGGCGGGGAGCACCTCGGTCTGCTGCTGAGCGACGGCGTGCTGACCGTGGACCGGGACCACGCCTCCCGGGACCCGCGTGCCCGCGGCGGTTCCTACCGGATGCCGCTGCCGGGCTGCCGGCCCCACGGCACCGCCGGGCTGCGGCTGGTCCTGGACCACTCGGTACTCGAACTGTTCACCGACGAGGGGGAGGCTCTCACGCTGCGCTGTTATCCCACCGGGGGGAGCGGCTGGACCTTGCGGTCCCGGGGAGCGGCCGCCGACGATGTCAGGGTCGGATGGCGGGCGTACGAGCTGTGCGTCCCGGAGGAAGGGTGAACCGTGCCGGGCAGCCGTGAGAACCCCGCCGGCCCGCGGGTGACCGTGGTCGGAGAGGCCCTGGTGGACCTGCTGTGGCGCAGCGGCGCACGCGAGGCCCACGCCGTGGCGGGCGGCAGCCCGGCCAACGTCGCGGTCGGCCTGCGACGCCTGGGACGTCCCGTCACCCTCCTCACCACCTGGGGCGACGACCCGCCCGGGGAACTGGTCCGGGACCGGCTGGCGCGCACCGGAGTGGAGGTGGTCCGGGTCCCCTCCGGCTCCCCCCGCACCACCGTGGCGCTGGCCTTCCTCGACGGACAGGGGGCTGCCGACTACGACTTCGTCGCCTCCTGGGACCCTCTCCGGCTGCCGGTGCCCGAGGGCACCGCCGTGCTGCACACCGGGTCGCTCGCCGTCGTGGTGCCGCCGGGAGCGGAGCGGGTGCTGCGGTTGTGCCGGGAGCAGCGGGAGCGGGGCCGGACGATCGTCACGGATCTCAACGTGCGGCCCGCCGTCCAGCCGGACCGTGCCGCCTACCTGACGGCCTGTCACCGGGTCGCGGAGGTCAGCGACATCGTCAAGGCCAGCGACGAGGACCTGGCCTGGCTGCTCCCCGGGCTCTCCGCGCGGGAGGCGGCCCGGTCGCTGCTCGCCCGGGGACCGCGGCTGGCGGTGGTGACCGAGGGCCGCCGGGGCGCCTTCGCCCTGACCACGACGGCGGAGGCCCGGGTGTCCGCGCCCCGCGTCACGGTGGCGGACAGCGTGGGGGCCGGTGACACTTTCCAGGCCGCGCTGCTCGACGCGGTCGCCGCCCGCGGCGGCCCGCCCGAAGGCCCCGGGGAACTGGAGGCCGTGCTGACCCGCTGCGCCACGGCAGCGGCGATCACCTGCACCCGGACCGGAGCCGATCCCCCGACCCGTGAGGACCTGGCGCGGGCCCTGGAGCACGATGTGCGGTCCGTACCCTGTGACGCTCCGGGCCCGGCGGTCACCGACCGAGCCGCCGGGCCCGGCGGGCGGCCGGGCCGTCCGGCTCATTGATCGTTGCGGAAGATCGGGTATACGCTGTGCCGCCTGACCGGGGGGAACGGTGAGCAGCCGGCTTCGGCCGGACATCCGGTGGTGCCCGCGAGGGCATCCCGGACCATGCCGCAGCACCCGTCGCGACACGCATGTGTCCGGTGGTGGTGCGCGGGCCGTCCGGGGGCGGACGCGGAGACCTGCCCCCGTCCGGCCCGGGTGGGGAAAGGCCGGTCTCGCCGCTGTCGGTGTTCGGTGTACGTGAACATGAACATGGACATGGGTGGCTCACCTTCCGGATGCAGCGGCTCGCCGGCCGGTACGGCGAGGTGCCGGGCTCCGCGTCGGGAGACTGGTGCCCGGGAGGTTCTGGATGGACTGCATGCCGGCTTCGGACAAGTCGAGATACCTGAGCGAGGCGGTGCAGCGGGCGGCCAAAATACTCGTGGTGGGGCACTTCGCCGTGGGGAAGACCACCTTCATCGGGACGCTCTCGGAGATCCCTCCGCTGCGGACCGAGGAGAGAATGACGCAGGTCGGTGACCGCATCGGAGAGGTGGAGGGGGCCCCGGCCGCACGGGGGAGCGCGACCGCGGCGAAGTCCACCACGACCGTCGCCATGGACTGCGGCCGTATCACCCTCAGCGAGCGCCTCGTCCTGTACCTGTTCGGCACGCCGGGCCAGCAGCGCTTCGTCCAGGTGTGGGAGGACGTGACCCGCGGGGCCCTGGGCGCGCTCGCGCTGGTGGACCCGCAGCGGCTCCAGGAGTCCTTCGCCGTGATCGATCTGCTCGAGAAGTACGGCGTGCCCTACGCGGTCGCGGTCAACCGGTTCGACGAGTCGCCCCCCTTCGATGCCGAGCAGCTGCGCGAGGCACTGGACCTGCTGCCGGACATCCCGCTGGTGACCTGCGACGTCCGCGACCGGAACTCCTCGGTCCTGGCGCTGATGGAACTCATCGGCTACCTGCAGGAGCGCGCCGAGGACTGACCGCGGTGGTCAGCCGGCCTCGGGTTCCTCCAGCCGGAAGCCGACCTTCAGACCCACCTGGTAGTGCTCGACGGTGCCGTCCGAGATGTTGCCCCGGATCTGCGTCACCTCGAACCAGTCCAGGTGCCGCAGGGTCCGGGTGGCGCGGCTGATCGCGTTGTTCAGGGCGGCGTCCACCCCCTCGTGGGAGGAGCCGACGATCTCCGTCACCCGGTAGGTGTGCTCGGTCATGGCTGCGCCTTTCGCTGCGGTCCGACGTGGGGTCCTGATTCCACGGTGCCCCGGTTCCGGCGGACACGCGAGTGCTACGCTCCCAGCGGGCCGTGACTGGCGCGTCAGGATGGGATGGACCATCGGGAAGCGGCCCTCGCTCCGCGATCAGTTGCCGTGCGCCTGGGCCGTCCCGACGTCTGTGCTGGATGGAGGCCCTTCATGGCTGCTGAACCACATTCCCTCAACAACGAGTCCATGGCGTTCCGGAGTGCCCTCGACGTGGTCCGCGGGGTCGAACCGCGCATCGCCGAGGCGATCGGCGCCGAACTCGCCGACCAGCGGGAATCCCTCAAGCTCATCGCCAGCGAGAACTACGCCTCCCCGGCGGTCCTGCTGACGATGGGCAACTGGTTCAGCGACAAGTATGCCGAAGGGACGATCGGCCGCCGCTTCTACGCCGGATGCCGCAACGTCGACACCGTCGAGTCGCTGGGCGCCGAGCACGCCCGCGAGCTGTTCGGTGCCCGCCACGCCTATCTTCAGCCGCACTCCGGTATCGATGCCAACCTCGTCGCCTTCTGGGCGGTGCTCTCGCAGCGGGTGGAGAGCCCGGCGCTGGAGCGGGCCGGGGTCCGGCAGGTCGGCGAGCTCACCGAGGAGGACTGGGCGGTGCTGCGCCGCGACCTGGGCGGCCAGCGGATGCTGGGCATGTCCCTGGACGCCGGGGGGCACCTCACGCACGGCTTCCGTCCCAACATCTCCGGGAAGATGTTCGAGCAGCGCAGCTACGGCACCGACCCGGAGACCGGGCTGCTCGACTACGACGCGGTGCGGGCCGCCGCCCGGGAGTTCCGGCCGCTCATCCTCATCGCCGGTTACTCCGCCTACCCCCGCAAGGTGAACTTCCGCATCATGCGGGAGATCGCCGACGAGGTCGGTGCCACCCTCATGGTGGACATGGCCCACTTCGCCGGGCTGGTCGCAGGCAAGGTCTTCACCGGCGACTTCGACCCGGTTCCGCACGCCCAGATCGTCACCACCACCACGCACAAGTCGCTGCGCGGCCCGCGCGGCGGCATGGTGCTGTGCGACGACGACCTCGCCCCGCACGTCGACCGGGGCTGCCCGATGGTGCTCGGCGGGCCGCTGCCGCACGTCATGGCGGCCAAGGCCGTGGCCCTGGCCGAGGCCCGGCAGCCGGCCTTCGCCGACTACGCCCAGCGGGTGGTGGACAACGCCCGCGCGCTGGGGGAGGGGCTGATGCGCCGAGGCGCGCGCCTGGTCACCGGCGGCACCGACAACCACCTGGTCCTGCTGGACGTCACCGGCTACGGGCTGACGGGCCGGCAGGCCGAGGCGGCCCTGCTGGACGCCGGCATCGTCACCAACCGCAACTCCGTCCCCCGGGACCCCAACGGCGCCTGGTACACCTCCGGCATCCGGCTCGGCACCCCGGCGCTCACCACCCGCGGCCTGGACACCGCGGGAATGGATCAGGTCGCCGACCTGATCCACACGGTGCTGGACTCCACCTCGCCCGGCACCACCCGGGACGGCAAGCCGTCCAAGGCGAACTACGTCCTGGCCGACGGCGTGGCGGAGCGGGTCGCCGGCCGCTCCGCGGAACTGCTCGCGAAGCACCCGCTGTACCCGGGCGTCGACCTGGGCTGAGCCATGGTGCCCGGCCGGCGCGGATGCCGTGCCGGCCGGGACCGGACCCGCTGTCCCGCTCCGCCTCCTGCCGGCCGGGGGAGGCGGTCAGCTCACCAGCTCCCGGTAGCCCGGGTGCTGCTCGATCCACTCCTTGACGAAGCCGCAGACCGGCTCGACCTTCAGCCCCCGGTGCCGGGCGTCCTCCATGGCGCCGCGCACCAGTTCGCCGCCGATGCCCTGCCTCCGGGAGCTGCGGGAGACGAACGTGTGGGTGTACCGGACGGTGTCGTCGCCCCGCTCGTAGTCCAGGTAGCCGGTCAGACCGCCGTCCGCCCTGGCCTCGAACCGGCTGCGCCCCTCCGCGTCGATGATGCTGACGTCCACGCTCATGTGCTGCGCTCCCCTCGGGTCGATCGGGTGAGGTGCTCCTGTTCGCACGATAAGCCGTTTTCGCCCCCACCTGCCCCCGCCACGACCGGGCGGCGCGTCGCCCGCCGTTCCGCCGCCCCGGGCGCGGGGCGAGGGCCCGCCCCGGCGGACCTGCCGCTAACGTGACCGGGATGACGCCGCACCCGCTCCGTCCCCGCCGCGCGCCAACGACCGAGGAGGAGGCGCTCGCCCTTCAGCGGAAGCTGCGCCGGTATGTGCTGCTGGAGGACTCCGGGCCCGAGCCCGGCACCGCCTCGACGGTGGCGGGCGTGGACGTGGCCTACGACGACGAACGGGACGCGGTAGCCGCGGCGGCCGTGGTGCTGGACGCCCGGACCCTCGATGTTGTCGACGAGGCCACCGCCGTGGGCCGCGTCGCCTTCCCCTATGTGCCCGGGCTGCTGGCCTTCCGGGAGCTGCCCGCCGTGCTGGAGGCACTGAACGGGCTGGCCCGCACCCCGGATCTGGTGGTGTGCGACGGATACGGCTTCGCTCATCCGCGCCGCTTCGGACTGGCCTGCCACCTGGGGGTGCTCACCGGACTGCCGACGATCGGGGTGGCGAAGACCCCTTTCACCTTCCGTTACGAGCCGCCGGGGCACGGGCGCGGCAGCAGTGCGCCGCTCATGGACGGTGACGAGGAGGTGGGGCGGGCGCTGCGGACCCAGGACGGCGTCAAGCCTGTCTTCGTCTCGGCGGGCCACCGCACCACCGCCCGGACAGCGTGCGCCCATACCCTTCAGCTGGCCCGCGACTACCGGCTCCCCGAGACCACCCGCCGCGCCGACCGGCTCTGCCGCCGGGCGCTCCGGGCCCGCCACGTCTGAACGCACCCGGCCGGACCGCCTCTGGAAGGGCAGGCGAGCAGGCCGCCGGAGCCGGTGTGGCCCGCGGCCTGCCCCGTCCCGCTCAGGCCCGCTTCAGCACGCGGAAGGTGATGCCGGCGCGCTCCAGGCGGGCGATCAGCGGCTCGCCCATCGCGACCGCCGTGGTCACCTGCCCGGAGGTGCGGGGCAGGTCGTCCATGGCCAGGCAGAGAGCGGACTCGGCGAGCATCTTGGCGGTCTCCTCGTAGCCGGGATCACCCCCGGCCACCTCGGTGAGGACACGGCGGCCGCCGGCCTCCCCGACGAACCGCGCCGAGAACCAGCTGCGGGAGCGGCGTTCGGGGCTCGGGCCCTGGCCCGAGCCCAGCCGGCCGGTCAGCGCGCGGCGCACGGCGGGGATCTGCGCCAGTACGGCCAGCTTGACGGCCCCGATCATGCCGGCCAGGGCGACGGGGAGCCGTTTGACCGCTGCGAAGTGCCGGTACTGGAAGACCGGCCCGTACGCGTCCAGCGCGGCGGCCGAGCGGCCGACCACCTGGGGGTCGAGGGTCGGCAGCGGCACGCCCCAGGCCCGCAGCACGTGGCTGCGGTGCAGCCGCCCGCGCGGGGTGCGCACGGTGCGCCCTTCGGGGCGCGGGTCAGCCTCCCGCCGCTCCCGGGCGGTGCGGGCCACCTGCTGGGTGCGGGAGAACATCAGCAGCGCCGAGGCCAGGGTGCCGCCGGACAGCATGCCGGACGCCCGCACGTACCCGTCCACCCGGACGGGCTCGCCCTGCGGTAGCTTGCCGAGGGTGTAGAGGACCCCGAGGTCGTAGGGGACGGAGTCGAAGCCGCAGGCGTGCACCAGGCGGGCCCCGGTCTCCTGCGCCCGCCGGTGGTGCCGCAGGTACATGAGGTCGACGAACTCCGGTTCGCCGGTGATGTCGAGGTAGTCCGTACCGGCCTCCGCGCACGCGGCCACCAGCGCGGCACCGTGGAGGATGAAGGGGCCGACCGTGCTGGCCAGCACCCGGGTGTCCTCGGCCACCGCCTTCAGGGAGGCGGGGTCGGTGACGTCGGCGTGCAGCAGCGGGAGCTCCGCGTGGCGCGGGTCGATGGCGGCGAGCTTCTCCCGCAGGCGCTCCAGCTTGCTCCGGTTGCGTCCGGCGATCGCCCACCGGCAGTCGGCCGGTGCGTGGCGGGCGAGGTACTCAGCGGTCAGGGTGCCGGTGAAGCCGGTGGCGCCGACCAGGACGAGATCATGGGTACGGGGCATGAACGCACGCTAAGCAGCGGGAGTTGCCACGTCAACGAACACCCGTGCGCTCCGGCGTGGCGTCGTGCCGCCCGCGGCCGGGCCCACAAGCCTCAGGCCACCGGGGAGCGCCGCTCGGCGGCAGGGGGAGTGGCGGCGGTCAGCGCTTCGCCGCCGGACGGGACGGCCGCCGCGGCCGGTGCCGTGTCCCCCGGGGCCGGGGCACCGGAGAGGGCCCCGGGCTGCCAGCCCGGGCCGCGCAGCAGATACCCGGCGCGCTCCCTCCAGTTGCGGGCCCCGGCGAGGTCCCGGGCGAGGGAGACGTACTCGTGGGTGGCCACCCGCAGCGGGTTGTAGGTGTCGATGTTCTTGGTGAGCCCGTAGACGCAGGGCGCCGTCTCCGGGGTGAACGTCTTGAACAGCCGGTCCCAGACGATGAGGATGCCGCCGAAGTTGCGGTCCAGGTAGCTGCCCTGGGAGGCGTGGTGCACCCGGTGGTGGGAGGGGGTGTTGAAGAGGAACTCGACCGGCCGCGAGAGCTTCCCGACCCGTTCGGTGTGGATGCCGAACTGGTAGACCAGGTTCACCGAGTGGAGGAAGGCGAGGGCCGCCGGGTGGACGCCGGCGGCCACCAGCGGCACGTAGAAGATCCACGAGGACCAGCTCGTCCACGGCTGACGCAGGGCCGTGGTCAGGTTGAACTTCTGGCTGGAGTGGTGCACCACGTGGCAGGCCCACAGGATCCTGATGACGTGGTGGCCCCGGTGCGACCAGTAGTAGAAGAAGTCCTGGGCGACCAGCATCAGCAGCAGCGTCCACCACAGCACCGGGATCTCCAGCGGGGAGAACTCGTAGACCGCCGCGTAGATGACGACCACCGGGATCTTCCACAGCAGGTCGAAGAAGAGGCTGCCGAGGCCCATCGTGATGCTGGTGGCGGCGTCCTTGGGCTCGTATCCGGCGGACCTGTCGTCCGGGCGGAGCCGGTAGCTCACCACCTCCACGACGGTGAGCAGGAGGAAGGCCGGGATCGACCACAGCACGACATCGGGCAGGTTCGGCATGACGGAACCATAGGGCTGGTGCGTGTGCCCTGCATAGATGTCGTTACCGGTCGGTATGCGAGCCGTCGGGGATCCCGGCCTCCGCGGCCCCTACGGCCTCTTGCGCCCCACCGGGCCCGCCAGGGCGTCCAGGGCGCGGTCCACGTCCCCGGCCGTGTTGTACAGGTGGAAGGACACCCGCAGGCTGCCGCCCCGGACAGAGGCGCGCACACCGGCCCGGTTCAGCTCTTCCGCGACGTCACCGGTCCCCGGCACGGACACGATGGGGGAGTCGGCCGGCACCGGCGTCATCCCGAGGTCCGCCAGGCCGGCCCGGAAGCGCCCGGCCAGGGCCAGGTCGTGAGCGGCGATCGCGGACCGGCCGACCCGCTCGATGAGCTCCAGGGACCGCACGGCCCCCAGATAGGACAGGAACGGCGGCCCCTCGTCGAAGCGCCGCGCGTCGGAGGCGAGCACCTTCACCGGGCCGTAGCAGCTGTCCCACGGTTCCTGGCCGGCCAGCCAGCCCGCGTGCAGGGAGCGCAGGCCCCCGCCGTCCTCGGGGACGGTCAGGAACGACGTCCCCCGCGGACACAGCAGCCACTTGTAGGCCCCGCAGACCGTGAAGTCGAAGTCCTCGGCGGACACCGGGAGCCAGCCCGCGGCCTGGGTGAGGTCCACCAGTGTCCGGGCGCCGTGCTGTGCGGCGGCCGTACGCAGCGCCGTCAGGTCCGCGACGCGCCCGTCCAGCGACTGCGCGGCCGACACCGCCACCAGCGCGGTCTCCGGGCGGACCGCGTCGGCGATCTTCTCCAGCGGGACCTGCCGCAGGCGCAGGTCCCCCCGGGTGGTGAACGGCGTCACCAGCGAACTGAACTCGTCCTGCGCCACCAGAACCTCGGCACCCGGCGGCAGCGAACCGGCGACCAGCGCGGTGTGCACCGCGACCGTGGAGCCCGTCGCCACGCGGTGCGCGCCCACCCCCAGCAGCCGGGCGTAGGAGGCCCGCGCCTCCTCCACCGCACGGTAGTAGGCCACCTGGTCCAGCAGCCCGCCGGCCATCTCGTCGGCCGCAGTGCGGATCGCGGTGACGGTGCCGGCCGGCAGAAGCCCGTGCGCCGCGGTGTTGAGGTAGGTCGTATCCGGTGCGAACTGAGGCCGTTCACCCTGCAGAAGTGATTCCATGAGGCGAGTCTGGCCGCCCCGCCCCGGACAGTCCACCGCATATGGGCCCTGCGGCGCCCTGTGGCCGGACGCCGCCGCGGGGACGGCGCCAATGCGCTCCGGAACGAGCTGTGTCCTTTCCGTGACAACGATGCGCTCCCGCAGGCCGGGGGCCGCGGGCTAGGGTGTGGCCGTCCGGAGACGGTCCAAGAGTGCGAGCAAGGGGGCCCCGACCGTGCGGCACGGCAAGTCTGTTCGGGGGATGTGCGCGGCCCTGGCCTCGGCCGCGCTGCTGCTGGGCTGCGGCCCGGGCCCCTCGGCGGACGGCCCGGCCCCGGCCACCCCCGGGACCACCGAGGACACCCCGCCGCCCGCCGGCGCAGCGGGAGACGGCACGGTCCCCCTGCCGGGCGGCGTGCCCGCTCCCGCCACGGACGGCCTGCGCACCCCCCGGAGCGCCGCCGAGGCGCGCGAGGTGGTGCGCGCGGTGGCGGTGGCCCCCGAGGACTTCGGCAGCGGCTTCCGGCCCCAGGACCCCTACGAGGCGGACCCGGACACCTGGGCGGTCCTCGGCGACGACTGCGTGTGGCTCCGCGAGCCGCTGCCGCCGCAGGTGCTGGCCGGACTCACCCGCTACGTCGAGAGCCCCGCCGTCACCGAGGGCGGCGGCCCACTCCAGGTGATGTACTCCATCACGGTCCATGACGGGGAGGACAGCGCCGACGCCCGCATGGCGGACATCCTGGAGGAGGTCCTGCGCTGCCCCGAACAGCAGCTGCGTTCCGACGAACGCGTCACCTCCCTCACCTCCGCCGGGACCTCCGGGGACCACCCCGCCGTGGACGACCTGATCGACGAGCGCGGTCTGTTCCACAGCGATCTCCACGGCGGCCCCTACGCCTACCAGTGGCTGGTCTCCCGGGCCGGTCCCGTCATCGTCGCGCTGTCGGTGAAGGGCAGTGCGGACCACCCCGACCACGCCGCCCTGCGGGAGGTGTCCGGCCCGGTCCTGACCCTCATGCAGGCGGCCATCGAGAAGGAGCTCCGGTGAGCGCCGCCCTCCGTCCGTCCGGAAAGCCGCCGGGGAGGCCGCTGCGCCCCTCCGACCCCTCCCGGATCGACGTCTACCGGCTGCAGCGGCGGCTGAGCGGGGGAGGACCGGGTGTACAGGTGTACCTCGCGCGCTCCCCGGGAGGCGCCATGGTCACCGTGCGGACGATCGGGGGCCACTGGGCCTGCGACCCCGGTTTCCGCACGCGCTTCACCCGTGAGACGGCCGCCGCCAGGGCGGTGCGCCACCCGTTCATCGTGCCGGTCATTGCCGCCGACGCCCTCGCGGCGACGCACCCCGGCTGCCTCTGGCTCGCCTCCCCCTACCTGCCCGAACCCTCCCTCACCACGGTCGTCCAGCGGAACGGAGCCCTGCCCCGCCGGTCGGTGCAGGCGCTGGGCGCCATGCTGGCCGACGCGCTGGCCACCGTGCACCGGGCGGAGATGATCCACGGCGACGTCGCGCCCGACAAGGTGCTGCTGACGGGCGACGGCCCCCGGCTGACGGGCCTGGGCATCGGCGGGGCCCAGCAGGAGATGGCACTGGCGGGCGGCGGCACCGAAGGCGACGCGGGCGCCACCTGCTACCTGCTTTCTCCCGAGCGGGCCGCGGCCGACCCCCCGGGGCCCGGACCGGCCGCCGACATCTTCGCGCTCGGCTGCGTGCTCGCCTACGCGTCGTCCGGACGGCCCCCCTTCCGCAGCGGCAGCACCGAGACCGTCCGGAACCGCCTCAGGTTCGACGCGGCCGACCTGGCCGACGTCCCCCGCAGCCTGCTGGAGGTCGTCCAGGCGTGCCTGGCCCGGGCCCCCGAAGTCAGGCCCACGGCGGCGGAGCTGCACCGCGAACTGACCACCGGTGCGGAGGGCGACGGCTGGCTGCCCGACCCCTTCGCCCGCACCGTCCGGGACCACGCCGAGGAACGTGCCGACACACCGGGCCCCGTGGCACCCCCGCCGCCCTCGGTCGCGTCCGCCGCCGGCGCCGGCGCGTCCGGGGCCGAAGCCTCTCCGGCCCGGTCCGGCGGCCGTGGTCGTTCGCGCCACCGGGCGCCCGTTCCCACCCGCCGCCGGCTGCTGACCGCGGCGTCCGCCGGAGGCCTGTTCCTCGTCGGCGGTCTCACCGCGTGGCTGGCCTCCCGCTCGGGAGCGGACGCCGACCCCGGCGGAGGCCGCAGCTGGGTGCTGGGCCTGCACGCCGACCTCAGCGGGCCGGGTGCCCGGCACGGCAGGGCACAGCAGCTCGGGGCGGAGCTCGCCGTCACGGAGTACACCGTCGTGGAGAACCCGCCCTTCGATGTCGTCCTGCGGGTGGTCGATGACAGCGGCGACCCCGCGCGGGCGGCTGCCGTCGCGGCCGAACTCGCCGCCGACCCCGCCGTCGCGGCCGTCATCGGCCCGTCCGCCGAGAGCTCCGCCGAACGCGCGGCGGTGGTGTACGAGGACGAGCGGCTTCCTTTCGTGTCGCTGTCCGTCGGCTCGTTCTCCGACGAGAACTCGGACCGGGAGTACCACTCCCTTCTCCAGGCCAGGCCGCCGACGGCCTGGCAGGGCTTCGCACTTCAGATCTATCTGGAGGAGGAGCTGGAGGCCCGCCGGATCGGCCTGATCGACGACCGCACCGCCGAGACCTACAGCTGGGAACTGACCCGGGCGCTCACCGGTGCCCTGGACCGGGACCGCGTCGGCCTGGTGCCGCGCGTCGTGCCCCGCGGCACTGAGGACTTCGCCCCCGTGGTGGCCCACTTCATGGACCGCGGAGTCGACACCGTCGTCTACGGCGGCCACGCCAAGGGGGCCGCGCGGCTGGCCCGCGCCCTGCGCCGGCACGGATTCGACGGCACGTGCCTGGCCGGCGACGCGGTGCTGAGCCCGGAGTTCCTGGACGGCGCGGGCGGCGCGGGGGAGGGCTGGCTGCTCATCGCGCCCTTCACCGATCCGGCGGCCGACCCACGGGTGGCCGGCTTCACCTCCGTGTTCCGCGAGCGCTTCGACGAGGCACCGGGCCCCTACGCCGCGGAGGCGTACGACGCGGCCCGGATGCTGCTGGAGGCGGTGCGCGGCATGATCGAGGACGGCGGCACCCCCGACCTGCGGCCGGGCCTGCCGGGCCGCCTGAAGGAGGACAGCCACCGCGGCGTGGCCAAGGAGCTGGCCTTCGATCCCGCCGGCCGGTACGCCCACGGCGGCGACGGACTGTACCTCTACCGGGTGGAGGGCGGGACGTTCCGCTTCCTCGGCCGCGCCCCGTCGCTGGCCGACTGACGGGTCGGGATATCCGCGCGCGCCGGGGCACGTAAGCTGCGTCACATGACATCTGAGCTGCCGGAGATGCGGGCGTCCGACGCGGAACGGGAGCGGTGCGCGGAGGTGCTGCGGGAGGCGGTCTCCGAAGGCCGCCTGACCATGGAGGAGTTCGACCAGCGCCTGGACTCCGTGTACCGGGCGCGCACCCGTGGCGAGCTGGAGCCCCTCACCCGGGACCTTCCTGAGGCCTCCGGGCGGACCGCGACGGAGGCGGTCGCACCCGCCCGGGGCGGCTGGGCGGCCCGCATCGGGCGGCGGGCCTCCTCGCGGACGGGCATCGCCATCATGGGCGGGTTCTCCCGCAGGGGCCCGTGGACGGTGCCCCGCAGATTCCGCTGCCTGGCCCTGATGGGCGGTGGCGACATCGACCTTCGCGAGGCCTGGTTCGAGGAGCGTGAGGTCGTCATCTCCGCCTACGCCATCATGGGCGGCGTCAGCGTGACGGTCCCGCCGGGCGTCGAGGTGGAGGTCCGTGGCGTGGGAATCATGGGCGGCTTCGACCAGAGCAACAGCGGCCCGGGTGATCCCGGGGCGCCCCGGGTGGTCGTCACCGGCCTGGCCTTCTGGGGCGGCGTCGACGTCCGGAGCAAGCCCCTTCCGGACAAGGACAAGGACAAGGACAAGAAGACTTCCTGACCCCCTCGCCCGCTCCACCCGGGGCGGGCAGGTCAGGACTCGCCGGCAGGCCGGTGCGGGTCGGCGTGGATGTGGGTGCGCATCCCCTGTGGGTCGAAGAGGATGAGCAGTTCGACCGCGCAGCCGTCGGCGCTGCTCAGCCGGTGCGGCACGGACGTGTCGAACTCGGCCGCCTGCCCCGGGGGCAGCGTCAGGTCACGGTCGCCGAGAACGAGCCGCAGGTGACCGTTGAGGACATACAGCCACTCGAACCCGTCGTGCGTCTGCGGAGGCGGCTCGGGGGTCTTCGGCCGGCCGGGAATGATCATCTTGAACGCCTGCACCCCGCCCGGCCGCCGGGACAGCGGCACGAAGGTCATCCCGAACCGCTTCATCGGCTTGAGGTGAATGCGGGGGTCACCGGTGCGCGGCGCACCGACGAGGTCGTCCAGCGGAACGTTGTAGGCACGCGCCAGCGGCAGCAGCAACTCCAGGGTCGCGCGGCGCTGCCCGCTCTCCAGCCGGGACAGGGTGCTTTCCGACACACCTGTCGTCGTCGCCAGGTCGGCGAGGGTGAGGCCGCGGTGCCGTCGCAGCGCACGAAGGCGCGGCCCCACCGCGTCGAGCACGTCGTTGGTTTCCCGGTCCACGGGACCATCTTGCCGGAACGGCAACTTTCCGTGCCGGATCGCGACGCGGGGGAGATGGTGGGCCTCACACCGACGGAGGGAAACCCGGATGAACGCCACCGACGCCATCACGTTCTGGGACGAGGTCCACGCGGCGCGCGAGCCCGCCACCGAACCGCGCCCCAACGCCCGGCTCACCGAGTACCTCACCGGCCTGACGCCCGGCGACGCCCTGGACCTCGGGTGCGGAGAGGGCGGCGACGCGCTGTGGCTCGCAGGCGAGGGGTGGCGCGTGACCGCAGTCGACATCTCGGCCGTGGCCGTCGAGCGGCTCGCCGCCCTGGCCGGCGCCCGCGGCCTCGGCGACCGCCTCACCGCAGCGCGGCACGACCTGCACACGTCGTTCCCGCCCGGCGAGTTCGACCTGGTCAGCGCCCACTACCTGCACACCCCCCTCGACCTGGACAGAGCGGCCGTCCTGCGGTCGGCCGCGCACGCGCTGCGTCCGGGCGGGCGGCTGCTGGTGGTCGACCACGGCTCGGCGGCGCCGTGGTCGTGGAACCGCGACCCGGACATCAGGTTCCCGACCCCGCGGGAGATCGCCGAGGGCATCGCTCTGGACCCGGCCGGGTGGACGGTCGAGCGGGCCGACACGCGGCGCAGGGTCGCGACCGGACCGGGCGGGCAGACCGCCGAGGTCACCGACCACGTCCTGCTCCTCCGCCGCACCGCCTGACCGCGCATCAGCCGTCTTCTGAAGAAAGGGAAACCCCCGTGTCCGCCACCACGCGCCGCAACCGCCGCCGTGACACACCGCCGCCCCGCACCGGGAGCAGCGAGACCGAGGTCCTGCGCGGCTTCCTCGACTACCTTCGCGCCTCGGTCGCCGTGAAGGTGGAGGGCGCGCCCGAACCGCGGGTCCGCGCAGCCGCGGTGCCGTCCGGCACCAACCTGCTCGGCCTGCTCAACCACCTGACGTTCGTCGAACGCTCGCTCTTCCTCGGCGAGAACGTCACCGACTGGCAGGCGACGTTCCACGCCGCGCCGGCGGACAGCGTCGCCGACGTCGTCGCCCGCTACCGGGAGACGGCCGGGCGCGCGAACGAGGTGCTCGACAACTGCACCGATCTCTCCGCGCCGGTACCCCGTCCCCGGCCGGGCGGCCCCGCCCCCAGCGTCCGCTGGGCACTCACCCACATGATCGAGGAGACGGGCCGGCACGCGGGCCACGCCGACATCCTCCGCGAACTCATCGACGGCACCACCGGCCGCTGACTCCGCCGTGTCCGTGAAGGCAGGGCCCGTGCTGCCCGGGCCAGGGGGTGCTCAGCTGTGCCTGCCCCCTGGCGGCGATCACACGGCGGGAATACGAAAGTCCTCGCGCGATGGTGGGCGGTTCCGCTCCGCCGGTCAACGGTGAAGTGGGAAGCGGGATGCCGTTTCGGTCAGTTGCGGGCAGGGGGCCGAGCGAGACGCACCCCATGATGTCCGGATACGTCTCCCGGCGGGATCGCCTGCGGGCACCGCCTTCACGCCGCCGCCAAGCGGGACGGAAGCCGTGCACGGGATCTTCACGGAAGACGGCCGGAGTGCGACCGCGAGGAATGGGTGTTCATTGCCGATCATCACATGTGATGTGAGCATGACTGGCCCGGTGATCGTCGCAGCCGACGAGCGGAGCGATGCGACGACCGGCCGGTTCCCCTTCCGTTGCGCTCTGCACAAGGAGTCCGTCACATGAAGCGATCAAGGATCCGCACCGCCGTCGCCGCGGCGGCCGGGGTGGCAGCGCTCGCCCTCGGCGCTCTGACCGCCTCGCCCGCAGGTGCCACGACCTCCGTCGCGCCCGCGGCCCTGGGAAGCGGCGTGGAGGCCTCCGGCTTCTGGGCATGCACCGTCCCGGCCGGAAAGACCTACAGCAACACCGACCGCCGATTCCGCGGTAGCTGCAACCCCAGTGGGTGGGGCACCAGTTATTACGTCGTGGACCCGGCCGACGGCATCTGGGCGTGTACCGTCCCTTCGGGCTACACCTACACCAACACCGACCGTCGCGACCGTGGTGCCTGCAACCCGTCGGGCTGGGGGACCGCCTACCTGCTCGCCGTACCGCGCACCGGCATCTGGGCGTGCACCATCCCGCCCGGCTTCTCGTACACGGACACCGACCGCCGCTACCGCGGGAACTGCAACCCGACGGACTGGGGAACCGCCTACCGCCTGGTGGGCTGACACCCGCGCCCCTGCCCGCGCCTCCGCCGTGCCCCGGCCCGCCTCTCCGAAGCGGGCCGGGGCACGTGTCCTGCTGCGCTTCATGGGTGGCCGGAATCTGAGAAGTCTGCCGCCCTTGCGGGCCGCCGACTCCGCTCAGGTGAAGCACAGGTGGGAGTGGTCCGGGTTCTTCGAATCCCGGACGCCCGCGTCGCCTCCGGGCAACGGCGCGAGCTCGAAGTATTCACCCGGGTTGGCTGGGGGCTGCTCTTCTGCCGGCTCGGCTCGTTCCGGTCGTCGGCGTTACAGGTCTTGTTGTGCCATCAGCTTCCCCCTCTGATGTGAGTGCGACAAGGTGCCCGTTCAAGTCGGCGGAGGCGGCGAGGGCTTGTGGTGCAGGTCATAGGGAGGCATGGATTTTCGTGTGATCGACTTGGGGATGTTAGGTGCGCATGGCGCCACGGGGCGTTATTCGTGATGACTGGGAGTACTTGTGCGCGCCTGGCGACCACTCGCTGTGACTGCTGCCTTCCTGATGGTCTTTCTCACCGGCACGGAGATGGTCGCTGCCACGGTGCGCACCTGGGGTCCCCCTGCTTCCTCAACTGCCTCGGCAAAGCCCGTCCAGAAGTGGGGAGGTGCCGAGGGTCTGTCGCATCGGGTGCCCGCCGGTGCGACCACCGCCGAGGCGGAAGGGAATGGAGGGCCGCCTCAGGAGGCGCCCGGTCAGTTGCCCCCGGAGGAGCCCCGTGAGCGCTGGACGCCCGGCAACACGGCTCGTGAGCCGGAGACCGGGAAGGCCGAGGTTCTCGATGAAGCGGGAAGCGACGCCGGGGAACCGGAAGTTCCCGGTTTCGACGAGCGCACCAGCGAGGAGCTGGTCGAGGAGCGTGACGCCCGCTCGCGGACCTTCCGGAACGAGGACGGCACCCGTACCACCCGCTTCTACGATGAACAGGTCAATTTCCGGCTCCGCGACGGAAGTTGGCAGGAGATCGACGCCACTCTTCGTGCCGAGCGACCGGCAGGCCTGACCGCACACTCCGGAACGGGCTGGGTCACCACCTCCACCGAAGTGGACATCCGGTTCGCCGCCGACGCCCGTTCCGAGCCCCTGGCGGAGTTGCGCCTGGATGACGAGCACGCGGTGGCGTACTCCCTGCGGGACGCCGAGGCAGCCGAGGGAATCGCCGAGGGCGCGGTCATCACCTACCCCGAGGCCCTTCCGGGCGCCGATCTGGAGTTCATCGCGGCCGGCGACGGGATCAAGGAAACCATGATCCTGCACGGCCCCGACGCGCCTCGGCAGTGGACCTTCCTCCTCCGGCTGGAAGGGCTCACCGCTGGGCTCGACGAGGACGGCAACGTCGCCTTTGTGGACGCGGACGGCGGTGTGCGAGCGATCATGCCGGCCGGGTGGATGGAGGACTCCGCTTTCGGAGAGCACTCGGGGCAGGGCGAGATATCCGGCGGTGTGGAGTACGAGCTCGTCGAGGAGGGCAACGGTCACACGGTCCTGATCGTCACGCTCGACGATGAGTGGCTGGATGACACCGAGCGTGTGTACCCCGTGAAGGTGGATCCCTCGATCACCCGGGTGGAGGCCACTTCCTCGACCTACGTCCAGAAGCCCTACAACCAGAATTTCTCCACCGACACTGTTCTGAAGGTCGGCACCTACGACGGCGGAACGCACACCGCCGCGTCCTTCCTCCGTTTCGCCGGTGTGGAGACCACTCTGAAGGATGCCTGGGTCCTCGACGCGCGCCTGGCGCTCTACAACACCTGGTCCTACTCCTGCACCGCGCGGCCGGTCACGGTTCACCCCATCACACAGAACTGGTCCGCCGCGACGCTGAAGAACTACCCGGGGCCCTCCACCGGCGCGGCGCTCGGGTCCAGGAGCTTCGCCAACGCCTGGCGTCCCTCGGGTACCACCAGTTGGTCCTGCGCCCCCAAGTGAGAAACCATCCCCCTGGGCTCCGCAGGCCGGAAGCTGGTGGACGACTGGACCCACGGGCGGAAGAAGAACTACGGCCTGGCGGTGAAGGCTTTCACCACCGACTCAAGAGGCTGGAAGCAGTTCGGGTCGACCCGGTACCCCAACGGCAAGCCCAGCCTGGACATCACGTGGTCGAAGTACGGGGCCGTCTACAAGCCGGGACAGCTCATCACCCCGGTGACCGCCACCGGCGAGGGAGCCCAGCGGATCACGGTCACCAACCAGGGCCGCGAGACCTGGCGAAAGGACGGCAACTACCAGCTCACCTACAGGCTCTACGACTCGGCGGGCACCGAACTCACGAGTTCCTCGCTGCGCCGCTACACGACCATGCCCCGCGATGTCGCCCCGGGGAGCAGCGTCACACTGGACGCGAAGATCGCTCCCCTGAACCCCGGCACCTACACACTGGTGTGGACCATGACCGACTACGGGGTCAGGCGTTTCACCACGGAGGGCATACCCGGCGCAGCCGTCCGCATCTCCACCTCCAACATCCCTCCGCAACTGGTGGCCGCGGCTCCCGGCAGCGGGGCCGTCTTCGACACGCTGACCCCCACCCTGTGGGCCAGGGGCACCGATCCCGACCACTACCCCTCGGCGCTCCGGTACACCTTCGAGGTCTGCGATGTGGAGGGCGACAACGCGCGGAAGAACTGCAGGCAGAGCAGCCGAATCACATCCCAGCAGTGGGCGGTGCCCTCCGAGTGGTTGGCCTGGGAGAAGAGCTACGCCTGGTACGCCTACGTCTACGACGGCAAGGACACCTCTCTCAGGCCCAATCCGGCGTTCTTCACCACCCGGGTACCTCAACCCGCCGTGACCGGCCACCTGGGCGGGGAGAACGGTAAGGACTTCGGCGCGAGAACGGGCAACTACTCCACTGCGGCGACCGACGCCTCGGTGACCACGGTGGGTCCGGAACTCGCCGTGCACCGTGCGTACAACTCCCTGGACCCCCGCACGGACACGGCCTTCGGACGCGGCTGGTCCTCCCGCTGGGACATGCGGGCCGTGGCGGAGAACACCGGCAACGTGGTCGTCACCCTCGCCAGCGGTCGCCGGGTCCGCTTCGGCAGGAACGCGAACGGTACCTACACCAGCCCGGCGGGGAGCGGCGACACCCTGGTCGCAACCTCCGGCGGTGGCTGGACACTGCGCACCTCCTCGGCCACCACGTACACCTTCGACTCCACGGGATCGTTGACCCGCATCACCGACGGCGCCGGACGCGAACAGCGTCTGACCCACGAAAGCGGAAAGCTCACCACCGCGCATGATGTCGCCTCGGAGCGCACCCTCGCCTTCACCTGGGAGGGCGATCGGGTCTCCTCGGTGACGACCAGCGCTGTGGGACCCGACGAGCCCGGTCTCACCTGGACCTACACCTACCGTGACGGCCTGCTGGCGGAAGTCTGTCCACCCGAACCGCAGCGCGGTTGCACCGAGTACGAGTACGACGAGGGCTCCCTGTACCGAAGCACGGTTCTGGACGCGAACCCCGTGGCCTACTGGCCGCTGGGTGAGAGCACGGGAGAGACCGCCGAGAGCGTCGCTCCCTCCCGCACCGGCCTCGGCCACGCGGCCCACTACGACGTGGAGTACGGCGTTCCCGGCGCCCTGGCGGGCAGCACCGACACCGCCATCGCCTTCAACGGAACCGACTCCCACGTGGAGTTGCCCCACGACATCCTGAGTGCTTCCACCTTCCTCAGCATCGAGCTCTGGTTCCGTACCACGGACTCGGGCGTGCTCGTCGGTTTCCAGAACTCACCCCTCGACGAGGGCTCTCCCGAGCAGAGGAACCCTCCGCTCACCGTTGACGCGGACGGCAAGCTCAGCGGATTCCTCTACACCGGCTCGGTCGATGCCATCGACCCGATCAAGAGCGCCGAGACGGTCACCGACAATGAGTGGCACCACGCGGTCCTCACCGCTGCCGGCACCACCCAGACGCTTTATCTGGACGGCCGCAGGGTCGGTTCCCGTGAGGGGCCGCTGGATCACCGGGAACTCTCCTACACCTATCTCGGCGCCGGGTGGTCGGACTCCCGCTGGGACGGCGGCCCCTCCGAAGTGCGCCGCTTCACCGGCCACATGGACGATGTCGCCGTCTACCACCACCCCCTCGACGCGACCACGGTGGCCGAGCACCACGCGGCGGGACGTTCCACCGGCCGACTGATACGGGTCTCCCCGCCCTCGGGGCGCGCCCACGCCGAGGTCGAGTACGACACCGTCACCGGCCGGTTGCGCGAGTACACCGACGAGAACGGCGGCACCTGGCAGGTCTCGGACCCCGCGTACGGCAACGGGTCCCGCGGCTTCGCGGACACCGTACTCACCGACGCCCCGACCGGGTACTGGCGTCTGGACGACCGGGCCTCGGCAGTCGCCCACAGCGAGACGGGTGACGACGTCAACGGCGTCTACAACAACCTTCCGCGTCGAGGAGCCGGGCCGTTCGCCGAGGGGGACACCAGCGCTCCCGTCTTCGACGGCTCCACAGTGGTGGAGGTGCCCAACGAGGCCTGGGGCGAGACCGACGAGCAGGCCGTGGAGCTGTGGTTCCGGACCGAGGAGTCCGGAGTCCTCGTGGCCATGCAGGACGCCGAGTTCGGGGAAACCCCGACCGGCTGGTGGCCGATGCTCCTCGTGGATGACGACGGAAGGCTCCGCGGCCGGTTCCGCTATCCCGGGGACTCCACCTCCCTGGTCTCCACCCACTACGTCGACGACGGCAAATGGCACCATGTGATCCTCGCCGCCACGGCGGACAGCCAGGTGCTCTACATCGACGGTGTCCGGCACGGCTGGAACTCCCACGGCACGGACAGCAACAGGCTCACCCACACCTACATCGGTGGCGGGTACGCCTCCGCGAGCTGGAACGGCCGGGCCGGGGGCTATCACAACTTCTCCGGTCAGATCGCGGATGTCGCCTTCTACGACCACTCCCTGATCAGCCCCCGCACCAACTGGTGGGACGGCCGTACGAAGGTGCTGGAACGATGGAGACTGCGTTCCTCACTGCTCAGCGGTACAGGCACCGCCTACCGGAACACCGTGATCGGCAGTGCTCCCGCCGCCTACTGGCGTTTCGAGGAGACCTCCGGCGTCCGGGCGGCCGACGAGACCGGCCGGCATCCGGCGGTGGCCTCGGAGTCCGGCGTGCTCCACACCTACTGGGGCCCCTTCGGGGGCGGGGGCACCACCGCGGCCCGGTTCACCAGCGAGGGCCAGTACGTCGAGATCCCCGGAGACATCCTCGCCGGCACCCGTGACCTGACCGCAGAGCTGTGGTTCCGCACCAACCGACCCCGGGGCGTCCTCCTGGGCTTCCAGAACCAACCCATAGGACAGACGCCCTCCTCCTGGCGCGCTGTGCTGAACATCGATGTCGACGGCAAACTCCGGGGTGAGTGGTACGCGCCCCTGTCCGGTGGAGGCGCCCGCACCATCACGTCCCCCCAGACCGTCACCGACGACCAGTGGCACCATGTGGTGCTGTCCGGCTCGGGGAACACCCAGACGCTCTACCTGGACGGAGTGAAGGTCGGCACCCTCGAGGGCACCATCCTGGAACAGTCCCGCCCCTACGCCTACCTCGGAGGTGGGCATGGCAGCAGCGGATGGATGGGCGCACCGGGGAACACCTATTACTTCAACGGTGCCCTCGACGAGGTCGCGCTCTACCGTCACAGCCTCACCGAGGAGCAGGTGACGGCCCACTACCTGGCACGCAGCAACCCCGAACACCACTCACTCGGTGCGACCGTGACGGTCACCGACCCGATGGGGGAGACCAGCTCCACCACCTACGCTCCTCTCAACGGCTGGCGCACGGTGGCCTCCACGGACGCCGAGGGCGGGGTGACGACCTTCGCCTACGACACCGGCGGGTTCCTTCACACGGTGACCGACCCCAACGGCAACTCCACCATCACGGGGCATGATGCCGCAGGCAACGCCGTCTCCACCACCACCTGCCGTGCGCCGAACGACTGTCAGACGTCCTTCGCCTCGTACCACCACGACGCCTCCGAGCTGTTGGACCCGCGCAACGGCAAGCCCTTGTCGACGAGCGACGCGCGTTCCTCCGGCCCTGCTGACACCACCTACCGGACCTCGATGACCTACACGGCGTCCGGCCTGCCGGCCACGACGACCCTGGCCGACGGGCGGACCTCGACCCGCACCTACACGACGGGTACCGAACCGGCGATCGGTGGCGGCACCGTTCCGCCCGACCTGGTGGCGAGCATCCGCGCCTTCGGGGGTTCGGCCACCCACTATGAGTACTTCGCCACCGGCGACGTGGCCCGGGTGACCGAGGCCTCGGGGATCGTCACCGATTTCACCTACGACGGGCTGGGGCGCAAGCTGTCGGAAACCGTCGTGTCCGAGGACCACCCCGACGGGCTGACCTCCACCTTTGTCCACGATTCCCTCTCCCGGATCGTCACCGAGACGGGTGTGCCCGTGGAGAACGAGGTCACGGGCGAGACCCACACCATGGAGATCCGCCGCACCTTCGACGGCGATGGCCGTCTGCGCACCGAGACCGTGGCGGACTCGACGGGTGGCGACGCAGAGCGGACCACCAGCTACCGATACGACGCACACGGTCTGAACCGCGAGGTCATCGACGCGGAGGGCAACTCGACCTTCTTCGTCCACGACGATCTGGGCCGGGTGGCCCGGGTGACGGACGCTTCGGGCGTTTCCGTCCGCTCCACCTACACCCCGCGTGGCCGGCTCGCGGAGACGACCCTGGAGGACTGGGAGGGCGACCCGGAGGGCGGCGTCCGCGATCTCGTCCTGGAGTCACGGGCCTACGACCCCGCCGGCCGGCTCGCCTCGGTCACCGACGCTCTGGGCGCCACCGTCGTGCACACCTACTTCGACGACGGTCTCCCGGCCACCATCACGGCGCTCGACGTGGTCGACAAGGACGGAAATCCCCGGGACATCGTCCTGGAGGAGAACCTCTACGACCCGGCGGGCCAGCTGGTGCGGCAGGTGACGGGAGACGGCGCCACTGAGGTCGCTCGCGCACTCGATGCCACAGGACGGGTCACCGCGACAGTTCTCGACCCCGAGGGACTGAACCGGCGCACCACCTTCACCCATGACGACGAGGACCGCCTCCTGACCCGCACCCGCCACGGTTCGGACGGCGATCTCGTCGACACCTTCACCTACGACCATCTGGGCAACCTGCTCACGGAGACGATCGCCGGCCCCGGCGACTCCACCACCGTCGCCCACAGCTACAACCAGCTGGGTCTTCGCACGGCCACCGTCGCCCCGCTCGGAATGGTGGAGGACGCCGATCCGGCCCCGCACACCACCGAATTCCGTTACGACGCCCTCGGTCGCGAAGCAGCGGTGCTCTCCCCGGAGGTCACCGTGGAGCGCCATGGGGAACCGGCGGCCGACACCCGCCTGGAGACCCTCGTCGGGTACAACACCTTCGGAGAGGTGACAGCGGCCCGGAACGCCGATGGTGAGCTTTCCCAGGTCACCACCGACAGGCTCGGCCGTCCTCTGACCACCACGGCGCCCTCCCACGAGCGTCCCGACGGTGTCACGGTGACTGCCGTGACCGAGGTCGCCTACGACGCCGTGGGCCGGATCGTGGCCGAGACCGACCCGATGGGCCGGACCACCGAGTACCGCTACGACCAACTCGGCCACCCCGTGCTGAGGATCGATCCGCCCGCAGAGTCCTCGAGCCCGCTCTCCACCGGCCACGGGGTCACCGGCCTGCTGGGACGCCCCGCGGACAGGCTCGTTCCGTCCGCCGAGCTCACGAGTCCACTCATCACCGACTCCGAAGCGTTCGGCCCCCCGGTGACCACGACCGACGGACGGGGCATCCACCGCTACACCTGGACCCCGACCGGCCTGCAACTGTCGGCAGTCGACCCGACCGGCGCCCGGGTGGAGGCCACCTATGACGAACTCGGCCGGCAACTGACGAGCACCGTGGTGGAGCGTCACCCGGAGTTGGTGCACCTGACCACCGACTACCGGTGGGACGCGGCGGGCAACCGGACAGCGACCGTCCTGCCCGGCACGGGCTCCCGCTACTCGAACACCACCGAGTACAACGCTGCCGGCGAACCCGTCCTCGTGTACGACGCCTGGGTCGACCTGGCGCAATACGAGTACGACGACTTCGGCCGACGCATTGCCCTCACGGCTCACGAGAAGCACCGCACGGTCTTCCACCACGACCACGTGGGCAACGTGGTGCGCGTCGACGAGTACGGCGCGGAGGAGGACGTACAGCGGTCCACCCTCATGGAGTTCGATGCGGCAGGCAATCGCACCGCCCTCGTGTCGCCGACGGGTATCCGCCGTACCTACCGCCACGACGCCCTGGGACGGTTGACCGAGCAGAACGAACCGGTGAACGGAACCGAGACGATCACCACGACGTTCGGTCACGACGCCGCGGGCAACCGCACCCGCCTCACGGACGGACGCGGCAACACGACCCACTACACCTTCACCCCGGCGGGCCTGCTGGAATCGACCATCGAGGCCGCCACCGACGCCCATCCCGATCCCGCGGACCGCACCTGGACCGTCCTGCACGACGAGGCCGGACAGCCGGTCACCACGTGGCTGCCGGGCGGCGTCGTTCGTGAAAGGACCTACGACGGCCTGGGACGCCTGGTCCGGGAAACCGGCAGCGGGGCCGAGGCACCCACCGAGGAACGCCGCTTCACCTACGACCTGGCAGGACGGATGACCTCCCAGGGCACGGAGGCCCTCGGAACGAACACCTACACCTACAACGACCGAGGAGTCCTGCTCACCGCCACGGGCCCGGGCGGAAACGTGGCCTACTCCTACACCCGTGCTGGACAGATGGCGAGCCGCACCGACGCCCGCGGCACCACGACCTTCCTGTACAACTACGCCGGCGACCTCTCCCATGTCAGTGACGGCGCCATGGGCGCCGAGGTCTGGTACTCCCACGACCTCACGGGACGGCCCATCAGTGAGGGCTACGAACTCCCCACCGACGAGGACGACGAGGACCCGAACGCCACGAAGGCCGGCGAGCAAGCCTCCGCGCTCTCCTGGCGGCCGGAGTACGACGCCGAACGCGTCTACCACTACGACACCCTGGGCCAACTGGTCGGCGACCAGCTCTTCGACGGCAACGAGGATGACGAGGACAGCGAGGAACTGGCCGCGGTCGAGTACGAGTACGGCCTCGACGGGCAGCTGATCCGCAAGTCCACCCGCGGGTTCGCGGGCGAAGGCACCGACGACTACACCTACGACGACGCCGGTCGCCTCACCTCCTGGACCCGCGACGGCACCACCGTCGCCTACGCCTGGGACGCCTCGGGCAACCGGATCCGCCACGGGGAGGAGACCGCCGCCTACGACGAGCGCAATCGCCTGCTCGCCGACGGCGAGCGCACCTACACCTACACGCCCCGGGGCACCCTCACCACCGTCACCGCTCCGGACGAGGCAGACCGGGCACTGACCTTCGACGCCTTCGAGCGCAAGGTCACCGACGGCGACACGCCCTTCCGCTACGACTCCCTGGACCGGGTCACCCACCACGGAAACACGCGATTCACCTACGACGGAGGCTCCAGCAACCTCCTCTTCGACGGCACCACGCACTACGTGCGCAACCCAGGAGGGGGACTCCTCGCCTCGGTGAACGGCGCGAACGAGGAGGGTCGTTGGCTGATCACCGACCAGCACACCGATGTGATCGCCGGATTCTCCCTCGACGGGGCCGAGCTGGTCGGTTCCCGCGCCTTTGACCCCTTCGGCCGATCCTTGGCCGAGGACGGCACCAACCCGGCGGTGGGGTACCAGTCCGGATGGACGGACCCGGAGAGCGGCGA
Source organism: Streptomyces sodiiphilus (assembly GCF_039529215.1). Taxonomy (NCBI): domain Bacteria; kingdom Bacillati; phylum Actinomycetota; class Actinomycetes; order Kitasatosporales; family Streptomycetaceae; genus Streptomyces; species Streptomyces sodiiphilus. The sequence goes on along the minus strand of NZ_BAAAMJ010000029.1, from coordinate 4,223 downwards.
CGTCAACATGGCCGCCCGCTGGTACCAGCCCGGCACCGGGGCCTTCGCCTCCCGCGACACCTCGCTGCTCGACCCCACCCCGTCGGTCCACGCCAATCGCTACACCTACGGCGCCGGCTCACCGCTGATGTATGTCGACCCGGATGGGCATGCGGCGGTGTGCGCCACGGTGGTGACCGCTCCGGCTTGTGCGGGGGGTGCGGCAGGGTCGTTCTTCGGCCCATGGGGAACAGCGATCGGGGCAGGAGCCGGACTGGCGGTCGGCGGAGTACTGGCATGGAACAAGTACATGGGGGGGGCTTCCTCCTCCTCTTCCAGTGGGTCGGCGAACGTCTTCGGAAACAACAACTCGGCCCTGGCCAAGGCGACGCGTCAGCAGGCGCAGAGGCAGGCGGCTGCCGCCCAGGCGTTTGCCTGGGCGGCCGAGCTCAACTTCTTGTGGCGAAGCCAGGCCAACGCATCGCGCTCCTCGACGAGCCGTACCGGTGGTCGTTCCTACTGCACCGTTGGGTGTGGGACCAACGGGCGCTATTCTCCCTCTCCGCCGGGCGGCCGTCCGGGCTACGTGTCCGCTGCTCTCGGCGCTGGAGGAAGCCGGAAGTCTTCACCGGTTGTCCGCTACATCCCGCCGCAGAACCCGAACCGCGGCCCCAACCCCGTCCCGGCCCCCGACCTCCCCGCCCCCCGGCCCGACTACGATCGCGATGCCGGGGAATGGGACCCGACGAAGGGGTGGAGCAGCGAAATAACCGTCGATGACGTCGTGGCCTACTTCGAAAGTGAGGCCTACGATCCGGAAGCCCTCATGACCGTCGATACCCCCGGCGGGAAAAATGGCGGCAGGAACAGAGAAGACGGGCTCTGTGACGTCGGCCCGGGGGTGGGCTATCGTGGGCATCAGTTGTACATGCCTCGGGAGCGATACTTGGACATGTACGACAGCGATGTCCCCCAGGAGCAGTGCAGGGCAACGGGAGTCGTCGCCAGACTCGACAAAGGCGACCATAATCCGCGACGCAGGGCACCGGGAACGAATACGAACGGATACACGCAACCGCCGGGCCTGAGGGAGATAGAAAAGCAAGGTCATAACTTTGCCAATGGCCATCTTGTCTCCGCTGCGGCTCATGGTTCGGGAATTGACTTGAGGAACCTGGTGGCTGAGTACCAGAAGACAAATATGCCCTACCTCAGTGCTGGAATCGAAGCTGAGATATGGAGGAATTTCACCAAAGATAAGGTCACCTACCTGTCGGTGGTTCCCGTGTATGAGCGGCCGAATTCCGGTGTACCTACGAAGCTTGTCTACTCGTACTCTGTTCCTGAGGAAGGAATGTCCAAGGTGTGTATTGTCACGCAGAACCCTAACGGGGGCACCACTACGGGCTCCCCTACATGTCCGAGGTATCAGCAGTGATGAGTAATTTTTCTTTTCTGTCCCGTGTGCTCGAAATGCTGGGCCCAGCTTCCGGCGCCGGTGAGGATGTGTATGCGTGGGAAAGACTTGAGAGTGAACTTGGATTTGGTTTCCCCGAGGATTATCGGAAGATCATCGACAGCTACGCCCCCGTGATGTTGAACCATCACCTCTATCTGCATCACCCTGCCACTTCGCGATGGAATCTCGGGGAAAGTATCGAGAGGAGTGCGACGGCTTTTTCTGAGGTAGATTGGGAAGATGTGGGGGTCGAGTGGGATCCGCGTGGTGCACTGGGGTTGGAGAAGCTTGAGTTCGGAACTCCTCGAGGGCTTGTTGAGATTGCGGGGAGCGACAGGTCGGAAGTGGTTTTCTGGGCGCCTTCTCTAGATTGGCCTAGGGGTAGAATATTTTGCCTTTGGGGTATGGAAGGGTTCTATGAGTATCGGTTTACCTTCTCTGAGTGGCTCTATCGCTATTTGGTGGGGGAGGACATGATAGGGCCCAATAGTGCGGCTTTTTATCCGGGTCCCGTACATTTTCGGAGATTGCCAATGAGTCCCGAGGATAAGAGCGTCACATGGGTGGGTCCGGATCGAGGTATGTGAGGTCCGGGGTTGAGTGTGTCTTCCATTCGTAGGCGCGTGGTTGCCTCGGTGGGAGTCTGTCTGGGGGTTGTCAGGCGGATCGGATTTTGCTGGTGGTGCCAGGGAGAGATTCGAGGCTATGACACCACCAGCCCTTGGCCGACGTGATGTGTCAGCAGGTTTAGAGGCAGGCGGCTGCCGCCCAGGCTGTTTGCCTGGGCGGCCGAGCTCAACTCTTGTGGCGTATCAGGTCAACACGTCGCGCTTCGTGACCAGCATTTCCGATGGTTGTTCCTGCTGCTCCTCGGTTGGATGAGTTCAACGAGTGCCCCCTCTCTCTCGTCGGACGGCCCTCCAGATTTCGTGTCCGTTGCTGTCGGCGCTGAAGAAGCCAGATACTCGTCGTGGATTGGCTGAGTACAAGGGAGGGCGCGCCGCATTTCAGTGCTGAAATTGAAGCCGAGATATGAAGGAATTCACCAGGGCATAATCGCCTACCTGTCGGTGGTTCCAGTGTATGAGCGGTCGAACTCCGGTGTTCTTACGAAGATTGTCTACTCGTACTCTGTTCCCGAGGAAGGGCTGTCGAAGGTGTGTATAATCACGCAAAATCCTACTGGGGGCACCACTGAGGGCTCCCCTACTTGCCCGAGGTATCAGCAGTGATGAGTGAATTCCCTTTTCTGTCCCGTGTGCTCGAAATGTTGGGTCCTGCTTCTGGTGTCGGCGAGGATGCTGGTGCGTGGGAAAGGCTTCAGGGTGAGCTCGGATTCGAGCTGCCCAAGGATTACCGGAAGATTATCGACGACTATGCGCCTGTGGTGCTGAACTACCACTTCTATTTGGGTCATCCCGCCACTCACCGATGGAATCTGAGAGAGAGCATAGAAACGACTTCGAAGGACCTTTCGGGCGTGGATTGGGAAGACGTGGAGGGTGAAGAGGGGGTGCGTGCTGCATTGGGTCTGGAGAGGCTTGAGTTTGGAACCCCTCGAGGACTGGTGGAGCTTATGGGGAGTAACAGGTCGGAAACGGTTCTCTGGGCCCCCTCTCTAGATAGGCCTGAAGGGCGAATTTTTTGCCTTGTGGGCACGGAGGCGTTTTTCGAGTATCGTTGCACTTTCTCTGAGTGGCTCTATCGCTATTTGGTGGGGGAGGATATGTTTGGGCCCAATAGTGCGGCTTTTTATCCGGGGCCCGTGCATTTTCGGAGATTGCCAATGACTTCCGGGGACAAGAAGGTCACGTGGGTGGGGCCGGATCGAGGTATGTGAGGTTCGTGGCGTAGCGGTGCCCCGCTGCTCGGAAGCTCGGCGGGCGCCCGTTCGGGTGGCTGCCAGGAGGCCCGGTCGCCTTGGCGTCATGCCCCCGCCGCCGGGCGGTCGGCGCAGAGCGAAGCACAAACTGGTTTTTGTCGACCGGTTGTCGGCCGCGCTCGTGCACCTCCGCCACGGTGCCACCCCATTGACCACCTCGGCGCAACCGGGCAGACCGGAATAATCGACGGCACCGGGATCCGGGTCCGGCGCCCGGCAGCTGGGCACAAGGATCGGGCGGGGTTCGTCTCCGGCAAGAGCAAGCAGAACGCGGTCAAGTCCATGGTCGCCACCGGCGCCGAGGAGCGACTGCTGTTCTGCAGCCCGGCCGTGCCGTCGAGCTGCGTGGACATCACGCATGCCCGGAAGCTGGGGCTGGTCAGGATCTTGGCCAACGGTCCGGCCGTGGAGGTCCTGGCCGATGCCGGCTACCAAGGACTGGGGGCCCAGACCGGCGGGCGCGTAGTGACACCGCCGCACCGGAAGTTCAGGAGGAACCCGCCCGAGTGGTACGAGGAAATGCACGAACGGCAGCGCAGGGCCTACTCCTCACACCGCATCCGAGTCGGGCATGGCATCGGCCACCTGAAGAACTGGCGGGCCCTCGCCCGGACCTTCGGCTTGTCCGGCAGCTCCTTCACGCTGACAAGCTGCGTTCGATCGCGCCTGGACTCAGTGTCTGCCCTCGTGTCCACCGCAGACTCACCACATGAGAGGACGTCTTGGCTCAGCTGCGGAGGATGTGGTGGAGGAAGTGAGCCCACGAATCGGCTGGTACGGGCTTCATCGAGAGTCCTCGGTTCTTGGTGTCCCGGACGCGCACTGCCCCGGCGGTAAGGGCTGCTTCGAGGCAGGCGCCGCCTTCACTGAGCCTTTTCCAACCTGGTTGGTGAGGGCTGGTGT
>NZ_BAAAMJ010000028.1:0-22703 GCF_039529215.1 Streptomyces sodiiphilus | reverse complement strand
CGCCTGCCCGGCCGGGGGCCGCCGCGCCGGCCGCCCGGGGCACCCGCGTCTTCACCCCGCCGCCGGGGGCGGCCCACGCGGTGCGGGGCGTGAACGAGGGCACCGGAGCCCGCGTCGGTGCGGCCGGACGCGCCGCCGGGCCCCCTCCTGCCCCCGGTGCCACAGGGGCCGCCGGGGCCAGGGCCGGGAAGCCCGGGAACAGGACCGCGCCCGGCAGGCCCGGCGGACTGACCGAGGACCGGGACGTCTGGGGCGGCGCCCGCGGCGCGACGCGTGGCGTCCTCGGTGAATGAACCACCCAGCGGAAGGAGATCAGCCATGGCGGCAGAGGGCCTGGAGTACGTCCCGGAAGGTTTCCGGCAGGGAGGCAGCCTCAGCCACGAGTCGGCGGACCGCGCGGAGAACGCGCACGCCCGCCTGCGCACGGTGTCCGCGGGCGCCGGGCATTTCGGCGGCGCCGAGACGTTCACCGCGGCGGTGAACAGTACCCGTGACCGGCAGTCCAGGGGGGTGGAGCGGGCCTCGGAGGGGCGGCAGAACCTCGGGGACAACGGCTGGACCGCCGCCGCCATCGGCGAGGAGATGGACGCGGACGGCACGGCCGCCCTCGGTGCCGCAGCCACCAGTGAACTCTCCCGGCACATCGCCGACGGAATCTGACCGGCCCCGCAGCCCTCCCCTGCCCGGCGTCACAACAGGCCGGGCTCCCGCTCCCCGTACGAAGCGTGAAGGACATCCATGTCAGGCAGTGTCGAGTTCTCCCGGGACGACGTCGTGGAGGAGGCCGGCTGTGACCCGTGGGGAACGGCGTCGGACTTCTCCGAGGAGATCGACGTGGCGGAGATGGCCGCGGCCTCGCAGGCGTTCGCCGCCGCGGCCGAGGAGGCCGGCGACGCCGGGGAACTGGCGGCCTCGGCGTCGGAGATCGCCGCGGAGGCCGGGCAGCGGGACAACGAGCACATCTTCGTCCCGGAGGAGGAGGTCCGGATCACCGACCAGGACCTCCAGGGCAGCGGGGAGGACATCGAAGCCGTCGCCGATCTCATCAACTCCGGCACCCGGCTGGCGCTGGACACCGAGACGGAGGTCATGTCGCTGCGCGGCGACGCCACGGAGGCCTACTGCGACTTCCAGCAGGACGCGTACGACGAACTGGAGCGGCTGCAGATCCTGATGCAGGAGTCGGCCGACGACGACAGCCGCCACCTGACCGGCGGTGGCCCTTCCGGGCAGCCCGCACCGCCCTCCGTGCAGTTCCAGGGAAAGACCTACACCGCGGCTCCCTCCGGCTTCCTCGGAACGGACTGGGCCTTTCCCTCCTCCCTGGTCAGCGCCATCAGACAGCACTACCTGGAGAAGGCCGCGGGCTCGGCGGAGGACATCTACGAGAAGATCACCGACGAGATCGACGACTACCGCGCCGCCATGACCAGGAAGGCGGCCGATCTGGAGGACCTCGGCTACGACGTGGCCGACGGACCCCACGACCTCTGGTACAACGACGCCGCCGCGGACTACTACGCCGAACGGCTCCAGTACGAGCTGAGCCGTGAACCTCCCGACCCGGAAGGGCTCGCCGCCGCGACCCGCGCGGTCAACCACATCGTCGGCGACCTGTTCGACGCGGACGGAAACCCGGCCGGCACGCTCTCGGAGCGGGAACACGCCTTCCTCGACCGCTTCTTCCACGGCCTGACCGCGGAGGACCTCGCCCGCCTGGGCGACCCCGACCTCGTCCCGTACTCCAACGACGCGGGAGCCGGAGACGCCCCGCACGGGCTGCACCTCTTCCACCAGGCGCAGCAGGATGTCGCCAACGCCATCAACGCCCTCACCAACCCCGATGTCAACGAGGTGGACGTCGACGCCTACTACGGCGGCGACCTGAGCGCCAACCTGCCGCCCGCCGTCTCCCACTACGTGTACGACTTCGAGCAGGGGATGCTGTTCCGGGACGAGCACTACGGCGCCCCCTTCGAAGCGGACCTGGAGCGCTTCAACGGCTTCGGCAACCTCATGGCCCAGGCCACCATGCCCGCCGGATACGACTTCAGCCAGGACATGGCCCGGGCCGCCGTCGATGTGCAGGCGCGCACCAACGGCCGCGGCCCCGACATGATCGAGGCCGGATACATGGAGAACACCGGCAGCAACGGCCTGCTCCTGGCGGCCTCGCTCAACTCGGAGGCGGCAGCCGGCCTGCTGTCGGAGGACGACGGGTTCCGGGAAGCGATGACAGGACTGGAGTGGACCGACAGTTCGGGTGCCGCGGCACTGATCACCAGTGGCACGACGGTGCCGGCCGGGACCGACCACAACGACCCGGCCGCCAGGCCCTACATCGAGGCCGCCTTCCACGTGCTGTCCGGGGCGGGCGATGTCTCGCAGGGGTACTGGGAGACCACCGATCACTCCAGCATGCACGCGGCCATCGGTACCACCGCGGCCGACTACATGAACATGATCGCCCGCAGCGGCCAGCCGGACAGTTCCTCGGAGTTCTTCGGCACCGGGAACTGGGAGATCGGAGGGGAGGACTGGAACTACTCCTTCATGCTCTCCAAGGAGGACCGTGAGGACCTCTTCAACCTGGTGAACCAGTCCGACGACGAGGTACGCAACCAGTTCCGGTCCCAGGTCACCGCCTGGCAGTACGCCGTGGCCCAGGAGGCGTTCGACTCCGGGAACCCGGATCTGGTGGAGGCGGCGCTGCCGCACGTCGCCACGGTCGAGGGTTTCCTGACGGACGCCGACATCGAAGCGGTGAAGGCCGGCGTGAGTCCCGCCGCGATCCGGGACTCCATCGTCGACGCCGCCAACATGGCCGCCGGGCTGACCGGCAACCCCGCGGTGATCGTCCCGACATTCGGGGCCGGCCAGGCGGTCAAGCTCTTCTACACCCCGGCCGACCCCGGCCAGGAAGCCACCCGGGAGGCCATCGCCGACGGGTCGCTCGGAGTCCGCTACACGGTGGCCCGGGCCGCCGTCGACACGGACTACGAGGGGGCCGGCAGCATCGACCTCCCCGCCACCAGCGACGACCCGAGGGTCAGTTCGGTCATCCACGAACGCGTCAACATGATCGAGTCCCGCTACACCTCGCCGAAGATCTCGGACTACTACGACAGCGCCTGGCAGCAGGACATCTTCGGCGGGTGACGCGAAGCGGGCCCGCCCTCCGGTGGCCCAGGCCCCCGCCCATGTCCCGTCTCTGTCTCACTCCGCACGTTCGAGAGGAACCCCGGTGTCCGACACCACCACCGTCTTCAGGCGCCCGGCGCGGGCGGCGCGGCCGACCGTGCCGGAGAACGAAGTGGTGCTCAAGCCGCCGCCGGAACTGCCCCAGCCCGAGGACAACAACGTCTGGATGACCGCGCTGCCCGCCCTCAGCGGCCTGGGCTCCGTGCTGTACATGCTCACCATGGGCCGCGGGCCCATCGGGTACGTCGTGGGCTCCATGTTCCTGGTGTCCTGCCTGGCCATGGTGATCGGCTCGGTCGTCCGGCAGCGCGGCACCACCAGGAGCAAGGCGCGCAATGACCGCCGCCAGTACCTGCGCTACCTGGAACAGACCCGCCGCGAGGTGCGTGCCACCGCCCGCTCCCAGCGCGAGGCCCTGGAGTGGAACGCGCCGGCCCCCGGCGCCCTGTGGACGGTCGCGGCCTGCCCCAGACTGTGGGAACGGCGCAGCGGCGACGACGACTTCGCCGTGGTCCGGATCGGCACCGGCCCCCGCTACCTCGCCACCCCGCTGGTCCCCGGGGAGTCGGCGCCGGTGGAGGACCTCGACCCGCTCGGCTCCGTCGCGCTCAAGCGGTTCATCGACACCCACGCGGTCGTCCCCGGCCTGCCGGTGCAGCTCGCGCTGCGCCGGTTCGCGGCCGTGTCCTGCACCTCCGGTGAGAACCCGGAGGCCGCCGGGGCGTTGCTGCGCGCCGTCGTGGCGCACGCCGCCGTCTTCCACTCGCCGCGCGACCTGCGGATCCTGGTGTGCACCGGGGACATCGAGGGGCCGCGCTGGGGCTGGGCGAAGTGGCTGCCGCACACCCACCACCCCGAGGAGACCGACCACGCGGGCCCGGTGCGGATGATGCACCGCAGCCTGTCGGTCCTGGAGGAGTGGCTCGGCCCCGAGCTCGGCCGGCGCACCCGCTTCAGCCGCGACGCCGAACCCGACACCGATCTCGCGCACCTGCTGGTCGTCCTGGACGGCGGGACGGTCACCGGGGCCGAGGCGCTGCTCGACCCCAACGGGCTGCAGGGCGTCACCGTCCTGGACGCGGACGGTGCCGCGCAGGCACTCACCGCCGGCCACGGCATCCGCCTGGAGATCGACGAGGACGGCACCCTGCACGTCCGCACCGGCGACGTCCGCGACGAACTGGGCACCGCCGACGCCCTGTCGGCCGAGGAGTGCGAGGCGCTCGCCCTGCAGCTCGCCCCGTTCCGGCTGGACGCGGCGGCCGGCCCGGCCGAGACCGCCGAGGACCTGGGCAGCGCCGACAACACCCTGCCCTCGCTGCTGGGCATCCCCGACCCCGGCCGCCTGGACCTGGACACGCTGTGGCGCTCCCGCCCCTTGCGGGACCGCCTTCAGGTGCCCATCGGGGTGTCCGCCGACGGCGGGCTGCTGGAACTGGACATCAAGGAGTCCGCGCAGAACGGCATGGGCCCGCACGGGCTGCTGGTCGGCGCCACCGGCTCCGGCAAGTCCGAGCTGCTGCGCACCCTGGTGCTGGGCATGGCCGCCACCCACTCCTCCGAGCAGCTGAACTTCGTGCTGGTCGACTTCAAGGGCGGCGCGACCTTCGCCGGCATGGCCGAACTGCCGCACGTGGCGGCCGTCATCACCAACCTGGAGGACAACCTCACCCTGGTGGACCGGATGAAGGAGGCCATCTCCGGCGAGATGAACCGCCGCCAGGAGGTGCTGCGGGACGCCGGGAACCTGGTGTCCGTCCGCGACTACGAACGGGCCCGCCAGCGCGGCGCCGCCCTCCCGCCGCTGCCCAGCCTCTTCATCGTGGTCGACGAGTTCTCCGAACTCCTTTCCCAGAAACCTGACTTCGCCGATCTCTTCGTGCAGATCGGGCGCCTCGGCCGCTCCCTGGGCCTGCACCTCCTCCTCGCCTCCCAGCGCCTGGACGAAGGACGGCTGCGCGGCCTGGAGGCCCACCTCTCCTACCGGATCGGCCTGCGCACGTTCTCCGAGTCCGAGTCGCGCACCGCCATCGGCGTCCCGGACGCCAACCACCTGCCCAGCGCGCCCGGCCACGGCTACCTGAAGACCGGCACCGCCGGCCTCAAGCGGTTCCGCGCCGCCTACGTCTCAGGCCCCTACCGCACCGAGGAGACCAGCACCACCGGTGCCCTCGCCGGCTCACAGGCCGTGCGGCCCTTCCCCGCCGGCTACGTCGAGATCCCCGCCGCGGAACGCGAGCCGCAGCCGCCGGAGCAGCCCGCGGAGCCCGCTGCCGACGAGTTCGGCGACGACGAGGACCTGGGCACGACCGTGCTCGGCGTGATGGTCGAGCAGATGACCGGCCAGGGCCCGCAGGCACACCAGGTGTGGATGCCGCCGCTGGACGCCCCCGAACCCCTCGACGTGCTGCTCGGCGACCTCGCCGAGCGCGAGGGCCGCGGCTTCGGCAGCTCCCCGGCCCGCCCGCCGCTGACCGCCGTGGCCGGCGTCGTGGACCGGCCCTTCCACCAGCGGCGCGACCCCATGGAACTGGACCTGTCCGGAGCCGGCGGCCACGTCGCCGTCGTCGGCGGCCCGCACAGCGGCAAGTCCACCGCCGTCCGCACCGTCATCGCCTCACTGGCCCTGCGCCACACCCCCCGCGAAGTCCAGTTCTACTGCCTCGACTTCAGCGGCACCCTGTTCCCGCTGGCGAAGCTGCCGCACGTCGGCGGCGTCGCCGGGAGGCTGGACCCGGAAAGCGTCAACCGCACCGTCGCGGAAGTCCTGGAGATCCTGGAGAGCCGGGAGGCCCGCTTCCGCGAGATCGGTGTCGAGTCGATGGCCGACTACCGCGCCGCGCGCGCCGCCGGACGCCACACCGACGACCCGTTCGGCGACGTGTTCCTCGTCGTGGACGGCTGGCAGGTGCTGCGCCAGAGCTACCCCGACCTGGAGGCCGCCGTGATGGCGGTGGCCGGCCGGATGCTCACCTACGGCATCCACATCCTGCTCACCGGCAACCGCTGGATGGACATGCGCATGGGCATGCGCGACCTGGTGGGCACCAAGGTGGAGCTGAAGCTCGGTGACGCCCTGGACTCCGAGGTCGACCGCAAGGCCCAGCGCACCATCCCGCCCGGCCGCCCCGGCCGCGGCATCACCGCCGACAAGCTGCACTTCCTCACGGCCGTGCCCCGGGTGGACGGCGTCCACTCCGACACCGCGCTGGCCGACGGCGTCGCCGGGCTGGTCCGCCGCGTCGACCGGGCGTGGGACGGCCCGCGCGCCCCGAAGGTGCGGCTGCTGCCCGCCGCCTTCCCGCTGGGCGCCGTCCCGTCCGGTGCCCCGGCGGACGGGGTGACCGTGGCCCTGGAGGGCAACCGCCTGGAACCCCTGGTCTTCACCCCCGGCGAGGAACCCGGCCTCATCGTCATCGGCGACAGCGAGTCCGGCAAGACGTCGCTGCTGCGGGCGATCGGCCGTCAGGTGGCCGACCGGCGCAGCCCGGAGGAGGCCAGACTCGTGGTCCTGGACCACCGCATGACGCTGCTGCGGGAGCTGGACGGGCCCTCCCTGCTCGGCTACTCCACCACGCACGAGCGCTCCATGGAGGTCGTCGGCGGGGTGGCCGCCGGACTGAAGAAGCGCCTGCCGGGCACCGACGTCACCCCCGAGCAGCTGCGCGACCGCTCCTGGTGGACCGGCCCCGAGATCTACCTGCTCGTCGACGACTACGACCTCGTCGCCACCTCCGCCGGCAACCCGCTGCGCGCCCTGGCCGACTACCTTCCCCAGGCCCGCAGCATCGGCCTGCACATCTACCTCACCCGCCAGGCCGGCGGCGCCTCCCGCGCCGTCAACGACCCGGTACTGGGCCGGATGAGAGAACTCAACTTCCCCGGCGTGCTGCTGAGCGTCCCCAAGGACGAAATGCCCATCTGGGGAATGAAGCCGGCCAGGCGCAAGAAGGGACGCGGCCTGCTGCTGCACCGCCGGCACGGCAACGTCCCCGTCCAGCTCGTGCGCGCCGACTCGCCGCTGGCCGGCTGAGCCGCGCCGCGGCGCACGAGCCGCCTCGCCCCGACCCTCACGGACCCTCTCGCGAACCAGGAACCCCTCATGAGCGGCAGCCTCACCCCGTCACCCCCGGCCGCCGGCCGGGCCGCCCCCGCCGTCGCCCGGCCCGGCCGCGCGGCACCGGCCCCCGCCCCGGACCGGGCCGTGGCACCCGTGGCCGGTCCGGCCGCGCAGTTCGTCCGGATCGCGGTCGCCGGACCGGCCGGACGCGCCGACCTGGCCGTGCCCGCCGGGGTGCCGCTGGCCCACCTCATGCCCACCCTGCTGCACCACGCGGGCGGCGACAGCGGCGACGACGGCGGCGTGCGGCACGGCGGCTGGGTACTGCGCCGCACCGACGGCACCCGGCTGGACCCGGCGGCCACGCTCGCCGCGCAGGGCGTGCGGGAGGGCGACCTGCTGTTCGCCGGGCACGGTACCGACGACGCCACCGAACCGCTCTACGACGACGTCGTCGAGGTCATCGGGGAACACGGGGTGCGCGGCACCTGGGCGCACGGCGCGACCCGGGCGGCCTGCGGCGCCCTCGCCACGGTCGCCGTCCTGACCGTGTGCGGGGCGCTGGCTGCCGCCCCCGGCCGGCTTCCCGGCTGGCTCGGCCTTGCCCTCGCCGCGGCCGCGCTCGCCGTCGCGGCACTGATGTCGCGGGCCTTCGGCGACACGCGCGCCGGGACCCTCGCCGCCGTGCTCGCCGCACCCGCGGCCATGACCGGCGCCGTCCGCCTGCTGGGCACCGGTCCCGGCCTCGACGGCTTCGGCGCCGGACACCTGCTGCTGGCCTGCGCGGTCCTCGCCGTCGTCGGCGGCCTCGGCCCGCTGCTCGCCGGCGGCGGGGACGGCACCTTCGCCGCCCTGGTCACCGCCGGCCCGCCGGCCGCCGCCGGAGCCGCCATCTGCGCGATATGGGGAGCGGAACCGGCCCTGGGCGCCGCGGTGGCGGCCCCCCTGGCGCTCGCCCTGACCACCGTGTGGCCCACCCTGGCGCTGCGCCTGGCCCGCACCCCCGCCCCGTACGTCGCCGGCTCCGCCGAGGACCTGGCCGAGCTGCCGCCCCGGCTTTCCCACGACGCGCTGCGCGACCGGGTGGCCCGGGCCCGGCTGTTGCTGACCGGCATGCTGGCCGGCAGCCACCTGGTGGCCGGCGCCGGAACACTGGCGCTGTTCGCATCCCGCGAGCTGTGGCCCTCGGTCCTCGGCGCGGTCCTGGTGCTGCTGACGGCACTGCGCACCCGCCTGTTCAAGGACGCCCGCCAGGCCGCCGTCCCCCTGGTCACCGCCCTGCTGGCCACTGCCGGAGCCGCCGCGCTGGCCGTCACCTCGCTGACCGGGCAGACCCTGCCGCTGCTGGGCGCCACCGTGCCGGTGGCCGTCACCGCCGCCCTGGCGGCGGGCACGGTGGCCGTGCTCGCCGGCCGCTACCGGCTCAACCCCCGGCTCTCCCGCGCGCTGGACGTGCTGGAGACCGCCGTGCTGCTGACCGTCGTCCCCCTCGTGCTCGCCGTGTGGGAGGTCTACGCGGCGCTGCTCAACTTCCGGGTGTGAGGGCCGCCATGACACCTCCGCTCCGCCGTCCCGCCCGCCCGGCGGTACTCACCGCCCTGGCCTCGGCCGCCTTCCTCGCCCAGCTCGCCGTACCGGGGGCCGCCCCCGGGGCGGCGGCCGAGGACTGCCGCCGGGAGGTCACCGGGGAGGACCTGCCCGCCGGCCGGCCCCACCCGCTGATCGACCGGCTCGGCCTGCGGCAGGCATGGGACCTGGCCACCGGCGAGGGCGTCACCGTCGCCGTCATCGACTCCGGGGTGGACGCCACCCATCCCGACCTGGCCGGCGCGGTGCTCGACGGCAGCCAGTACACCGTGGTGCGCACCGAGGACGAGTACCGCCGCAGCACCCCCGCGCCGGACCGGGACTGCCTGGGCCATGGCACCGCCGTCGCCGGCCTCGTCGCCGCCCGCCGCTCCGAGGGCGACCGGATGGCCGGTGTCGCCCCCGCGGCGCGGATCTACCCGGTGCGCGTCGCCGACGGCGTGGAGCAGGCCACCGCGAACACCCTGGCCACGATGATCGACGACGCGGTGGACGCCGGCGCCGGCGTCATCAACCTCTCGCTGGCCACCCCCACCGACTACCCGCCGGTCCGCGAGGCCGTGGAACGGGCCGTGGCCGCCGACGCGGTGGTCGTCGCCGCCACCGGCAACGAGGGCAACGAGGGGGTCTCCGGCGGCCGCATGTACCCGGCCGCCTATCCCGGAGTGCTCGCCGTCGCCGCGGTCGGCGACGACGGGCAGCCACTGGACACCTCCAACGCCGGCGAGTGGGTGGACCTGGCCGGATACGGGGAGGCGCTGGCCGTGCCCGCACCCGGCGGCTCCGGCTACCGCACCGAGTCCGGCACCAGCTTCGCCGCCGCCCAGGTCTCCGGCGCCGCGGCCCTGGTGCGCTCCCGCTTCCCCGGCCTGAGCGCGGCGGAGGTCACCGAACGGCTGACCGCCTCGGCCGCCCCCGTCGGCGGCATCCGCAACGACCGCACCGGCGCCGGCATCGTCGACCCGTTCGGCGCCCTCACCCACCTCGGCGGCGACGACGGTGGCGGCCCGGGGAGCGGCGAAGGGGACGGCACCGGAGCGGACGGACCCGCCGCGGGGCCCGGCGCCATCCCCGTCCGGGCCGTGCCCGGGCCCGAGCCACTGCTCGGCCCCACCGAGGCCACCGCCGTCGCCTGGAGCGGCGGCCTGCTGCTGGCCGTCGTCCTGGGACTGCTCGCCGCCCCCGCCGTCCGCCGGGCCGTCCGGAACGGCCGGCTCCCCGCGACCGCGCCCGGCCCCGGCACCTCTCGCCGGCCGGACACCGGCGGCCCCGGCTCGCACCGGCCCGCGACTCCCGGTACCGGCCCGCCGTTTCCCCGGACCGACTGGCTGGACGGCTCCGACGTCCCGCCCCCCTCCGCCGCGCGCTCCGCGCGGACCTCCCCGACGCACCGGAACCGGACACGATAAATGGCCACCACACGCGAACAGGCAGAGGCGTACGCCTACGAGAACCGCCGCCGGACCACCGGCCTGATCCGCGGCGCCGACGAGGCCCGGCACGACCCCCGCCGACGCCTGAACCGGGCGCTCGGCGGCGGCGTCGCCCTCGGCATCCTGGCCATGGCCGGGTTCGGCATCGCCGGCTGGCTCGGCGGTGGGCGCGGACCGGCCCTGCCCACCAGCGGAGCCGTGGTCTCCGGGGACGACGGCGACCGCTACGTCGTCAACGACGGCACCGTCCACCCCGCCCTCAACCTCGCCTCCGCCCTGCTGGTCGGCGGCGGCGAACTCACCGAGGTCCGCCAGGCCACCCTGGACGCCGCCCCCCGCGGCCTCCCCGTCGGCATCCCCCACGCCCCGGACGCCCTGCCCGCCCCCGGCGCCCTCACCGACGACGACTGGACACTGTGCACCAACCCCTCGGAGACCGGCGGCACCCCCACCCGGACCGTGCTCTACGTCTCGGTCCCCGAGGCCGCCGCACCCCCCGACACCGCCACCGGCGGAGCCACCGTTTTGGCCCGGGACGACTCCGGCGACCTGTGGCTGCTGACCGAGGGCCGCCGCTACGCCCTCTCGCCGCACATCCGCGACGTGCTCGGCCTGCGCGCCGAACCCGTCCACCTGCCCCGGCAGATCATCGCCACCCTCCCCGAGGGCCCGGCCATCGACGTCCCGCCGCCCGGTGACAGGGCCGGCACCGCCCTCCCGGCGGACCTCCCCTTCCCGGCAGCCGTCGGCGACCTGGCGCACAGCACCGCCGGCCGGTCCGCCCAGTACTACCTGGTGCGCCCCGACGGGCTGGTCTCCGTCTCCGAACTGGTCCACACCCTGCTGCGCACCGAGGCCGCCGCGGACCACCGCATCGACGCCACCGCCGCCGCACAGGCCCCCCGCTCCGCGGAACCGGCCCCCGGCGACCGCGCCTGGCCCGACGACCTGCCCGACCCGCAGGAACCCGGCCGCAACCGGCCGGTCTGCGTGAGCACACCGCCGGGCGGCGAACCCGGCGACGCCCCCTGGCAGGCCACCGTCCACCTGCCCGCCACCATGCCCCAGCCCGGCCGGCTGACCCCCGTCACCGCCTCCGACAGCCGGCGCCTGGGGCTGCTGGACCAGATCTACATCCGCCCCGGCACCGGCTCGGTCGTCCGCGCCACCGCCTCGGCCGGCACCGGCGGCACCTACCTCCTCGTCACCGACAGCGGCACCGCCTACCCCTTCGCTTCCCCCGACGCGGTGCAGCGGCTGCGCTACTCACCGGCCGACGCCCCCTCGGTGCCCAAGAGCTTCGCCGCCCTGCTCCCCACCGGCCCCGTCCTCGACCCGCTGGAGGCCGCCCGCGAACACCGCGGCGACCCCCGGGGCGCCACGGACACCGCCGGCACCGAGGACGACGGCGACGCCGAGGACGCGGCCGGCGACCGGAACGGAGACGACCAGTGACCACCTCCCCGCCGCCCGCCGCCCGCCCCGGCGTACCCCGGTTCGGCCGGGCCCGGGCGGTGGCCGTCCAGACCGCCGCCGCCTGCGCGGCCACCGGCATCGCCGCCGGGGGCCTCTGGGGCCACACCCTGACCGGCACCGGCGCCGCCCTGCTGGCCCTGTCCCTGCTGCGCCGCGACGGCCGGTGGGCCGACCACGTCCTGCGGCAGCGCCTGCACCGCGACGCCCTGCGCGCCGTCCCGCACCCGGCCCCCGGCGAGGACTCGGAAGGACTCGGGCTGGCCCGCGCCCTGCTGCCCGCCCTCCACGTCACCGAGGCACCCGACCGCAACGGCCCGCCCGCCGGCGTGATCGCCGACGGCCGCGGCCACGCCGTCGTGCTGCGCCTGCCCGGCGGCGCGCTGCCCTCGCTGCCGGCCGGCCCCATCGGCCGCTGGCTGGAACAGGACCCGGCCCGCCCCGCAGCCGCCCAACTGGTCGTCGAGCAGTTCGGGCTGCCCCCCTGGGACCTCCACCACCGCTTCCAGCCGACCATCGCCTACCGCCAACTCCCGCAGGGCGGAGCCCCGGTGGCCGTCCGCTCCTGGCTGGTCGTCCGCCACGAACCACTGGAGCACCCCGAGGCCGCCGAGCGGCGCGGCGGTGGCACGGCGGGCGCGGCAGCCGCCGCACTCTCCGCGGCACACCGCCTGCGTGCCCGGCTGGACACCGCCGGCACCGGCATCACCGTCCTGGGCGCCGACGCCGCCCGCGCCCTCCTGCGCGACAGCGGAGACGCCTCGCCGCGCGGCCGCGCACTGCCGGGCTGCTGGGCCGGGGACGCGGCCACCCACTGCACGATGACGGCCGCCGTCCACGGCGAGGCGGACTGGGACCGGCTCACCACCGCACTGACCGGATGCGCCGCCGACCGCGTCGTCACCGCGGCGACCGTCACCCGGCAGGGCTCCGGACAACTCCGGGTCCACACCGCCGTCCGGGTCGTCAGCACCCTCGCCCAGCACGCCGCCGCCGAACGCGACCGCCTGCTCGGCGCCGGAATCGTGAGCCCGGCCACCCCGGACCAGGCCGCCGGCCTGCTGGCCACCCTGCCGGTAGCCCACCCCACGAAGTCCCTGGCAGAGGCCATCGGATTCGCCACCGCGGCGGGAGAACCCCGATGAACGCTCACACCCACCCCGATCTCACCACCCTGCCCGGCACGGCCTGGCAGGACACCGGACCGGCGACCGGCCTGCGGTTCACCCCGGTGCGTACCGGAATCCACCTGGGCACGGCACGTTCCGGGGCACCGGTCACCCTGCCCGCCCCCGGTCCCGCGGGCTTCCGTGCCGGCGTACTCGGCGAATCCCTCTTCGGCAGACTCTTCGCGCTGCGGCTGCTCGCGGTCGGCGCCCGGGTGACGGCCGCCACCCGGGTGCCCGAGCAGTGGACATCGCTGAGTGAGGCGGCCGGGCCCCGGCTCACGATCACCGACAGCCCGGCCGGCTGGCCGCCGGAGGAACCCGCCCCGCCCACCGTGGGCGGCGGCCCTCAGGCCCTGGTGTCGGACCTGCGCCGCCCGCCGCCCGCCTCGACGGCCTCCGGCACCTGGCGCACGGTGCTGCACGTCACCCGCGGCGCTCCGCGCCGGTCGGTCTTCTGGAACTCCACCGACGCCGTCCTCGTCCTGGACGCCCGGTTCGCCGAAGCCGCCGGCCGGGTGCTGGGACAGCGGGCCGCCGCCGCGGCCGGGGCCCTGCGGCCCGGAGAGATCGCCCTGTTCCGCGGCGGCGGCGCCGAGGTGCTTCGCCCGGACATCTCCCCGGGCGAGACGGCCCTGCTCACCCCGGGCGGCTGACCGCAGCCCCGGCCGGTCCGTCCCGCGCCGTCCCGGCGCGTCCCAGCCGGCCGGAGTCCTCCCAGCTCACCGGCCCTGCCGTCCCGGGATCTCCCGCGCACCCCGGGAACTCTGGTCTCCCGCCCGCGCTGTCGGCCAGGCTCGCTTCACGAGCCGCACGGAGAACCGGCGAAGGAGCAGGAAGACCCATGACCACCACCGCCCCCCGTGAGATCACGGACGGCCCGCCGGGGCCGGCACCGGCGCCGGGCACGGGAGGGTCCGGAAGCGGCCCGGACCGGGCCGGTGGACGGCCCTGGGTGCCGGCCACCCGGCCTCCCACGGAGCCGCCCCACCGGCCCGCCGCCGTCCGCTGCTGGTCGTGGTGGTGAGTGCGTGCCACCCCCACCGCGCCCGGAGAGGCGGCGTCAGTCTCTGTGGGCCTCGTTCGTGGGCGCCTCCGGAAGCGGGGACGCGCCGCCGAACGGCGTACAGATCTCCCGGCCGTCCGTCAGCAACGCGCAGGCCCGGGCAGCGGCCGGGTAAGGAGCCTCCACCATGGGCGAGTAGGTGTCGTGGTCGTACCGGATGGCACGCTCCTCGACCGTGCCCTGCACCTCCTCCACCCTGGTCACATCACCCACTGAGCCCTCCGTGATGCGGCTCCAGGCCGCCCGGCACGACGGGCTGTAGCGCAACTCCACATACAGGTCGCCCTCCCGGGCCACGGCTGCCGTCCACACCCCTATGTGGCAGCCGAGACGCTGCGGGTCCTGCCCCTTGCACTCGAACCCGGTGCAGCCCACGCCCCCGCCGTCGAGCTGCGACGCCGTCCGCATGTCGTTGCCCGCCAGGTCCGCCTGCGCGCCGGCCCCGGCTCCAGGTGTGTCATCGGCCGGCGGGGAGGAGCCCGCCATCATCCCCGCCGCGAACCCCAGCCCCGCTACCGCCGCAGCGGCGGCCAGCACTGTCAGCCGTCTCCAAAGGGGTTCCGAGGTGCCGCGTCCCTCCACTGCCCCCCGGTCCTCGCCGGGGGATGTGCCGTACGCGAGCACCGGTCGCCCGGGCCCGGTCCGGTATCCGGCGGGTGCCTCCTCGATCAGGGACGGCGGGGGAGCGGCGACGCCGGATGCCGCCTCCGGGCTCTCCTCCCGCCCCTCGTCCTCTGTGCCCGCCTCGGCCCGCTCGTGGAGACGCAGCAGCGGCTCCGCGCGGACGTCGACCGCCTGCGCGAAAGCGATGACCGCCTGCTTCGGCGGCACCGTCTTGCCGTTGAGATAGCGCTCCCAGGACGACTTGCTGTAGCTCGTGCGCCGCGCCAGGGCGGCGAGTGTCAGCCCGCTGCTGCGGCGCAGCCTGCGCAACTCGTGTGCCAGTTCCGGCTCATCGGCCCGTGCCTCGTTCCGGGTCGTCACAGCTCCATACCCCCCACTTGTGGCTTTCGCTGCAGGTCCCTTTGCCTCGTTCAGGGTAGCGGCGGGGGTGCGCGGACAGGAGACAGGATGACACCGAGAGTTGTCGCGTGCCGCCACTGGCGGTTGGCGCAGCTGTCCGCCACAAGGGCGGCGCCGGGTCGTCGGCAGACGCGCCCGAGCTCCGTCGGAGCGTCCGGCACCAGGCGGTTCACGAGCGACTTCGTGAAGTTGTCCGCTTCCTGTCAGGTAGGGGTGCGGATTAGGGGTGGTTCGACGTCTGCCCAGACCCTAGCGTCTCTTCACGATGCGGCCATGGGGACAACCTGTCCCTCTCGGTCAAGAGTTGTCACTCACGGAACGGAAGGGGCGCATCGGCATGTCGCGGAGATTCGCGACCGTATCGGTCATCGGGCTGGGGACCACGGGATCGGCCGTGGCGGGCATGCTGGCCCGCAGCGGCCGCCGGGTCATCTGCATTGAGGCCCATGCCGCGGCGCTGGAGCGGGCTCGTGGCCGGATCGCCGATGCGGGGGCCGGGGAGGTCGAGTTCTCCCTCTGTGTGGCGGACGCCGCTCGTTCGGACCTGGTGATTGAGGCGGTCCCCGAGCGGATGGAGATCAAGCGGGCTGTCCTGGAGCGGGCCGTGGCCGCGTGTTCCCCTCGGACTGTCTTCGTGACGACCACGGGAGGCCTCTCGGTGACCGAGTTGGCCTTCGCCGTCGGCTGCACCGAGCGGCTGGCCGGCCTGCACCTGTTCCCTGGGGGCGACGACTCGGGGGAACTCGCCATGGAGGTGGTGGCGACGCCTCTGACCGCAGGGCAGGTGCTGACCGATCTGGAGGAACTGGTCCACGACATGGACGGCAGCCCGGTGCGGGTGGCCGATCGCGCGGGCTTCCTCGGCAGCGGTCTGACGATGGCCTATCTCAACAGCGCGGTCGCGATGCACGAACAGGGGTACGCGACCCGCGACAGCATCGACACCGCGATGCGTCTGGGGTGCGGGCTGCGCAGGGGGCCGCTGGCCCAGCTCGACGCCATGGGGATCGACACCGCCCGCGACACCCTGGAGGCCCTCTACCGGCGGACAGGCGATCGGCGGTACCAGCCACAGCAGACCTTGGGACAGATGGTGTCCGCGGGGCTGTTGGGACGGAAGTCGGGCAGGGGATTCTACGACTATTCGCAGTCCGCGGAGCGGGATTCGTCTCCGGAAGGCGGAGATCCGGCGCCCGCGCGGGGGGCGCAGCGCGCGGTGCGGACCATCGGTGTGGTGGGCTCGGGGGTCATGGCCATGGGCATCGCTGAGGTGTGCGCGCGGGCCGGGTACCGCACGGTGCTGGTGGCCCGCACCGGCTCGCGCGCGGCGGAAGCGGTACAGGCCGTGGTGAGATCCACCGACCGGGCGGTGCAGCGGGGGAAGCTGACCCCCGGGATGCGGGCCGAGGTGAGAGAACGCCTGACCGGTGCCTTCGGGTTCGAGGCCCTCGCGGCATGCGAACTGGTGATCGAGGCGGTCGCGGAGGACATCGATGTCAAGCGGAGTGTCTTCGCCGGCCTGGACCGGGTGTGTGCCCCCGGAGCCGTGCTCGCGACCTCCACCTCCAGCCTGCCGGTCATCGAGTGCGCCCGGGCCACCGGACGGCCCGAGGACGTGGTCGGCATGCACTTCTTCAACCCGGCCCCGGTGATGCGGCTGGTGGAGGTAGCCCGGACGGTTCTGACCTCGCCGGAGGCCCTGGAGACGGTGCACGGGGTGACTCGAAGGCTGGGGAAGCAGGCCGTCGAATGCCGCGACCGGACGGGTTTCATCGTCAACGCACTTCTGTTTCCGTATCTCAATGCCGCGGTGACGATGCTGAGAGACGGCAGGGAGTCGGCCGCGGACATCGATGAGGTCATGGTGAAGGGAGGTGTCTTCCCGGTGGGCCCGCTCCAGTTGCTCGATATCGTTGGACTGGACATTTCTCTGGCAATCCAGCGCTCGCTGTACGCGGCCTTCCGAGACCCCTCTCTGGAGCCGGCAAGGTATCTTGAGCAGTTCGTCGCCGCCGGATACACGGGCCGCAAGAGCGGAAGAGGGTTCCGGACAACCGGGGGAACGGCATCGGCGGGCTCTTCCCGAAATGGATCCGATGTTGTCGGTGCGCCTGCTTGACGTCACTGAACTGCGCCTTCGTCGGCCCGGCTGGGACGTAGCCCACCCTCGATCTGAGGGTAATCTGAGCTTACTCCCCTTGGATCTGGTCTCTGGCGGCGAGTAGGATTGTCTCGTTCTCGGGCTGCTGACCAGCAGCCATCGGCGAGTGCGGGGGTCGGACCATGAAGTGTGCGTTCAAAAGGGCAAGATGGTTCAATAGGCAACTTGATTCTCTGGAGAGAGACCTCGTTCGAAGTCTCGCGGGTGAGACCCGCATAACCCTGGTCGAGGGTCCGGCCGGGTGCGGCAAGACAACCTCGCTGAAGCACTTGGCCGCGCGGGCGGAGGAATCCGGTGCGGTGGTTCTCAGGGCTCACGGGTCGCTGCCGGAGGAGCCGGCGCCGCTCGATACGCTGCGACAGTTTCTTGATTCGCCCTCTCTCCCGGAGGGTTCCGCGGTCCGCCTCAGACGGGCGCTCTTTCACGGTGCGATGCTGGATACTGTGGCGGACAAGGGGCTGGTGGGCGCGGCTGCCGGAATGGCGACGGGACCTGGCCGGGGGGCGCGGGAGTTCTGTGCGGCCCTGCTGGAGCTTGTCATGCGCAAGCCACTGCTGATCTGTGTCGACGAACTCCAGTCCGTGGACAGGGTCTCACTGCAATACCTTTTGCACGCTGTCGTGAAGCTGGACTCGGCAAGGCTTATGGTCGCCTTCTCGCAAGACCAAGGAGACGATTACAGAAACCCTTTGTTCAGTGCCGGAATGATGCGTCTTCCCTATTTCCGAAGGCAGCGCTTCGGCGTGCTTTCGGCAAGTGACTCGGAGCATGTGGTGAGTTCGCTCCTGGGGGCCGGAGTCCGTCCGTCGAGCGAGTGGTACGCGCTCACCGGAGGGAATCCCCTTCTGCTGCAGGCCCTCGTGGACGACATGCTCGCCGCTGCCGTCCCGGAAGGGCAGGAAGGGGAAACAGCCCCCATTGTCGGGGACATCTTCCTTCAGGCAGTGCTGTTCTGTATACAGCGCAGCGGATTGCCCGCGGTAAATCTTTCACAAGGGGTAGCAGTACTCAACGGAAGTGCGACAGTCAGCCGCCTGGCCGAACTCCTGGAGATGGCTCCATCCGCTGTGTCCCGAGCTCTGAAAGCGCTTGAGGGAACCGGTGTAGTCCGCAATCTTGATTTCCGTCACCCAAGGATACGAGCCGGTATCCGGGAACACATGGGGAGTGAGACATGCAGGGCGATGCACCGCAGAGCGGCATCCCTGTTGCACCGCGAAGGTGCCCCGTCTCTCCAGATCGCCCAGCAATTACTGGCCGCACAGTCCACCGACGAATGGTGGGCGGCTCCGGTCCTGCAGAGCGCGGCGGAGCAGGCGCTGGCCGAGGACAATCCGAGGCTCGCTGTTGCCTGCCTCGACCTCGCCTACGAGGCATGCCGGGACGAGGGGATACGGGCAGGCAACCGGCTGACCGCCTCCGCCGTCATGTGGCGGCTCAACCCGGCGGCCTCGGAGCAGCTCCTGGAGGAGCCGCTGGCGGCACTGCACAACGGGGTTCTCCCGTCGGCCAGGGTCGGGGAACTCGCCCGGCTGCTGTTCTCCCACGGGAGGGTCGGGGAGGGCCGGGAGGTGCTGGAGCGCTCCAGCACCACCGATGACCCCGGTACCCGCCCCCTGCTCACCCACGTGGGGGGGAGCGGTTCCTGGTTGCACGCGACGCCTGCCGCGGTGGCCGACCCGGAGCCGGCGAAACCGGAGGCGCTTCCCGGCGCACCTCCCGGTCTCCTCGACCTCGCCGGCGCCGAGGACGACGAGCAGGCCCGGATCACCGTGGCTGATCACGCCCTGGAGACGTTGCCCCTGGCCGACGCGGCTTTCGACACCGTGGTCAATGCCCTGAACTCCCTGGTGTACGCCGACCGGCCCGATCTGGCGGCGCCCTGGTGCGAGGAGTTGATGGAGGAGGCGGCCCGGAGGCGCTCTCCCGGCTGGCGGGCGCTGTTCGCCTCCAAACGTGCGGAGATCGCCTTCCGGCAGGGCAGTCTGACCGAGACCGAGGAGTACGCGCTTCTCGCACAGAACATCGTTCCCGGCTGGGACGGCGGCGCCTTCATCGGTGGCCCGCTGGCCTTTCAGATCATGGCCTACACGGCCATGGGCAGACACGACGCCGCAGCACAGCGGCTCAGCCGCCCGGTGCCCGAGGCCCTGTACAAGAGTGTCTACGGTCTGGTCTACCGCAGGGCCCGAGGCCACCACTACCTGGCGACCGGCCGCCCCCACGCGGCACTCGGGGAGTTCCTGCTGGCCGGTCAGCTGGCGCAGCGGTGGGGAGTGGACCAGCCGGAGCCGCTGCCATGGCGCGTCGACGCCGCTGAGGCGTGGCTCAGGTTGGGTGAACCTCAGCGTGCTGACACCCTGATAGCGAAACAGCTCGCCCTGGGAGGACTCTCCGCCCCGCGGACCCGCGGTATCGCCATGCGGCTGCGTGCTGCCCACGGTGACCCGAAGGACAAGGAGAGTCTCCTGTTGTTCACCCGTTCGGTCCGGGAGCTCCAGCGGTGCGGTGACCGGCTGGAGATGTCCCGGGCGCTCGCCGGGCTGGGACAGGTCTACCGGAAGCAGGGGCAGGCCGGCCGCGCGAAGAGCTTGCTGGCCAGTGCCCGGCGTATCGCCAAGGAATGCGGCGCGGAGGGCCTGTGCGTGAGTATCTCGCTGGCCTTCGACGACCGGCAGGAAACTGTCGAGCAGGCTCCCCGCGACGGCATGGCGCAATTGCTGAGTCTGAGGGGAGCGGAGAAGAGACCCTCCTCCGGCAAACTCAGCAAGTCCGAGTACCGGGTCGCGGAGTTGGCGGTGGACGGATACACGAACCGGGAAATCGCCTCGCATCTGTTCATCACCGTCAGTACCGTGGAACAGCACTTGACGAGAATCTATCGGAAACTCAACATTCGGAGCCGCAAGGAGCTGCCTTCCATGCTCGTCGGAAGAAGCGACATCGCGTAGGCGCCAGACCTGGGGGTGGTGCACGGGTAAGAAGCCCCCGTGCACCACCCCTGAGTCACCCCCTAGAACCACCGTGGATGCTGGCATGCCCCTGATCTGCTTGCTAACTTCCGGTGCGAGCCGGCCGCCGGCGGGCTCTCGCGGGAGCGTATCGAGTGGCACTGGAGGAAGCAATGCGCATTGTGGTGACGGGCGGGGCCGGCTTCATCGGTTCGAACTTCGTCAGGAAGGTCATATCCGGGGAATACCCCGAGTACGCCGACTCCGAAGTGATCGTGCTCGACAAACTGACCTATGCCGGCAATCTCGAGAATCTGGCCCCCGTCATCGGTGACGGCCGGTTGCGCTTCGTGCGGGGGGACATCTGCGACGGCGAGCTGGTCGGCCGGCTACTGAGGGGCGCCCGGCTCGTGGTGCACTTCGCGGCGGAATCCCACGTGGACCGGTCGATCAACGGCCCGGAGGAGTTCGTCAGGACCAACGTGATGGGCACAGCGACCCTGCTCGGTGCGGCAGTGAAGGCCGGGGTGGACAGATTCGTCCACGTCTCGACCGACGAGGTCTACGGATCGATCACCGGGGGGTCCTGGGACGAGACCTGCCCCCTGGAGCCCAACTCGCCCTATTCGGCCTCCAAGGCATCCTCCGACCTGCTGGCCCGGGCGTACCACCGGACCCATGGCCTGCCCGTGTGTGTGACCCGCTGCTCGAACAACTACGGTCCCCATCAGTATCCCGAGAAGGTCATCCCGCTCTTCGTGTCCCGACTGCTGGACGGCCGGAAGGTGCCGCTGTACGGGGACGGAGGGAACGTCCGTGACTGGCTGCACGTGGACGACCACTGCAAGGGCATCGCGCTGGTGGCGGCAGGCGGCAGCCCGGGCGAGATCTACAACATCGGGGGAGGCACCGAGCTGTCGAACCGCGAGCTGACCTCCCGGCTGCTGGACCTCCTGGGAGCGGACTGGTCGATGGTGGAGCGCGTGCCGGACCGGAAGGGGCACGACCTCCGCTACTCGGTGGATATCGGAAAGATTTCCCGGGAGCTCGGCTACAGTCCTTCGGTCCCCTTTGACGAAGGTCTCGCGGATACGGTGAAGTGGTATGTCACGCACCGTGAATGGCTGGTCTCCTCTGCGGCAGGGGTGTAACCCCTAGAAGCAAGATAGGGGTGGCTGTGGCGTTCGCTCCTCGATACCTTCGGTTCCGTTCATCATCGCCGCGTTGTCGCTTCCGGCTGCCGATAAAGGTATGAGGTTGTCATGGCCAAGAGCCCCGTACTGTCTGACGAGCCCATTGCAGTCATCGGCATCGCGTGCCGTGTGCCCGGGGCCTCCTGTCCGGAAGAATTCTGGGACCTCCTGATTCACGGGAAGAATGCCATTACTGGAATTCCGGAGGGCAGGTTCGACACCGGGCTGCTCGAAGAGGCAGAGCCGCACTCGGTACATGGCGGATTTATCCAGCAGGATGTGGCTGCCTTTGACCCGGAGTTCTTCGGTATTTCTCCGCGGGAAGCCGCGGCGATGGACCCGCAGCAGCGCATCGCCCTGGAACTGTGCTGGGAGGCGATGGAGCGCGCCGGGCTGCAGAGCGCGACGTTCGCCGGCAGCCGCACCGGGGTCTTCGTCGGGGCGATTGCCGACGACTACGCGGCGCTGGTGCACCGGCTCGATCCTTCCGAAGTCACCCAGCACACCCTGACCGGTCTGAGTCGCAGCGTCATCGCCAACCGGATCTCCTACTTTCTCGGGCTGAGGGGGCCGAGCCTGGCGGTCGACACCGGCCAGTCCTCCTCGCTCGCCGCTGTCCACCTTGCCTGTGCGTCTCTGCGCCGCGGTGAGAGCACCCTGGCTCTCGCCGGTGGCGTTCACCTCAACCTCGTCCCGGACAGCTTTCTCGCCGCATCGAGGTTCGGAGCACTTTCTCCGGACGGCCGTTCCTACGCCTTCGACGAGCGGGCCAACGGATACGTTCGTGGAGAAGGCGGCGGAATCGTTCTCCTCAAGCCGCTCTCCCGCGCCCGGCGGGACGGAGACGACATCCTGTGCGTCATCAGGGGGTCGGCTGCCAACAACGACGGCGGTGGTGAAAGCCTCACGACGCCCTTCCCCGCCGGCCAGGAGGACGTCCTGCGGGCGGCGTACCGGCAGGCGGGTGTGAGCCCTTCGGACGTGCAGTACGTGGAACTCCACGGAACCGGCACCAAGGTCGGTGATCCCGTCGAGGCAAAGGCGCTGGGAGCGGTTCTCGGCTCCGCCAGGCCCGCGGGAGCGCCCCTGGCGGTCGGTTCGGTGAAGACGAACATCGGCCATCTCGAAGGCGCCGCCGGTGTTGCCGGGCTGATCAAGACGATCCTGTGCCTGCGGAACCGGCAACTCCCCGCCAGCCTCAACTTCGAGCGGGCCAACCCCGGGATTCCTCTCGACGAGCTGAACCTGCGGATGCAGACCGAACTCGGTGACTGGCCCCGGACCGGCGACGCCTGCCTGCGGGCCGGCGTGAGCTCCTTCGGCATGGGCGGGACCAATGTGCATGTGGTCCTGGAGGAGGCGCCTGTGGGTGTGGGTGCGGAGGCCGTG
>NZ_BAAAMJ010000027.1:0-125355 GCF_039529215.1 Streptomyces sodiiphilus | reverse complement strand
CCGTCGCGCCCGCCGCGCCCCGCGCCCGCCGGGCGCGCCGCGTCGCGGGCGCCGCCGGGGTGCTGGCCGCCCTTGCCGTCGCCGGACATCTGGCCGGGCTGTCCGGCGCCCTGCTCCCGGACGCCGCGCCCCCGGGAGACACACCGGGGGCGCCCACCGCCCCGCCGGACACTCCGCCGCCGGTCACCCTGCCCGCCGAGTACGCCGGGCAGTGGACGGGCGACATCGACATCGGCCTGGGCATTCCGGCCGGACCTCTGACCGTGACCCTGGAGCCGGGCGAGGCGGGGGAGGTGGTCGGCACCTCCGTCAGCTCGGATCTCCTGGGCCTGTCCACCTGCCTGACGCCGCTCACGCTGCGCTCGGTCGGCGAGCAGCAGCTGGTGTTCGACGCCGAGGTCGACCCCGCCCGCTCCACCGCCGCCGCCTGCGTGAGCGGACCGTTCCGGATCATGCTCGACCCGCAGCCGGACGGCACCCTGCGCTACTCCAACACCCATCCGGACGGCGGCAGTACGGCGGTCCTGGCACCGCGGCCGTGAGCCGCGGCGGCGCCGGCCGAGGCTGCCCCGGGGGGCGCGCGGAGCCCTGACGTAGGCTGGAGCGGTCCTCGTCAGCCCCCGTCGGAGGGATGCCCATGGCCCGCAGCGCCGAGCTCCAGACCGTGCTCGACCGTGCCGCCGACGGCGGGCGGATCAGCCCCGAAGAGGCCCTGGAGCTGTACCGCTCCGCGCCGCTGCACGCCCTGGGACAGGCCGCCGACGCCGCCCGCCGGCGCCGGTACGCGGACACCGGGCACATCGCCACGTACATCATCGAGCGCAACATCAACTACACCAACGCCTGTGTGACGGCGTGCAAGTTCTGCGCGTTCTACGCCGCCCCCCGCAGTGAGGACGTGTGGACCCGCGGCCTCGACGACATCCTGCGGCGCTGCGAGGAGACCGTGGCGCTGGGCGGCACCCAGATCATGTTCCAGGGGGGCCACCACCCGGACTACGGCGTGGAGTACTACGAGGAGCACTTCGCGGCGATCAAGAAGGCCTTCCCGCAGCTGGTGATCCACTCCCTGGGCGCTTCCGAGGTGGAGCACATGGCGCGGATCTCGAAGGTGGGGGTGGAGGAGGCCATCCGCCGCATCCACGCCGCCGGGCTGGACTCCTTCGCCGGGGCCGGCGCCGAACTGCTGCCCGAGAGGCCGCGCAAGGCCATCGCCCCGCTCAAGGAGTCCGGCGAGCGCTGGCTGGAGATCATGGAGACCGCGCACCGGCTCGGCGTGGAGTCCACCTCCACGATGCTGATGGGCACCGGCGAGACCAATGCCGAGCGGATCGAGCACCTGCGGATGATCCGCGACGTGCAGGACCGCACCGGCGGGTTCCGGGCGTTCATCCCCTACACCTACCAGCCGGAGAACAACCACCTGAAGGGCCGCACCCAGGCCACCCTCTTCGAGTACCTGCGGATCATCGCCGTCGCCCGGCTCTTCCTGGACAACGTGGCGCACATCCAGGGCTCCTGGCTGACCACCGGCAAGGAGGTCGGCCAGCTGTCGCTGCACTACGGCGCCGACGACCTCGGCTCGGTGATGCTGGAGGAGAACGTCGTCTCCTCGGCAGGCGCCCGGCACCGGTCCAACCGCATGGAGCTGATCCGGCTCATCCGCGCGGCGGGCCGCGTCCCGGCGCAGCGCGCCACCACCTACGAGCACCTGGTCGTGCACGACGACCCGGCGAACGACCCGGTCGACGACCAGGTGGTCTCGCACCTGTCCTCCACCGCGATCGACGGTGGCACCGCGCATCCCGGGCTGAAGCTGGTGGACGCGAACTGACCGCCCGCCGGTGCTGACCCTGCACGTGCCGCGGGCCGTGCTGTCCGCCGCGGACGGCGAGCCGGCCGAGGGGCACGCCGTCCTGGTGGACGGCGACCGGATCGCCGCCCTGGGGCCCGCCGCGGAGCTGGCCGCCGCGCATCCGCGCGCCCGGGTGCGCCGGTGGCCGGGGCTGCTGATGCCGGGGCGTCACGAGCCGGACGCGGCGGCGCTGCTGGAGGCCGCCTACCACCCCGACCCGCGCGAGGCGGACGAGCTGGGGAGCGAACCGCTCACCGGTGCCGCCCTGGCGGCGCTGCCGATGGACGACACCCGGCGGGCCGGCAGCGCCCGGCGCGGCGTGCAGCGGCTGCTGCGCGAGGGCGTCACCTCGGTGTCGGGCCCGTTCACCCACCCGGCGGTCCGCATCGCCGTGGAGCGTTCCGGCCTGGTGGTCCGTCCATCCGGCCGGGTCCCGGCGCCGGCGGCCGGCGGCCGGGCCGACTTCGCCGTCCTCGACGACTTCGGCGCCTGCCTGGCCACCGTCCTGGCCGGCCGCCTCGTCCACCGCCGCCGCTGACCCCCGGCACCGCCGCACCGGCCCCGGGCCCCACCGGCCGTCAACGGCGCGCCGCCCCCTCCTTCGTTCCGGTGGCGGTACCGTCGTTGCGGGGGAATCGCGCCGCCTCCCCGACCATCCTGTGCCGCATGGGAGTACTCATGACCGCCGGACGACCGGCCCGGGCCACCCCGGACACCTGGATGTTCCCGCCCGCGGACGGGTGGACGTACGACCAGGTGAAGGATCTGGAGCTGCCCTTCGACTGGGAACTGGTGGACGGAGTGATCGTGGTCCGCGGCATGACCAGGATGTGGCACGACCGCGTGCGCAATCAGCTGTACCACCGGCTGGAGAGCGCCCGGCGCCCTCCGTACGCGGTGGACGTGGAGCGGTGCGTCATGGTGGAGGACGACACGGTGCTCAAGCCCGATGTGGTGGTCTACGACAGGACGGGCCTCGATGTCTTCACTCTGGAGTGCACGCCGGTCTCCCATCTCGCACTGGCCGTCGAAGTGGTCTCCCCCGGCTCGCGCAACGAGGACCGCTTCCTGAAGCCGGGTATCTGCGCCACTGCCGAAGTGCCCTACTACTGGCGGGTGGAGCGGGGCGAGGACGATACCCCGGTGGTGCA
Source organism: Streptomyces sodiiphilus (assembly GCF_039529215.1). Lineage (NCBI taxonomy): Bacteria > Bacillati > Actinomycetota > Actinomycetes > Kitasatosporales > Streptomycetaceae > Streptomyces > Streptomyces sodiiphilus. Next base: position 122,349 of record NZ_BAAAMJ010000027.1, on the reverse strand, counting down.
CGAACTGTGGCTGCACCGCGACCGGGGGGAGTACATCCCGGCCCCCGCCCATCCGGAGCACCAGGACAAGCTCGTCACCGATGTGCCGTTCCCGGTGGAGATCGACCTGCGGAGCCTGGTGGAGCTCTGAGCCCAGGGGCCCGGCGGGGCGGCGGGCCCGGTCCGGGGGCCCCGGCCCCGGGTGGCGGGAGCGTGCCGGGACAATGGGGGCGTGACACGAGCCTCGCTGGACAAGCAGCCCCAGGAAGTCGCCGCGATGTTCGACGCCGTGGCGGCCCGGTACGACCTCACCAACGACGTGCTGTCCCTGGGCCGGACGCGGCTGTGGCGCAAGGAAGTTGCCCGGGCGGTCGGCGCGCGGCCGGGGGAGCGGGTGCTGGACCTGGCCGCCGGGACCGGGACCTCCTCCCTGCCGTTCGCCGCGGCCGGGGCGTTCACCGTGCCGTGCGACTTCAGCCTGGGCATGCTGGCGGAGGGCCGCCGGCGCGAGCCGTGGCTGCCGTTCACCGCCGGAGACGCGACCCGGCTGCCGTTCCGCGACGGCGTCTTCGACGCGGTGACGATCTCCTTCGGGCTGCGTAATGTGCAGGACACCGGGGCGGCGCTGCGGGAGATGCTCCGGGTCACCCGGCCCGGAGGCAGGCTGGTGATCTGTGAGTTCAGCCACCCCGTCCTGGCGCCGCTGCGCACGGTCTACAGCGAATACCTGATGCGGGCGCTGCCGGCGGTGGCCACCCGGGTGTCCAGCAGCCCGGACGCCTACGTCTACCTGGCCGAGTCGATCCGCGCCTGGCCGGACCAGCGAGGGCTGGCCGAGGTGGTGCGGCGGGCCGGCTGGTCGAAGGTGGCCTGGCGCGACCTGACCGGCGGGATCGTCGCCCTGCACCGGGGTGTCCGGCCGGACGGCAAGCCCTGAGGCGGTGCCTCATAGACTCGTGACGAACCGCCTGGGACCGATGGGAGACCCGACCGTGGCCGAGACCGCCGCCTCCGAACACCACGCCGATGTGATTGTCGTGGGAGCCGGGCCCGCCGGTTCGACGACCGCGTACCACCTGGCCCAGGCCGGACTGGACGTGCTGCTGCTGGAGAAGACCGCGTTCCCCCGGGAGAAGGTCTGCGGCGACGGCCTCACCCCGCGCGCCACCAAGCAGCTGGTCGCGATGGGCATCGACATCTCCGAGGAGGCCGGCTGGCTGCGCAACAAGGGCCTGCGCATCGTCGGCGGCGGCCACCGTCTCCAGCTGGACTGGCCCGAGCTGGCCAGCTACCCCGACTACGGCCTGGTCCGCCGGCGTGACGACTTCGACGAGCAGCTCGCGCGGCAGGCGGAGAAGGCCGGTGCCCGTCTGTTCGAGCGGTGCAATGTCGGCGCCCCCGTGCTCGACGAGCGGACCGGCGTGATCACCGGCGTCACGGCGAAGCTGGGGGAGGAGAAGAAGCCGGTCACCTTCCACGCCCCGGTGGTGGTGGCCGCGGACGGCAACTCCTCCCGGCTGTCCCTGGCGATGGGCCTGCACCGCGACGACAAGCGCCCCATGGGCGTCGCCGTGCGGACGTACTTCACCAGCCCGCGCCACGAGGACGACTACCTGGAGTCCTGGCTCGAACTGTGGGACCGGCGCGGCCCCGAGGACCGGCTGCTGCCCGGCTACGGGTGGATCTTCGGGATGGGCGACGGCACGTCCAACGTGGGCCTGGGCATTCTCAACAGCTCCAGCGCCTTCAAGGAGCTGGACTGGCGGGAGGTGCTGAAGGCCTGGTGCGCCTCGATGCCCGAGGAGTGGGGCTACACCCCCGAGAACATGACGGGCCCGATCCGCGGCGCCGCCCTGCCGATGGCGTTCAACCGTCAGCCCCACTACACCCGCGGGCTGCTGCTGGTGGGCGACTCCGGCGGGCTCGTCAACCCGTTCAACGGCGAGGGCATCGCCTACGCCATGGAGTCCGGGCAGATCGCCGCCGAGGTCATCACCCAGGCGCACGCCCGGCGCACCCCCGCGCAGCGGGAGATGGCCTTGCGCACCTACCCGAAGGTCCTCAAGGAGACCTACGGCGGCTACTACACGCTGGGCCGGGCGTTCGTGAAGCTGATCGGCAACCCGAAGGTCATGAAGCTGGCCACCGAGCGCGGCCTGACCCACCCGGTGCTGATGCGTTTCACGCTCAAGCTGCTGGCCAACCTGACCGATCCGGCGGGCGGCGACGCCATGGACCGCGTCATCAACGGCCTCACGAAGGTCGCTCCCCGGGCCTGACCGCCCGGGGCGGGGGCGCCCGTCAGCCGGCCCACCACTGGTCGTAGGCGAGCCGGGAGACCAGTGCGGTGACGACGACCAGCAGCACCACGCGGACGAAGCCGCTGCCCCGGCGCAGCGCCATGCGGGCGCCCAGCCAGCCGCCGGTCATGTTGAACGCGGCCATCAGCGGTGCCAGCGCCCACAGCACGGTGCCGTTCGCCGTGAACACGGCCAGCGCGCCCACGTTCGTGCCCACGTTCACCACCTTCGCGGTGACCGACGCGTTCAGCATGTTCATGTGCAGCAGGGCGACGAAGGCGATGACCAGGAAGGTGCCGGTGCCCGGCCCCAGCAGGCCGTCGTAGAAGCCGATGCCCGCGCCGGCGACCAGCAGGGCGGCGGCGGTCCTCCGGCGGGAGGGCACCCGCTCGGTGTGGTGGACGCCGAACTGCGGGCGGAGCACCACGAAGGCGGCGACCGCCAGCAGCAGCACCATGATCAGCGGCTGGAGCACCTCCTTGTCGACCGCGGTGGCGAACAGCGCACCGCCGGCCGCGGCCAGGGTGGCCAGACCGCCCAGGCGCAGCGCGAGCCGCACGTCCACCGGTGCCTTGTGGGCGTAGGTCACCGCGGCCACCGCGGTGCCGGCCACCGCCACCGCCTTGTTGGTGCCCAGCGCGTAGGTCGGCGGCAGGTGGGGGAAGCCGAGCAGCAGGGCGGGGACCTGGAGCAGCCCGCCGCCGCCGACGACCGCGTCGACCCAGCCGGCCATCGCGGCGGCGAGACACAGCATGAGGGCGGCGGTCAGGGTCAGGTCGGCCACGGGCGTCAGCGTAAGGGCTGTCCCGGGGCCCGGGCGCCCGCTTTTTCCGTCACGTGATCACAGCTGCACACGTTTTCGGAAGGGGCCCGCGGGACCGGACGGCACACCCTGAGAAGGCTCCGGTGAAGGCGTTGCCGATCGGTCCTCCCGGTGTGATGGGAGCGTTATCACCGCAGGTCACAGTGGGGTGTGGCAGATCACAGAAATTCAAGGGGGGCCCCGTGTCGGGGTTCACACGGGGGAGGCATAGGATACGGCCAGCCTTGTGAACTGACTCACATAGCGATGATCTTCAGTTAGCAGTCGCCGTCGACTGGAAGGAGCGAGGTCCGGTGAACGCGTACGTTCCCATCCTCGTGCTGGGTGCCCTCGGGGCTGCCTTTGCCGTCTTCTCCGTGATCATGGCCTCGGTCATCGGCCCCAAGCGGTACAACCGGGCCAAGCTCTCGGCCTACGAGTGCGGCATCGAGCCCACCCCGCAGCCTGCCGGTGGCGGTCGCTTCCCCGTGAAGTACTACCTCACGGCGATGCTCTTCATCATCTTCGACATCGAGATCGTCTTCCTCTATCCGTGGGCGGTCCACTTCGACTCGCTCGGGATGTTCGGACTCGTGCAGATGCTGATCTTCGTCGGGCTCATCGGTGTCGCCTACGCCTACGACTGGCGCCGGGGAGGGCTCGAGTGGGACTGAGCCGGCGCACGTCATGACACCTGAGTACCGACTCCGAGAAGGGCACGTCTGATGGGTCTCGAAGAGAAACTCCCCAGCGGTTTCCTGCTCACCACCGTCGAGCAGGCGGCCGGCTGGGTCCGCAAGTCCTCCGTCTTTCCCGCGACCTTCGGTCTGGCCTGCTGCGCCATCGAGATGATGACCACCGGTGCCGGCCGCTACGACCTGGCCCGGTTCGGCATGGAGGTCTTCCGCGGCTCACCGCGGCAGGCCGACCTGATGATCGTGGCCGGCCGGGTCAGCCAGAAGATGGCCCCGGTGCTGCGCCAGGTCTACGACCAGATGCCCAACCCGAAGTGGGTCATCTCCATGGGCGTGTGCGCCTCCTCCGGCGGGATGTTCAACAACTACGCGATCGTCCAGGGCGTCGACCACGTGGTGCCGGTGGACATCTACCTCCCCGGCTGCCCGCCGCGCCCGGAGATGCTGCTGGACGCGATCCTCAAGCTCCACCAGAAGATCCAGGAGGAGAAGCTCGGCGTGAACCGCGAGCAGGCGGCGCGCGAGGCGGAGGAAGCGGCCCTCAAGGCGCTGCCGACGATCGAGATGAAGGGGTTGCTCCGGTGAGCGATGCTGGCGAGGACGACGTGAAGCGCGAGCAGGTGCACGAGGACACCAGCGACGTCGCGCGCGGCGGGCAGCAGCCCGGCGAGGTGATCGCCGAGCGGCGCGGCATGTTCGGTGCCGACACCGGCGGGGACACCTCCGGCTACGGCGGTCTGCGCCGCACGCTGCGGATGCCGGGCGCCACCTCCCGGCCCTACGGCGGGTACTTCGACGAGGTCGCCGACGAGCTCGAAGGGGCCCTGGAGGAACAGGGCATCGACCCGGCGGCCGCGATCGAGCGGACGGTGGTGGACCGCGGCGAGCTGACCTTCCACATCGCCCGCGAGCACCTCCTGCCGGTCGCGCGCACCCTGCGCGACGACCCCGCGCTCCGCTTCGAGCTGTGCACCGGCGTGAGCGGCGTGCACAACCCCGAGGACGCCGGGCGCGAGCTGCACGCCGTTTACCACCTGCGGTCCCTGACCCACGGGCGGATCCTCCGCCTGGAGGTCGGCGTCCCCGACAGCGACCCGCACCTGCCGTCCGTCGTCGAGGTCTACCCGACCAACGACTGGCACGAGCGCGAGGTCTACGACTTCTTCGGCATGATCTTCGACGGCCACCCGGCGCTCACGAGGATCATGATGCCCGACGACTGGCAGGGCTTCCCGCAGCGCAAGGACTACCCGCTCGGCGGTATCCCCGTCGAGTACAAGGGCGCCCAGATCCCGGCTCCCGACCAGCGGAGGTCGTACAGCTGATGTCCACGTCACACCCCACCGCCACCGCCGGCGCCCGCGAGACCACCGAGGGGACGGTCTACACCGTCACCGGCGGCGACTGGGACGAGGTCGCCGAGGCCGCCAAGCGGGCCGACGACGAGAAGATCATCGTCAACATGGGTCCGCAGCACCCCTCCACGCACGGCGTGCTGCGTCTCATCCTGGAGATCGACGGCGAGACGGTCACCGAGGCCCGTTGCGGCATCGGCTACCTGCACACCGGCATCGAGAAGAACCTCGAATACCGGACCTGGACGCAGGGCACCACCTTCGTCACCCGGATGGACTACCTCACGCCGTTCTACAACGAGACGGCGTACTGCCTGGGCGTCGAGAAGCTGCTCGGCATCGAGGACGATGTGCCGGACCGGGCCAGCATCATCCGTGTCCTGCTGATGGAACTGAACCGGCTCTCCTCGCACTTCGTGGCCATCGCCACCGGCGGCATGGAGCTGGGCGCCACCACCGTGATGATCTACGGCTTCCGGGACCGCGAGCACTGCCTGGACATCTTCGAGCTGATCACCGGCCTGCGGATGAACCACGCCTTCGTCCGGCCCGGCGGTCTGGCCCAGGACCTGCCGCCCGGCGCCGTCGACCAGATGCGCGACTTCATCAAGAAGATGCGCAAGAACCTCGTCGAGTACGACAAGCTCTGCACCGGCAACCCGGTCTTCAAGGCCCGGCTGAAGGACATCGGTCACCTCGACCTGGCCGGCTGCCTCGCGCTCGGTGCCACCGGGCCGATCCTGCGCTCGGCCGGCCTGCCGCACGACCTGCGCAAGACCGACCCGTACTGCGGCTACGAGACCTACGACTTCGAGGTCCCCACCACCGACACCTGCGACTCCTACGGCCGCTTCCTGCTGCGCCTGGAGGAGATGCGTCAGTCGCTGCGCATCATGGAGCAGTGCCTGGACCGGCTGGAGCCGGGGCCGGTCATGGTCGGCGACAAGAAGATCGCCTGGCCCGCCCAGCTGGCCCTGGGCCCCGACGGCCTGGGCAACTCGCTGGACCACATCAAGAAGATCATGGGCACCTCCATGGAAGCCCTGATCCACCACTTCAAGCTGGTGACCGAGGGCTTCCGGGTCCCGCCCGGCCAGGTCTACACGGCCGTCGAGTCCCCCAAGGGCGAACTGGGCGTCCACATGGTCAGCGACGGCGGCACCCGCCCCTACCGGGTCCACTTCCGCGACCCCTCCTTCACCAACCTGCAGGCCATGGCGGCGATGTGCGAAGGCGGCCAGGTCGCCGACGTGATCGTCGCGGTGGCGTCCATCGACCCCGTGATGGGAGGCGTCGACCGATGACGGACATCCAACTGGGGATGCCCCAGCTCCCCGGCCCCGAGTACCCGGCCGAGGTGCGCACCCGGCTGGAGGCGGACGCCCGGGAGGTGATCTCCCGCTACCCCGACAGCCGCTCCGCGCTGCTGCCGCTGCTGCACCTGGTGCAGTCCGAGGAGGGGTACGTCACCCGCACCGGCCTGCAGTTCTGCGCCGACATGCTGGAGCTGACCACCGCCGAGGTCACCGCGGTCGCCACCTTCTACTCGATGTACCGCCGCAAGCCCTCGGGCGACTACCAGGTCGGGGTGTGCACCAACACCCTGTGCGCGGTGCTCGGCGGTGACGAGATCTTCGACGCCCTGCAGAAGCACCTGGGAGTCGGCAACAGCGAGACCACCGAGGACGGCAAGGTCACGCTGGAGCACATCGAGTGCAACGCGGCCTGCGACTTCGCACCCGTGGTGATGGTCAACTGGGAGTTCTTCGACAACCAGACCATCGAGTCGGCCAAGAAGCTGGTCGACGACCTGCGGGCCGGCCGCGAGGTGGCCCCCACCCGCGGCGCCCCGCTGTGCGACTTCAAGAAGACGGCCCGCATCCTGGCCGGCTTCCCCGACGAGCGGCCCGGCGCGATCGAGGCGAGCGGCTCGGCCGGTGACGCCTCGCTGGCCGGCCTTCGGCTGGCCAAGGGCGTGACCGAGGGCGGGACGGTTCCGCCGCGCACCGAGCCCCCGCTGGACGCCGCCCAGGCGCCGGAGGACGAGCAGGCGCCCCCCACGCACCCCAGCTCCCACGACGCCCCGCAGAAGAGCGCCGCGTCCGACCCCGAGCACCCGGCAGGACCGGTGTCCCGGGAATCCGAGGAGGGTGAGCGATGACCGGCAAGGACCTCCAGGGAGCCGGACCGCAGAAGCTGCTGTCCCCCGTCCTGTCCGCCTTCTGGGACGAGCCCGAGTCCTGGACCCTGGACACCTACCGCCGGCACGGCGGCTACCAGGGCCTGCGCAAGGCCCTGGACATGGCACCGGACGACGTCATCGCCTACGTCAAGGACGCCGGCCTGCGCGGCCGCGGCGGCGCGGGTTTCCCCACCGGCATGAAGTGGCAGTTCATCCCGCAGGGCGACGACAAGCCGCACTACCTCGTCGTCAACGCCGACGAGTCCGAGCCGGGCACCTGCAAGGACATCCCGCTCCTCTTCTCCAACCCGCACTCGCTGCTGGAGGGCATCGCGATCGCCTGCCACGCGATCCGCTCCGAGCACGCCTTCATCTACCTGCGCGGCGAGGTCGTCCCCGTGCTGCGCCGGCTGCACCACGCGGTGCGGGAGGCCACCGAGGCCGGCTACTTCGGCAAGGACGCCCTCGGCCCCGGCCGTGACCTCCAGATCACCGTGCACGCCGGCGCCGGCGCCTACATCTGCGGCGAGGAGACCGCCCTGCTGGACTCCCTGGAGGGCCGCCGCGGCCAGCCCCGGCTGCGCCCCCCGTTCCCCGCGGTCGCCGGCCTCTACGCCTGCCCCACCGTGGTGAACAACGTCGAGTCCATCGCCTCGGTTCCCGCGATCATGGACCGCGGCAAGGAGTGGTTCCGCTCCCTGGGCAACGAGAAGTCCCCGGGCTTCACGCTCTACTCGCTGTCCGGGCACGTCGCCCGGCCCGGCCAGTACGAGGGCCCGCTCGGCATCACGCTGCGCGAACTGCTCGACATGAGCGGCGGCATGCGGCCCGGCCACCGGCTGAAGTTCTGGACCCCGGGCGGCTCCTCCACCCCGCTGCTGACCGACGAGCACCTGGACGTGCCGCTGGACTACGAAGCGGTCGGCGCGGCCGGCTCCATGCTCGGCACCAAGGCGCTCCAGTGCTTCGACGAGACCACCTGTGTGGTGCGCGCCGTCACCCGCTGGACCGAGTTCTACGCCCACGAGTCCTGCGGCAAGTGCACCCCCTGCCGCGAGGGCACCTACTGGCTGGTCCAGCTCATGCGCGACATCGAGGCGGGCAAGGCGGAACTCGCCGACCTCGACAAGATCCACGACATCGCCGACAACATCAACGGCAAGTCGTTCTGCGCGCTCGGCGACGGCGCCGCCGCGCCGATCTTCTCCTCGCTCACGTACTTCCGCGAGGAGTACGAGCAGCACATCACCGGCCGCGGCTGCCCCTTCGACCACTCCAGGTCGACGGTCTGGGCCGGACAGGACAGCTCCGCTCACCTGGAGGTGAACGCATGACCGTCACCACCGACGCACGATCCTCCGGTGGGGGCGAGGCGGCCCGGCCGCCGGAGGACCTGGTCACGCTGACCATCGACGGCATCGAGGTCTCCGTGCCCAAGGGCACGCTGGTCATCCGCGCCGCCGAGGAAGTCGGCATCGAGATCCCCCGGTTCTGCGACCACCCGCTGCTCGACCCCGTGGGCGCCTGCCGCCAGTGCATCGTGGAGGTGGAGGGCCAGCGCAAGCCGATGGCCTCGTGCACCATCACCTGCACCGACGGCATGGTCGTGCGCACCCAGCTCACCTCGCCGGTGGCCGAGAAGGCCCAGCGCGGGGTGATGGAGCTGCTGCTCATCAACCACCCGCTGGACTGCCCGGTCTGCGACAAGGGCGGCGAGTGCCCGCTGCAGAACCAGGCCATGTCCACCGGCGACCCGGACACCCGCTTCGAGGGACGCAAGCGCACCTTCGACAAGCCGGTGCCGATCTCCACCCAGGTGCTGCTGGACCGCGAGCGCTGCGTGCTGTGCGCCCGCTGCACCCGCTTCTCCAACCAGATCGCCGGCGACCCGATGATCGAGCTGCTGGAACGCGGCGCGCTCCAGCAGGTCGGCACCGGCGAGGGCGACCCGTTCGAGTCGTACTTCTCCGGCAACACCATCCAGATCTGCCCGGTCGGCGCCCTCACCTCGGCCGCCTACCGGTTCCGCTCCCGCCCCTTCGACCTGGTGTCCTCGCCCGGTGTCTGCGAGCACTGCTCCAGCGGCTGCTCGATCCGCACCGACCACCGCCGCGGAAAGACCATGCGGCGGCTGGCCATGGAGGACCCGCAGGTCAACGAGGAGTGGATCTGCGACAAGGGCCGTTTCGGCTTCCGCTACGCCCAGCGCCCCGAGCGGCTGACCACCCCGCTGGTCCGCAACCGGGAGACCGGTGAGCTGGAGCCGGCGAGCTGGCCCGAGGCGCTGCTGGCGGCGGCCGAAGGGCTCGCCGCGGCCCGTCGCACCGGCGGCGCGGCGGTGCTCACCGGCGGACGGCTGACCGTCGAGGACTCCTACGCCTACGCCAAGTTCGCCCGGGCCGCGCTGCGCACCAACGACATCGACTTCCGGGCCCGCGTGCACAGCGCGGAGGAAGCCGCCTTCCTGGCCGCCAAGGTGGCCGGACACGGCAAGGACCTGGACGGTGCCGGGGTGACCTACCGGGACCTGGAGGCCGCCCCCGCCGTGCTGCTGGCGGGCCTGGAGTCCGAGGAGGAGGCGCCCAGCGTCTTCCTGCGGCTGCGCAAGGCCCACCGCAAGCACGGCCAGCGGGTCTTCTCCCTGGCCACCCACACCACCCGCGGTCTGGCCAAGACCGGCGGCACGCTCCTGGCGGCCGCTCCCGGCACCGAGCCGCAGTGGCTGGACGCGCTGGCCGACAACGGCGACGGGCTGGACGACGCCGGACGGCAGGCCGCCGAGGCACTGCGCACCGAGGGCGCCGTCCTGGTCGTCGGCGAGCGGCTGGCCGCCGTGCCCGGCGCGCTCACCGCGGCGGTGGCCGCCGCCACCGCGACCGGCGCCCGCCTGGTGTGGATCCCCCGCCGGGCCGGCGAGCGCGGCGCGATCGAGGCGGGCGCGCTGCCGGGGTTGCTGCCCGGCGGACGCCCCACCACCAGCCTGCGGGCCCGTCAGGAGATGGCCACCGCCTGGGGCCTGCGGGAACTGCCCGGCGAGCCGGGCCGCGACACCGGGCAGATCATCGAGGCCGCCGCGGCCGGCGAGGTGCGGGCCATGGTCGTCGGCGGCGTCGAGGTCCGTGACCTGCCCGACCCGCACCGGGCCCGGCAGGCGCTGGACGCGGTCGCGGAGAACGGCTTCCTGGTGAGCCTGGAGCAGCGGCCCTCGGAGGTCACCGACCGGGCCCATGTGGTGCTCCCGGTCGCCGCCGTCGCCGAGAAGGCCGGCACCTTCCTCAACTGGGAAGGGCGCGCCCGCTCGTTCGAGGCCGCGATCAAGCCCGACCAGATGACCCGCCGGCACGTCCAGACCGACGCCCGGGCGCTGCACATGCTGGCCGACCACATGGACATCCACCTGGGCCTGCCCGACCTGCGCACCATCCGGCGGGAGCTGGACGGCCTGCCGGAGTGGCGGGGCGACCTGCCGCTGGGCCCCACCGGCACCGCGCCGGACCTGCCCCGGCCCGCGGCCGGCGAGGCCGTGCTGGCCGGGCACCGGATGCTCCTGGACCAGGGCCTGCTCCAGGAGGGCGACGAGGCGCTGGCCGGCACCCGGCACGCCGCCGTCGCCCGGGTGTCGGCGGCCACCGCCGCGGACAACGGCCTGGAGGACGGCCGGCCGGTCACCGTCGAGGGGCCGGCGGGCAGCACGACGCTGCCGCTGAGCATCACCGAGATGCCCGACGGCGTGGTCTGGCTGCCGCTGAACTCCACCGGCGCCGGGGTGCTCGACGACCTGGGCACCGTCCCCGGCCGGCTGGTGCGGATCGCCGCCGGTGCCACCGAGACCGCTGAGGAGGTGAACGCCTGATGCAGCCGCTCGCCGCCGACCTCGCGCAGGAAGACCTGTCGATGTTCGGCACCGACCCGCTCTGGCTGATCCTGCTCAAGGCGGTGTTCTGCTTCGCGTTCCTGATGCTCACCGTGCTGATCTCCATCGTGATGGAGCGCAAGGTGATCGCCTGGATGCAGCTGCGCATCGGCCCCAACCGGCACGGGCCCTGGGGCATGCTCCAGTCCCTGGCCGACGGCATCAAGCTGATGCTCAAGGAAGACGTGGTCGTCAAGGGCGCCGACAAGGCGGTCTACATCCTGGCCCCGGTGCTGGGCGCCATCCCGGCGTTCATGGCCATCGCGGTCATCCCCTTCGGGCCCGCCGACGACCCCGTCACCATCTTCGGCACCCAGACGGTGCTGCAGCTGACGGACCTGCCGGTCGCCCTGCTGTACGTGCTGGCCACCGCCTCCATCGCCGCCTACGGCACGGTGCTGGCGGGCTGGTCCTCCGGCTCCACCTACCCGCTGCTGGGCGGGGTGCGCGCCACCGCGCAGATCATCTCCTACGAAGTCGCGATGGGTCTGTCCTTCGCGGCCGTCTTCCTCTTCTCCGGATCGATGTCCACCTCGGCCATCGTCGGGGCGCAGGAGGACCGCTGGTTCGTGGTGATGCTGCCGGTGTCGTTCCTCATCTACATGGTCGCCATGGTCGGCGAGGCGCACCGCGCCCCGTTCGACATGCCGGAGTCCGAGGGTGACCTGGTCGGTGGTTTCAACACCGAGTACTCGTCGATCAAGTTCGCGATGTTCATGCTCGCCGAGTACATCCACATGGTCACCGTCTCGGCGCTGATGGTCACGCTGTTCCTGGGCGGATGGCGCGCCCCGGCCCCGCTGAGCACCTGGTGGGAGGGCGCCAACTCCGGCTGGTGGCCGATGCTGTGGTTCACCGTGAAGCTGCTGGCCGTCATGTTCTTCTTCGTGTGGCTGCGGGCCAGCCTGCCGCGGGTGCGCTACGACCAGTTCATGAAGCTGGGCTGGAAGGTTCTCATTCCGCTGGCGCTGGTGTGGCTGATGCTGGTCGCCACCGTCCGGGCGCTGCAGATCGAGGGCTACACCTTCGCGGACATCGTCTGGTGGGTGGGCGGCGCGGTCGTCGGCCTGCTGCTGGTGTCGCTGGTCTACGACTTCTTCAAGGAGCGGTCGGACCGGGCGAAGGAGGAGGCCGAGGCGGCGAAGCCGGAACCGGAGTTCGACCCGATGGCCGGCGGCTACCCCGTGCCGCCGCTGCCCGGACAGACCCTGCCGCCGGTGCCCCGCCGGCCTTCCCGTCAGGAGAAGGAGCCCGAGGATGCCTAAGTTCGAGAATCCTCTCGCCGGCTTCGGCGTGACCTTCAAGGCCATGTTCAAGAAGCGGCTGACCGAGCAGTACCCCGAGGAGAAGAAGCCGACCGCTCCCCGGTTCCACGGCCGTCACCAGCTCAACCGGCACCCCGACGGGCTGGAGAAGTGCGTCGGCTGCGAACTGTGCGCGTGGGCCTGCCCGGCGGACGCCATCTACGTGGAGGGCGCGGACAACACCGACGAGGAGCGCTACTCGCCCGGTGAGCGGTACGGCCGCGTCTACCAGATCAACTACCTGCGCTGCATCCTGTGCGGCCTGTGCGTGGAGGCGTGCCCGACCCGCGCGCTGACCATGACCAACGACTACGAACTGGCCGACCGGACCCGCGAGTCGCTCATCTACACCAAGGAGGAGCTGCTCGCCGGCCTGGAGGAGGGCATGGTCGACTCCCCGCACGCCATCCACCCCGGCATGACGGAGAAGGACTACTACAGCGGACTGGTCACCGAGGCCGCTCCCGGCACCGTCCAGCAGGAGGCCCGTTCCCGGGGCGACGTTCCTGCCGGGCGCGACGCCGGCGAGCGGGCCCAGGAGGCCGCCGACGACAGCTCGGAGGTGCGCCGATGAGCGCGCTGGCCACCCTCGCCGTGGAGACCTCGACGTCCACGGGCGAGGCCGCCCAGTTCTGGATCATGGCCCCGCTGGCCGTGGCCGGCGGCCTGGGCACGGTGCTGCTGAAGCGGGCCGTGCACTCGGCGCTGTGCCTGGCGGGCACCATGGTCATCCTGGCGCTGTTCTATCTCGCCAACGGCGCCTACTTCCTGGGCGTCGTCCAGATCGTCGTCTACACCGGCGCGGTCATGATGCTCTTCCTGTTCGTGCTGATGCTGGTCGGCGTCAGCTCGGCGGACTCCCTGACCGAGACGCTCAAGGGGCAGCGCTGGCTGGCCCTGGCGTGCGGTCTGGGCCTGGGCATCCTCCTGATCGCCGGCATCGGCCGGGCCTCGGTCGGCACGTTCACCGGCCTGGCCGAGGCGAACGCCGGCGGCAACGTCCAGGGGCTGGCCTCGCTGCTGTTCACCCGGTACGTGGTGGCCTTCGAGGTCACCGGCGTGCTGCTGACCGTCGCCGCGGTCGGGGCCACACTGCTGACCCACCGCGAGCGCATCGAGCGCACCGCGAGCCAGCGCGAGCAGGCCGAGGCGCGCGTGCGCGCCGGCACCCAGCTCCCGCCGCTGCCCGCCCCCGGCGTGTACGCCCGGCACAACGCGGTGGACATCCCCGGCCTGCTGCCCGACGGCACCCCCTCCGACCTGACCGTCAGCGCCACCCTGCGCGAGCGCGGCCAGGTCCGCGAGGTGCACCGGCAGGCGCTGGCCGACCTGGCAGCCCTGGAGCACCGCACCGCCGAGCACCAGGGCCGGGGCGGCGACGACCGCGGCAGTGACAGTGGCGGTGACAGCGGCAGCGGTGACGGAACCGCGGCCGGAGCCGAGGAGGCCCGTCAGTGAGTCCCGAGAACTATCTTCACCTGGCCGCCCTGCTGTTCACCATCGGTGCGTGCGGGGTGCTGCTGAGGCGAAACGCGATCGTGGTGTTCATGTGCGTCGAGCTGATGCTGAACGCCTCCAACCTCGCGCTGGTCGCCTTCTCCCGGATGCACGGCAATCTCGACGGCCAGATCATGGCGTTCTTCGTCATGGTGGTCGCGGCCGCGGAGGTCGTGGTGGGCCTGGCGATCATCGTGATGCTCTACCGCTCCCGCCATTCGGCCTCGGTCGACGACGCCAGTCTGATGAAGCTGTAAAGGCCCGAGGAAGCCCGAGGAAGTAATGAGGGAAGTGAACCAGTGGAGTCATTGATCGGACTGCTCGTCGGGGCACCGCTGCTCGGCGCGGCAGTACTGCTCCTGGGCGGGCGGCGCCTGGACCGCACGGGCCACTGGCTCGGGACCGCGCTCGCCGCCGCGTCGTTCGTCATCGCGGTGGTGCTCTTCTTCGGGATGCTGGGGCGGGCGGGCGACGACCGCACGCTGAGCCAGCACCTGTTCAGCTGGGTGCCGGTGGGCGGGTTCCAGGCGGACCTCGCCTTCCAGCTCGACCAGCTGTCGATGACGTTCGTCCTGCTGATCACCGGTGTGGGCACCCTGATCCACCTGTACTCGATCGGCTACATGTCGCACGACGAGCGGCGGCGGCGCTTCTTCGGCTACCTCAACCTGTTCCTGGCGGCGATGCTGCTGCTGGTGCTGGCCGACAACTACCTGCTGCTGTACGTCGGCTGGGAGGGCGTGGGTCTCGCCTCGTTCCTGCTGATCGGCTTCTGGCAGCACAAGCCGAGCGCGGCCACCGCGGCCAAGAAGGCGTTCATCGTCAACCGGGTCGGCGACGTCGGACTGTCGATCGCCATCCTGCTGATGTTCACCACCTTCGGCACCTTCGCCTTCGGGCCGGTGCTGGAGAACGCCACCGAGACCGGTGAGGGCACGCTGACGGCGATCGGCCTGATGCTGCTGCTGGCCGCCTGCGGCAAGTCCGCCCAGGTGCCGCTGCAGTCCTGGCTGGGCGACGCGATGGAGGGCCCGACCCCGGTCTCCGCGCTGATCCACGCGGCCACCATGGTGACCGCCGGTGTGTACCTGATCGTCCGCTCCGGCGCGATCTTCAACGCGGCACCGGACGCGCAGACCGCGGTCGTCGCGGTCGGCGCGGTGACGCTGCTGTTCGGTGCGATCGTCGGTTGTGCCAAGGACGACATCAAGAAGGCCCTGGCCGGTTCGACGATGTCGCAGATCGGCTACATGATGCTGGCCGCCGGACTCGGCCCGGTCGGCTACGTCTTCGCGATCATGCACCTGGTGACGCACGGCTTCTTCAAGGCGGGGCTGTTCCTCGGCGCCGGCTCGGTCATGCACGGCATGAACGACGAGGTCGACATGCGGCGCTACGGCGGGCTGCGGACGTACATGCCGGTCACCTTCGTCACCTTCGGCCTCGGGTACCTGGCCATCATCGGCTTCCCGTACCTGTCCGGGTTCTTCTCCAAGGACGAGATCATCTACGCGGCGTTCGGCCAGGGCGGTGCCCAGGGCTGGCTGCTGGGCGGCGTCACCCTGCTGGGCGCGGCGCTCACCGCGTACTACATGACCCGCATCATGCTGCTCACCTTCTTCGGTGAGAAGCGCTGGCAGCCGGACGAGCAGGGGCACGAGCCGCACCCGCACGAGTCCCCGAAGTCGATGACGATCCCGATGATCGTGCTCGCCTTCGGCTCGGTCTTCGCCGGCTTCCTGTTCAACCTGAACCACTCGTTCGTCAACTGGCTGTCCCCGGTCACCGGCACCGCCTCGGGCGACTCGCCGGTGTCGCACGGCATGGTCTCGGTGGCCGCGACCGCGGTGATGCTGATCGGTGTGGGCATCGCCTGGTGGCAGTACGGGCGCCGGCCCGTTCCGCAGGTCGCCCCGCACGGCCGCTGGGTCACCCGCGCGGCCCGGCGCGACCTGCTCCAGGACGACTTCAACCACGCGGCGTTCGTCCGGCCCGGCAACTACCTCACCCGCGGCCTGGTTTACGTCGACCACAAGCTGGTGGACGGCGTCGTCAACGGCATCGCCGCGACCTTCGGCGGACTGTCCGGCCGGCTGCGGCGGGTCCAGAACGGTTTCGCCCGCAGTTACGCGGTCTCGATGTTCGGCGGTGCGGCGGTCCTGATCGCCGTGACCCTGCTGATGAGGGCGGTCTGAGTTATGTCATTTCCTCTGCTGACGGCCACGGCCCTGGCGCCCGCCCTCGGGGCGGTCGCCACGGCGGCGGTGCCCACCGCCCGGCGGCACATCGCCAAGTGGGTGGCGCTGGGCTTCTCACTGGTGACCGTGGCGTTCGCCGCGGTGGTACTGGCCCGCTTCGAGCCGGGCGGTGACCGGTACCAGCTCACCGAGTCCCGGGCCTGGATCGCGGACTTCGGGGTCCGCTACGAACTGGGCGTGGACGGCATCGGGGTGGCGATGGTCGCCCTGACGGCGCTGATCATCCCCTTCCTCATCGGGGCCGGCTGGAACGACGCCGACCCGGTGAAGGGCGAGAAGCCCTCCGGCCGCCGCTGGCGGCCGACCCAGGGCTTCTTCGCCCTGATCCTCATGGTCGAGGCGATGGTCATCATGTCCTTCGTCGCCACCGACATCTTCCTGTTCTACATCTTCTTCGAAGCCATGCTCATCCCGATGTACTTCCTCATCGGCGGCTTCGGGGACCGGGCGGGAGCGGTGTCCGGCGCGGAGAACCAGGCCCGCCAGCGGGCGTATGCCGCGGTGAAATTCCTGCTGTACAACCTGGCCGGCGGCCTGGTCATGCTGGCAGCGGTCATCGGCCTGTACGCCGCGACCGCCGACCAGCTGGGCGCCGGGACCTTCTCGCTGCAGGCCATCACCGAGGCCCGGGCCGCGGGCGAACTGACCTTCGCCCAGAACACCGAACGCCTGCTGTTCCTCGGCTTCTTCCTCGCCTTCGCGATCAAGGCACCGCTGTGGCCGCTGCACACCTGGCTGCCCAACGCGATGGGGGAGTCCACCGCCCCGGTGGCGGTCCTGATCACCGCCGTCGTGGACAAGGTCGGCACCTTCGCGATGCTCCGCTTCTGCCTGGGGCTGTTCCCCGAGGCCAGCGTCTGGGCCACCCCGGTGGTCCTCGCCCTGGCCCTGGTCAGCATCATCTACGGCGCGCTGCTCGCGCTGGGGCAGCGGGACATCAAGCGGCTCATCGCCTACGCCTCGATCAGCCACTTCGGCTTCATCGTGATGGGCATCTTCGCGATGACCAGCCAGGGCCAGGGCGGCGCCACGCTCTACATGGTCAGCCACGGCTTCGCCACCGCCGTCCTGATGCTGGTGGCCGGCTTCCTGATCGCCCGTCGCGGCTCGCGCCTCATCTCCGACTACGGCGGGGTGCAAAGGCCCGCCCCGGTGCTGGCCGGAACCTTCCTCATCGGCGGCCTGGCCACCTTGTCGCTGCCCGGACTGGCGCCGTTCGTCAGCGAGTTCCTGGTACTGGTGGGCACCTTCAGCCGGTACCCGGTGGTCGGCATCATCGCCTGCGCGGGCATCGTGCTGGCCGCCCTGTACGTCCTGGTGCTCTACCAGCGGACCATGACCGGTCCGGTGCGCGAGGGCAACGAGAAGCTGCCCGACCTGAGGCCGCGCGAACTGGCCGTGGTGGGACCGCTGATCGCCGTGCTGCTCTTCCTGGGCGTCTTCCCCAAGCCGGTGCTCGAGATCATCGACCCGGCCGTCCAGCACACGCTCTCCGACGTGGGCGAGAGTGACCCCGCACCCGAAGTGGAGGCCGCAAAGTGAGTTCCGTATCTGGTTTCCACGCGCTGTGGACAACAGCGCAGGGGCCGCTTGAGGCCCCGCAGATCGAGTGGGCGGCGCTCTCCCCGAGCCTGATCGTGCTCGGTGCCGCCGTCGTCGGGGTGCTCGTCGAGGCGTTCGTGCCGCGCCGCGGCCGGTACTCCTCGCAGGCGGTGCTGTCGATGCTGGCGCTGGCCGGGGCGTTCGCCGCGGTGGTCGCCCTCGCGGCCGGCGGGCACGCCGGCACCGAGTCGCAGATCGCGGGCATGGGCGCGCTGGCCGTGGACGGCCCGGCGCTCTTCCTGCAGGGCGTGATCGTGCTGGTCGGCCTCGTGTCGGTGTTCCTGTTCGCCGAGCGCAAACTGGAACCGGCCGAACACGGCGCACGGGTGGACTCCTTCACCGCGCAGGCCGCCTCCGTGCCGGGAGGCAAGGCGGAGGCCGCGGCGGTCAAGGCCGGTCACACCACCACCGAGATCTTCCCGCTGCTGCTGTTCGCGGTGGGTGGCATGCTGCTGTTCCCGGCGGCCAACGACCTGCTCATCCTGTTCATCGCTCTCGAGGTCTTCTCGCTGCCGCTGTACCTGCTGTGTGCGCTGGCCCGCCGCAGGCGTCTGCTCTCGCAGGAGGCGGCCGTCAAGTACTTCCTGCTGGGTGCCTTCGCCTCCGCCTTCCTGCTCTTCGGCATCGCGCTGCTGTACGGCTACGCGGGCACAGTGAACTACGCCGGCATCGCCGACGTCGTCAGCGGTTCCCCGGCCGAGGTGGACGCCGGGCTTGCCTCCACCATGGGCAATGACATGCTGCTGCTGATCGGCGGCGCTCTGGTGATCATGGGCCTGCTGTTCAAGGTCGGCGCCGTGCCGTTCCACATGTGGACCCCTGACGTCTACCAGGGCGCCCCGACCCCGGTGACCGGCTTCATGGCCGCCGCTACCAAGGTCGCCGCCTTCGGCGCCCTGCTGCGGCTGCTCTACGTGGTGCTGCCGGGCCTGCGCTGGGACTGGGAGCCGGTGCTCTGGGGTGTGGCCATCGCCTCCATGGTGGCCGGTGCGGTGGTCGCCATCACCCAGACGGATGTGAAGCGGCTGCTGGCGTACTCCTCGATCGCGCACGCCGGTTTCATCCTGGCCGGTGTGGTGGCGCTCAGCGCGGAGGGCGTCTCCTCGGTGCTCTTCTACCTGGCGGCCTACTCGTTCGTGTCGCTGGGCGCGTTCGCCGTGGTGACACTGGTCCGCGACGCGGGCGGAGAGGCCACCCACCTGTCCAAGTGGGCCGGTCTGGGCCGTCGTTCGCCGCTGCTGGCCGGCGTCTTCGCGCTGTTCCTGCTGGCCTTCGCGGGGATCCCGCTCACCTCCGGGTTCGTGGGCAAGTTCGCGGTGTTCAAGGCGGCCGCGGAGGCCGGCGCGATGGGCCTGGTCGTCGTCGGTGTGATCGCCTCGGCCATCGCGGCGTTCTTCTACGTGCGGGTCATCGTGCTGATGTTCTTCAGCGACCCGCAGCCGGGCGGGCCCTCCGTGGTCATCCCGAGCCCGCTGACCAGCTCCGTGGTGGGTGTCGCCGCAGTGGTCACGGTCGTGCTCGGCGTCGCCCCGCAGTACTTCCTGGACCTGGCGAGCCAGGCCGGGGTGTTCGTGCGGTAGGCGTCCATGTGACATGTCGGTGGCCCGGTCCCCGGCGGGGGTCGGGCCACCGGCATGTGAGGGGACCGGGAGAGTCAGTCCCCGAGCGGATTGAGCTCCTTGGAGTAGGTACCGCTCTCCCCGGACGCCCAGGTGAACGTGAGGTTGCTCTCGCTGTTCAGCGTGACCCGGCCCTTCTCCTGCGTCATGGTCTCGATGCCCTCGCTGCCGCAGAACAGGTCGAGGACCCCGCCGTTCCCGAGCCCGCCCATGCAGGAGATGCCGTTCTCGCCGCCCTCCTCCCCGGCGAAGAACTGCACGTGCTCGCCCGTGATGACCAGGATGCCCTCGGTGTCGCCGGCGTCGTTCTTCCAGAAGCCGTGGAACTCGCCGAGTTCCGTGTCGTCGCCGAAGCCGGCGTCCCGCTCGTCGTCCCGCGAGCCGTCCTCGTCGTCCGCGGGCTCCGCGGTGTCCCGGGAGCCGTTGTCCCCGCCCGCGCCGGCCGACTCCTTCCCCCCGTCGTCGCTGCCGCAGGCGCTCAGCAGCAGTGCCGCGGATATCGCCGCGGCGGACACGGCCAGCCGTGCTCTGGTGCGCATTCGGATTCTCTCCCGTCGGTTCCTTCCGCGCCTCGGACGGCGCGGACAGGGTGACGCTATCGGCGGGAGAGCCGCCGGGGGGCGGGTGTTACGGGATCAGGACACGCGCCGGCTCCCTTCCCCGCGGGCGCCGCGGGGAAGGGAGCCGGTGTGCGGCGGCAGTCTCAGGAGTCGGTCTCCGCCGAGCCGCCGATGCCGCCCAGGTCGCCGATGTCCCCGAAGTCCAGGTCCTCCAGACCCTCCAGGTCCGGGATCCGCGCGTAGTCCTGGGTGGCGCCGTTGTCCCAGGCCACCTCCATGCTGTCGCCGTCGGCGGTGGCCACCGCGTACGTCCACTCCGTGCTGCCCATGGCGCACTCCAGGGTGAGCCGTGCCGTCTCGCCCTCGTCGGCGACCTCGCCGGAGCACATGTCGGCGCCGTCCGGGAGGAAGAACGTGGCCGAGCCTCCCGTGATGATCAGGACGTTCTCGTCGTCGTCGCCCTGACTGAGCCACAGGCCGTCGAGGCCCTCCGCCGGCCCGTCGGTGGCGTCGTCCCCGCCGTCGGTTTCCTCGGTGGTGTCGTCGGCGGGCTGCCGCGTCTCCTGGCCCTCCACGCCGTCGCCGTTGTCACCGTTGTCGCTGCCGCAGCCGCTCAGTATCAGGGCCGCTGCCGCCACGACGGCCGGCGCCGCGAGCCGTACTGCCTTACGCATGGGTCCTCCTGTCGAAACGCGGCCGCGGTGCGGTCCGGGGACCGGCCGGGCCACGGGCGGGCGGTGGCCGGGGCGGGTCCTCGGCGGCGTCCCGCCCCGGGCCGAAGCTGTAGTGTTCACGACACTCTAGCGTCGCGGTCTCAGCGCGCCGGCGTCACCGTTCCGGTGACCTCGCCCAGCCCGACGCGCCTGCCCTCCGGGCCCGGCGCCCAGGCGGTGATGACGACCTCGTCACCGTCCTCCAGGAACGTCCGCTCCCCGTCCGGCAGCCGCAGCGGGTCACGGCCGCCCCAGGTCAGTTCCAGCAGGCAGCCGCGCTGGCCGGGCTCCGGGCCGCTGACGGTGCCGGAGGCGAACAGGTCGCCGGTACGCAGCGTGGCGCCGTTGACCGTCATGTGCGCGAGCTGCTGGGCCGCGGTCCAGTACATCGCGGAGAACGGCGGCTCGGCGATGACGTGACCGTTCAGCCGCACCTCCAGCCGCAGGTCGAGCCCGTCCGCGGTGCCCTTGTCGTCCAGGTAGGGCAGCAGGGGATGGGTGCGCTCCGGGGGCGCCACCGCGGCCGTCTCCAGCGCGGCGAGCGGGGTCACCCAGGCCGAGACGGAGGTGGCGAAGGACTTGCCCAGGAACGGGCCCAGCGGCACGTACTCCCAGGCCTGGATGTCCCGGGCCGACCAGTCGTTGACCAGGCACACGCCGAACACGTGCGCGCGGTAGTCCGCCAGCGCGACCCGTTCGCCGGGTGCGGTCGGGGTGCCCACCACGAAGCCGACCTCGGCCTCGATGTCCAGCCGCCGGGAGGGGCTGAAGAGCGGGGCGTCCTCGTGCGGGGGCTTGCGCTGGCCCTGCGGGCGGATCACCGGCGTGCCGGAGACCTGCACGGTGCCGGCCCGTCCGTGGTAGCCGATCGGCAGGTGCTTCCAGTTGGGTGTCAGCGGCTCGCCGTCCGGCCGGAACATCCGTCCCACGTTGGAGGCGTGGTGCTCGCTGGCGTAGAAGTCGACGTAGTCGGCCACCTCGAAGGGAAGGTGCAGGGTGACCGGGTCCTTCTCGCTGTCGAGTGCGAACAGCAGCGGGGCGATGGTCTCCTGGTGGGCGGGTGAGGTGAACCACAGCCGCAGGTCGGCGCGGACCGACTGCCACACCGCGTGTCCGGCCGCCATCAGCGGCCCCAGGTCCGGCGCGGCCAGCAGCGTGGCGTGCGGGGACCCCAGGGCCCGTGCCGCGGCGCCCGCGTCCAGCACCCAGCCGCCGTAGCGCACACCCACCCGGCGGTGGCCGGGGTCGTCCGCGGTGCTGAACACGCCGTAGGGGAGATTGTCGGCGCCGAAGAGGTCGTCCTCGGGCAGATCGGGCAGGGGGGACATGGTGATGCCTCGCCTTCGGGGTCGCCGGTCGGGGAACAGCGGTGCTCAGCGTACGACGGCCGGTGGCCCGTGCCGCCGCGTGGCGGGCCCTGACCCGTCCGGGGCCGCCGGGTCACGAGGCGGTACGCGCTGCCGGTGATCGACAGCCGACCGGTTACGCTGCGGGGGACAACGCACCGGAGACAGGAGTAGCGCTCGTGACCGTCGTGGGGCCCTTCGGGGTGAGCGTGCGGGACCAGGCCCTGGAAGCCGATGTCCAAGCGGGGCTGGCGGCTGTCGAAGCCGGTCTGACCGAGGCCACCAAGAGCGAGGTGCCCTTCATCACCGAGGCGGCGCAGCACCTGGTGCGGGCCGGGGGCAAACGCTTCCGCCCCCTGCTGGTCATGCTCGCCGCCCAGTTCGGCGACCCGCACGCCCCCGGCGTGGTGCCGTCGGCGGTCGTGGTCGAGCTGACCCATCTCGCCACCCTCTACCACGACGACGTCATGGACGAGGCCGCGGTGCGGCGCGGCGTGGCCAGCGCCAACGCCCGCTGGGACAACTCGGTCGCGGTGCTCACCGGCGACTTCCTCTTCGCGCGTGCCTCCAGCATCGTGGCCGAACTCGGCCCGCAGGCCGTCCGTATCCAGGCCGAGGCCTTCGAGCGCCTGGTCACCGGCCAGATCCAGGAGACCGCGGGTCCCTCGGGGACCCAGGACCCCATCGACCACTACCTGGACGTCATCGCGGGCAAGACCGGCTCGCTGATCGCCGTCTCGGGGCGGTTCGGGGCGATGATGTCCGGCGCGGGCGAAGCGGTGGTGGACACCCTCACCCAGTACGGCGAGCGGATCGGCGTGGCCTTCCAGCTCGCCGACGACGTCCTGGACATCGCCAGCGACAGCACCGAGTCCGGCAAGACGCCCGGCACCGATCTGCGGGAGGGGGTCGCCACCCTGCCCGTGCTGAGGCTGCGGCGGCAGGCCGCCGAGAACGGCTCCGCCGAGGACCGTCGGCTGGTCGCGCTCCTGGAGAGCGACCTGACCGACGACGCGCGGCACGCCGAGGCACTGGCCGCTCTCCGCGTCCACCCCGCGCTCGACGAGGCCAGGCGGGACGCCGTGCGCTTCGCCGACCAGGCCAGGAGCACGCTGGCCCCGCTGCCGGACTGCCCGGCCAAGGACGCCCTGTCCGCGCTGTGCGACGCGGTGGCCGACCGCACCGGCTGACGCACCTCCTCGCCTTCCTTCTCCCCCTCCCCTCCCCCTTCCCTGCGCGCCGCCCCACCGTCCCCCTGACGTGCCGCGGTGCCCCGGCTCGTCCGGCGTCGCGCCCGCGCAGTGCCGCCGTGCGCCCCTGTGACATGTGATGCGACGGCCCGGCCCCGGGGATGCCCCTAGGGGAAGCCGGGGCCCGGCGCGCCCCGGGCTCATCCCGGGGGAGGAGAGCGATCGCAACCGGCGGCCGATGCCCGCGCCGCCGGGGCCTGCTGGAATGGATCTCGACAATAGGTCACCGGGGGACGGTGCCGGGGTGACGACGAAGTGGGGATGAGAATGGGACTGAACGAGAAGCTCCGCCGGGCCGTGGTGCCCGCCGCCGTGGTCGCCGGTGTGGCCGCCGCCGGCGCCGGGCTCTACCCGGCGATCGCCAGCGACCGCGGCCCGGACCTGCCCGATGTGACGCCTCATGAGGTCATCGTGATGATGGCCGGCTCGGACACCGAGCAGCTGTCCGGCACGGTGCGCGTGGACGCGGGCCCGGCGCTCGCCGAGTTCTCCCGGTTCGCCGACGGCCTGGACGGACCGGCCGGCGCGCTGGCCGATCTGGCCTCCGGCACCAGCACGCTGCGGATCGCGGTGGACGGCCCCGAACGCCAGCGGCTGGTCATCTCCGAGGGCGCCGAGGAGTTCACGCTGATCCACAACCAGGGGACCGTCTGGGCCTACGACGGCGCCAGCAACACCGTCTTCCGGGGAACCGCTCCCGAAGGCGCGGAGCTGCCCGGTGCCGACGACTCGGCCCGGCTCGGCGGACTCACCCCGCAGGAGGCCGCCGAGCGGCTCCTGGAGGGCGTGGAGGATCACGCCGAGTTCACGGTGGAGGGCACCGGCAGGGTGGCGGGCCAGAGCGTCTACCGGCTGCTGGTGGAGCCGGCCGAACCGGAGGGCATGGTCGACCTGTTCCGGATCTCGGTGGACGCCGAGACCGGCATTCCGCTCGCCGTGACCCTGGAGGGCGACGAGCGGACGCTGGTGGACGTGGCGTTCTCCCGCATCGACTACGAGCAGCCGTCCGGCGGCAGCTTCGAGTTCACCCCGCCCCAGGGCGCCACCGTGGTGGACCTCGACTCCGGCGAAGGACTGGCCGGCTTCCTGCCGGACTTCCTGGAGCTTCTCCCGGACCACAACTGACCGATCCGCCCACCGGCCCGAGGGGGGCCGCCCGTCCGTCCGGCGCTCGCACGCGCCGGCCGGCCGCGGGCCGTGGGCCGGTGCCGGCGGGTCAGGGGGCGCGGATCAGGCCGCGCAGAACTCGTTGCCCTCGGGATCTTCCATGATCACCCAGCGTCCGGCCGGGCCCTCGTCCACCTCGCGGACGGCCTGGGGGCCGGGTTGTCCGTAGTCAGCGGCGGGCGGGGAGGGCTGCCGCGGCGGCGGGGTCCCGGTCGGTGCGGGCGGCGGCGCGGGCCGCGCGAAGCGCCACCCTGCCCCGGCGGGCCTGCCGCAGGGCGTCCCAGGTGAGCACGCACAGCGCGGTCCACACCAGCAGGAAGCCGATCCAGCGCTCGGGCGGCATCTCCTCGTTGAACGCGAGGACGCCCAGCAGGAACATGGTGGACGGCGCGATGTACTGCATCAGGCCGACGGTCGACAGCGGGATGCGCACCGCCGCGGCGCCGAAGAAGATCAGCGGCAGGGCCGTCGCCAGGCCCGCGCCCGCCAGCAGCAGGGCGTGCCCGACGCCCTCGGCGGCGAAGCTGGACTCGCCCCGGGCGGACAGCCAGACCAGGAACCCCAGGGCGGGCAGGAACTGCAGCGCGGAGTCGGCGCTGAATCCCTCCAGGCCGTCCAGCGCGGTCTGCTTCTTCACCAGCCCGT
This sequence comes from Streptomyces sodiiphilus, assembly GCF_039529215.1. Taxonomy (NCBI): domain Bacteria; kingdom Bacillati; phylum Actinomycetota; class Actinomycetes; order Kitasatosporales; family Streptomycetaceae; genus Streptomyces; species Streptomyces sodiiphilus. Next base: position 97,162 of record NZ_BAAAMJ010000027.1, on the reverse strand, counting down.
AGGCGGCGAACGTCACGCTCAGGGTGAGCGACAGCCACGGGACCTGTCCGTAGGCGACACCCATCACGACCACGGCCAGCACGCCGATGCCGACCGCCGCCCACTGCGCCGTGCGCAGTCTCTCGCGCAGCAGCAGCACGCCGATCGCGATGGTGATCAGCGGGTTGATGAAGTAGCCGAGCGAGGCCTCCAGCACGCGGCCGACCGAGACGGCCCAGATGAACAGGTACCAGTTGACCGATATGAGCGCGGCCGACAGCGCCACCAGGCCGAGCCGCCGGGGCTGCCGCAGCAGCGGCCGTATCCACGACCAGCGGCGGACCAGCACGAGGATCAGCAGGGCCGTGGGCAGCGACCACACCATCCGGTGGGCCAGCACTTCCCATGCCCCGGTCGACGCCAGCAGGTGCCAGTACAGGGGCAGCAGCCCCCACATCCCGAAGGCCGCGAGCCCGTAGGCCACGCCTGCCCGGTCCAGCGTGGCTGTGCCCACCGCTACCTCCTGGTGCCGTCTCTCCGTCCACGAAGGTAGCGCCCGGCGGGCGCCTTGTCATTCCCGTTCCGGCGTGATGGTCCTGACACGAGGGCGGGCGCCGGTCAGGTCCGGAGGGGGCGGCTCCCGACCCCGGTCAGATCGATGTCCACGGCGAAGGGCACCGACAGCTTCAGCCGGTCGTGATGGATACCCAGCAGTCCGTATCCACGCGTCGCCGGATCCAGCTCGTAGGCATGGACCACTGGCCGGCCACGGTCGCTCTCCACCCGCCAGAAGCAGGGGATGCCCGCGGCGGCATACTTGCGCGGCTTGGTCTCGCGGTCCCGTTCCACCGAGTCGTCGGAGACGACCTCGACGGCCGGCACCACGTCCTCGGGGAGGAATGTGGTCTGGTGCGGCCCGGTGCAGGCTTCGGCCCGGACCACCAGGACATCCGGCTCCGGGCGGTTGCGGGGGCCCAGGGTGACCGTCATTTCCCGGAACACGTCCAGCTCGGGGCGGTGCGGCCTGCAGCAGGTTCGACTGCAGCAGGAACATCACCCGGTCGTGGAAGGCGGTCCGCGGGCTCGCGACGACAAGGCTCCCGTCGATCAGCTCCGTGTGGGGAGGCAGATCCGGCAGCCGGTCCAGGTCCTCGGAGGTGTACCCGCCCACCGGAGGGCGGGGCCACTCGGCGGTGGGCTCGGGACTCTTCGCTGCTCCCATGCGCAGATCCTCGGCGACTTCGCCGGCGTACGACGGAAAGCCCGCGGCCCCCGTCCGGACGAGTGGTACGGGGGCCGCGGGGTTGACGCGCGCGGGGTCAGCCGACGACGGTCCAGGTGTCGTTGCCGGCCAGCAGGGCCGCCAGGTCGCCCTTGCCGTGCTTCTGCACGGCCTCCTCCAGCTGGTCGGCCATCTGGTCCTCGTAGACCGGGCGGCGGACGCTGCGCAGCACGCCGATCGGCGTGTGGTGCAGGGTGTCGGGGTCGGCCAGCCGGGACAGGGCGAAGGCGCCGGTGGGCGAGGTGGCGTGCGCGTCGTGGACGAGGACGCCGTCGGCGCCCTCCTCGGTGACGTCGATGATCCGCAGCTCGCCGGTGGCCGGGTCACGGACCACGCCCTTGCTGCCCAGGCCGTCGTCGGCCGGGGCGCCGAAGCGGATCGGTTGGCCGTGCTCCAGCCGGATCACCGCCTCCTGGGCCTGCTGCTTGTCCTTCAGGGCCTCGAAGGCGCCGTCGTTGAAGATGTTGCAGTTCTGGTAGATCTCCACCAGCGCGGAGCCGGGGTGGTTCGCCGCGGCGCGCAGCACGCTCGTCAGGTGCCGGCGGTCGGAGTCGATGGTGCGGGCCACGAAGCCGGCCTCGGCGCCGATGGCCAGGGAGACCGGGTTGAAGGGGGTCTCCAGCGAGCCCATCGGGGTCGACTTGGTGATCTTGCCGGTCTCCGAGGTGGGGGAGTACTGGCCCTTGGTCAGCCCGTAGATCCGGTTGTTGAACAGCAGGATCTTGAGGTTGACGTTGCGCCGCAGCGCGTGGATCAGGTGGTTGCCGCCGATGGACAGGGCGTCGCCGTCGCCGGTGACGACCCAGACCGACAGGTCGCGGCGGGCCGCGGCCAGGCCGCTGGCGATCGCCGGGGCCCGGCCGTGGATGGAGTGCATCCCGTAGGTGTTCATGTAGTACGGGAAGCGGGAGGAGCAGCCGATGCCGGAGATGAAGGTGATGTTCTCCTTGGCCAGGCCGAGTTCCGGCATGAAGCCCTGGACGGCGGCGAGCACGGCGTAGTCACCGCAGCCGGGGCACCAGCGGACCTCCTGGTCGGACTTGAAGTCCTTCATGGTCTGCGCGGCCTCGGCCTTGGGCACCAGGGAGAGGGCCTCAGTGGGCATCGTCGACTGCCTCCTTGAGAGCGGATGCGAGCTGCTCGGCCTTGAACGGCAGGCCGGTGACCTGCGTCAGTGACTGGACGTCGACCAGGTACCTGGCGCGCAGCAGGGTGGCGAGCTGGCCGAGGTTCATCTCGGGCAGGATCACCTTGTCGTAGCGCTTCAGGACCTCGCCGAGGTTCGCCGGCAGCGGGTTGAGGTACCGCAGGTGGGTCTGGGCGACGCTGCCGCCCGCGCGGCGGATGCGGCGGACCGCGGCGGTGATCGGGCCGAAGGTCGAGCCCCAGCCGAGCACCAGGACCCGGGCGGAACCGGACGGGTCGTCGACCTCGGCGTCGGGCACCTCGATGCCGTCCACCTTGGCCTGCCGGGTGCGGACCATGTGGTCGTGGTTGGCCGGGTCGTAGGAGATGTTGCCGGTGCCGTCCTGCTTCTCGATGCCGCCGATGCGGTGCTCCAGGCCCGGCGTGCCCGGCACGGCCCACGGGCGGGCCAGCGTCCGCGGGTCGCGCTTGAAGGGCCAGAAGACCTCGGTGCCGTCGTCCAGCGTGTGGTTCGGGCCGGTGGCGAACTGCACCCGCAGGTCCGGCAGGGTCTCGGTCTCGGGGACCCGCCAGGGCTCGGACCCGTTGGCCAGGTAGCCGTCGGAGAGCAGGAACACCGGGGTCCGGTAGGTCAGGGCGATGCGGGTGGCGTCCAGCGCGGCGGTGAAGCAGTCCGCGGGGGTGGCCGGTGCCACGATCGGGACCGGTGCCTCGCCGTTGCGGCCGTACATCGCCTGGAGCAGGTCGGCCTGCTCGGTCTTGGTGGGCAGGCCGGTGGAGGGGCCGCCGCGCTGGACGTCGATCACCAGCAGCGGCAGCTCCAGGGAGACCGCCAGCCCCAGGGCCTCGGACTTGAGCGCGACGCCCGGCCCGGAGGTGGTGGTGACGCCCAGCGAACCGCCGAAGGCCGCGCCCAGGGCGGCACCGATGCCGGCGATCTCGTCCTCGGCCTGGAAGGTGCGCACGCCGAAGTTCTTGTGGCGGGCCAGCTCGTGCAGGATGTCCGAGGCCGGGGTGATCGGGTAGGAGCCGAGGAACAGCGGGAGGTCCGCCTGCTGGGACGCGGCGATCAGTCCGTAGGACAGCGCGAGGTTGCCGGAGATGTTGCGGTAGGTGCCGGCCGGGAACGCCTTCCCCGCCGGGGCCACCTCGTAGGAGACCGCGAAGTCCTCGGTGGTCTCGCCGAAGTTCCAGCCGGCCCGGAAGGCGGCGATGTTCGCTTCCGCGATCGCCGGCTTCTTCGCGAACTTGGTGCGCAGGAAGGACTCGGTGCCGTCGGTGGGCCGGTTGTACATCCAGGAGAGCAGGCCGAGGGCGAACATGTTCTTCGACCGGCCCGCCTCCTTGCGGCTGAGGTCGTAGCCCTTGAGCGCCTCGACCGTCAGGGTGGTCAGCGGGACCTGGTGCACGCGGTAGCCGTCCAGGCTCCCGTCGGTCAGCGGGCTCTCGGCGTAACCGACCTTGGCCATGGCGCGCTTGGTGAACTCGTCGGTGTTGACGATGATCTCCGCGCCGCGCGGCACGTCCGGCATGTTCGCCTTGAGAGCCGCCGGATTCATGGCGACCAGGACGTTCGGGGCGTCCCCGGGGGTGAGGATGTCGTGGTCGGCGAAGTGCACCTGGAAGGACGAGACCCCCGGCAGGGTCCCGGCGGGCGCACGGATTTCGGCGGGGAAGTTCGGCAGTGTGGACAGGTCGTTCCCGAACGACGCCGTTTCCGAAGTGAAACGGTCACCGGTCAGCTGCATGCCGTCACCGGAGTCTCCCGCGAACCGGATGATCACCCGGTCCAGGCGCTTGACTTCCTTGATGTCCTGGCTGGCCGGTTCGGCCTGGCTGGTCACTGCTGTAGTCCTCCCTCGAGGCAGCTCTGAACGGCCATCGTACGTGGGTGGTGCGGGCCGTCCGGAGGCTGATCACATGATGGACCCGGAAATGAGACGCTTCTCATTCCCTTTTCCGGACCGCTTCCCGGCGCGTGCACACCCCCGATGATCCCCCGGACGGACCTTCCGCATCCCGGTGTTCGAGCGGCTTGGCCGAAGCCTGTCATCCGCTCAGGAATTCAGGTAGGTCAGGACCGCGAGAACCCGGCGGTGATCCGCGTCACTCCGGGTGAGGCCCAGCTTCATGAAGATGTTCCCCACGTGCTTCTCCACGGCGCCGTGGCTGACCACGAGCTGCGCGGCGATCGCCGAGTTCGTCCGGCCCTCGGCCATCAGGCCCAGTACCTCCCGCTCCCGCGGCGTCAGGCCGGCCAGCACCTCCTGCCGCCGGCTGCGGCCCAGCAGCTGGGCGACCACCTCCGGGTCCAGGGCCGTGCCGCCCCGCGCCACCCGGGCCACCGCCTCCACGAACTCGCTCACGTCCGCCACCCGGTCCTTCAGGAGGTAGCCCACCCCCCGGCTGGACCCGGCGATCAGCTCGGTGGCGTACTGCTCCTCCACGTACTGCGAGAGCACCAGCACCCCCAGGCCCGGATGCCGGCGGCGCAGCCGCACCGCGGCCCGCACCCCTTCGTCGGTGTGGGTCGGCGGCATCCGCACATCGGCCACCACCACATCGGGCAGTGCGTCCGCGGCGGCCAGCTCCCGCACCGACGCCACCAGCGCCTCCCCGTCCCCCACCCCGGCGACGACCTCGTGACCGCGGTCGGTGAGCAGCCGGGTCAGCCCCTCCCGCAGCAGTACCGAATCCTCGGCGATGACCACCCGCATCCGCCGTCCCCCTCCGTAGCCGTCCCGCCGTGCCGCAGCCTACCGGCGCCGCCAGGGGAGTGCGGCGGTGACGGTGGTGGGTCCGCCGGGTGGTGAGTGGACGGTGAGGAGGCCGTCGACGGCGGCGAGGCGTTCGGTGAGGCCGGCCAGTCCGCTGCCGGCCGAGGCGTCCGCACCGCCCCGGCCGTCGTCCTCCACCACCAGCATCAACTGCTCCCCGGCCCGCCAGATGTCGACGGTGGCGGTGCGGGCGTTGCTGTGTTTGGTGATGTTCTGGAGGAGTTCGGAGACGGTGAAGTANCCGGCCAGTCCGCTGCCGGCCGAGGCGTCCGCACCGCCCCGGCCGTCGTCGTGGACCCGCATGAGGAGCCGGCCGTCGTCGGCCCGGCAGATGTCGATGGTGGCGGTGCGGGCGTTGCTGTGTTTGGTGATGTTCTGGAGGAGTTCGGAGACGGTGAAGTAGGCGATGCCTTCGATGGCGGGTGCGGGGCGGTGGGGGAGGTCGGTGTCGAGGGTGACGGGGACGGTGCAGCGGGAGGCGAGGGCGGACAGGGCGGGGCCCAGGCCGCGGTCGGTGAGGATGGCGGGGTGGATGCCGCGGGCGAGGTCGCGGAGTTCCTTGAGGGCTTGTTTGGCTTCGCCGTGGGCTTCGTCGACCATGCGGGCGGCGGCTTCGGGGTCCTGGGCGAGTTTCTCCTTGGCCAGGCCGAGGCCCATGGCGAGGTTGACCAGGCGGGCCTGGGCGCCGTCGTGCAGATCCCGCTCGATCCGCCGCAGATCGGCGCCGGCCGTGTCGGTCACCACCACCCGGTCCGACTCCAGTTCGGCGATCCGCCGCTCCAGCTCGTCCGACGGGGACAGCAGGGCCCGCACCAGCGCCCGGTCCACGTCGCTGCCCCACCTGGCGAGCCACGGGAGCGCCGGCCAGGCGACCAGCAGTGCGACGAGCGTCACCGGGAACACCAGCAGCGACCACGGCAGCCGTACCGTGAAGAACAGCGCGGCCCGCCAGCCCACCGGGTCCTTCAGTGCCGTCCACAGCCAGGCCAGGAAGCCGTCACCGCGCAGCGGCCGCAGCGCGCTGGGCTCCTCGACCTCCACCGCCAGCAGCGACCGGGCGCGGGCCCGCTCCCATGCTCCCAGCCGGCGGCAGCCGGCCAGTCCGAGCGCCAGCACCGGCAGGCCGATCACCGTCACCGACAGCAGCACCCCCGCGTACAGCCACACCGACAGGAAGCAGAAGGCCGTCAGATCCACCAGCCAGCCGGTCAGCAGCCAGCCGGTCTCCCGCCAGGTGGGGCCGCTCAGCGCCGGACGCGGGGGCAGGAGGGCGCCGCTGTCGCTGCCGGTGCTCTCGCCGGGTGTGCCGGTGCCGGTCCCGGTGACGGTGACGGGTGGACTGCTGCTCATGGGCCCCAGACTGCCCGGTCGCACGACCGGCCACCATGGGGCGGGTCGGTGGCCGGATGGTGGTGCTGACCCCACCTCGCCGCACACCGGTGCCGACGCACTGGCCACAAGCCCGCGATCACCCCCTAAACTCCCTCCGTACGCCGGGCGCCCCCGGCGCGGAAGCCCAACGCACACATCGACAGCCGGACATCACCACAAAGGGGCCAAGGTGCCGGACTACTTCCACGGCTACGCGGTCGTCGGACTGGTCGCGGTCGTCGGCGTGCTCTTCGTCGCGGTGGCCTTCACCGCCGCCCGCCTGCTGCGCCCGGTGGTGCCGACCCCGGAGAAGCTGCTGACCTACGAGTGCGGTGTCGACCCGGTCGGCGAGGGATGGGCGCACACCCAGGTCCGCTACTACGTCTACGCCTTCCTGTACGTGATCTTCGCCGTGGACGCCGTCTTCCTGTTCCCCTGGGCCACGGTCTTCGCCGCCCCTGGCTTCGGCGGCGTCACCCTGGTGGAGATGTTCATCTTCCTCGGCTTCCTGGCCGTCGGACTCCTGTACGCCTGGAAGAAGGGCGTTCTCACATGGACCTGAACCCCGGCGGCTCCGCGGCCGTCCCCGCCCCCGCCCCCGTTCCGCCCTCCCGGCTCGGCCCGCTGGCACGGCTCGCCCCCGAGCCGATGAAGGTGATCCTCAACTGGGGCCGGCGCTACAGCCTGTGGGTCTTCAACTTCGGACTCGCCTGCTGCGCCATCGAGTTCATCGCCGCCTCGATGTCCCGGCACGACTTCATCCGGCTCGGCGTCATCCCGTTCGCCCCCGGCCCCCGGCAGGCGGACCTGATGGTGGTGTCCGGGACGGTCACCGACAAGATGGCCCCGGCGGTGAAGCGGCTCTACGAGCAGATGCCCGAGCCGAAGTACGTGATCTCCTTCGGCGCCTGCTCCAACTGCGGCGGGCCGTACTGGGATTCCTACTCCGTCACCAAGGGCGTCGACCAGATCCTCCCGGTCGACGTCTACGTCCCCGGGTGCCCGCCGCGCCCCGAGGCGCTGCTGCAGGGCATCCTCAAGCTGCAGGAGAAGATCGCCGAGGAGTCCACCGCCGGCCGCTACGCCCCGCGGCCGGGAGCCGGAGAACTGACGGGCGGCCTGGTCGCCCCTCCGCCGGCACCGGCGACGACCCCGGGGGAGGACCGCCGGTGAGCTGGCTGCCGGCGCCCGCCGGCGAGATCTTCGGAGAGGGCGCGAGCGAGCGGGAGGCCTACGGGCTGCTGACGGTGGACGTGCCCGCCGGCCGCTGGACCGAGGCGCTGCGGACCGCCCGCGACGAACTGGGCTGCACCTGGTTCGACTGGCTCAGCGCCGTCGACGAGCCCGGTGAGGGCTTCGCCGTCTGCGCGCACTTGGTCGCCGTCGCCACGCCGCCCCGCCGGCTGCTGCTGCGCACCACCGTGCCGCACGACGCCCCCGTCCTCGCGACCGCCACCGGCGTGTACGCGGGGGCGGCGTGGCACGAGCGGGAGACCCACGAGATGTTCGGCGTGGACTTCACCGGCCACCCCGGGCTCACCCCGCTGCTGCTGCCCGACACCTTCGAAGGGCACCCGCTGCGCAAGGACTTCGTGCTGGCCGCACGGGTGGCCAAGGCCTGGCCCGGCGCCAAGGAGCCCGGCGAGTCCGGGCACGGCGGGCCCAGGCGCCGCCAGATGCTCCCGCCGGGCGTGCCGGACCCCAACGAGTGGGGGCCGCTGAAGGGCACCCTGCCCGACGCGCCGGCCGCCCGTCCGGCCCGGGGCCGCCCCGGAGCCCCGGCCGCCCGGCCGGCCCGCCGGGCCGGAGTGCCCCCGGACACCGAGGGCGCGGCACCCCCCGCCCGCCGTCCGCGGCGCAGCCGCTCGGCGGGGGAGGGCTCGGCGAGCCAGCGTGCCGCGCGCCCCGCGCGCCCCGCGCGCCCCGAGAGCCCCGAGAGCCCCGAGGGCGCCGGGAAGCCCGCCACCGACGCCGGAGGCCAGAAGGAGACACCCGCCCCCGCTCCCCGGCGCACGCGCCCCCCGCGCAGCGCTGACGCCCCGTGGAACACGCCCCGCCCCGAGGGCGGCGGCGCCGAGGACCGGGAGGACGGCAGCTGATGGACCTCCTCGACGCCCTGCTGCGCTCCGGCGCCGTGCTGCTGGCCTTCCTGGTGCTGCCGCTGCTCGTCGGGCAGGCCGAGCACAAGGTCATGGCCCACATGCAGGGCCGCGTCGGCCCCATGCACGCCGGGGGCTTCCATGGCTGGGCCCAGCTCGTCGCCGACGGCGTGAAGTTCGCGCAGAAGGAGGACATCGTCCCGGCCGGGGCCGACCGGCGGATCTTCCAGCTCGCCCCCGCCGTCGCGCTCGTCCCCTACCTCGTGGTGCTCATCGCCATCCCCATCGGCCCCGACGGGATGGTCGGCCAGGTCCTGGACGCCGGCATCTTCTTCGTGCTGGCCGTGCTCGGCCTGGGAGTGCTCGGCTCCCTCATGGGCGGCTGGGCCTCGGCCAACAAGTACTCGCTGCTGGGCGGCCTGCGCACCGCCGCCCAGTTGATGGCCTACGAACTGCCGCTGCTGCTGGCCGCCGCCTCCGTCGCGATGGCCGCCGGCACCCTCTCCCTCACCGGCATCCTCGGCGCCTTCGAGTGGTGGTGGGTGCCCTGGCAGATCATCGGTGCGTTCGTCTTCTTCACCGCCGGCATGGCCGAGCTCCAGCGCCCGCCGTTCGACGCGCCGCTCGCCCCCGAGGAGATCATCTTCGGCGCCTGGACGGAGTACTCCGGGCTGCGCTTCGCCCTCTTCCTGCTCGCCGAGTACGCCGGCATCGTCATCGTCTCCGCGCTGACCGCCGTGCTGTTCCTCGGCGGCTGGCACGGCCCCTTCCCCGACCAGCTCGGCTGGCTGTGGATGCTGCTCAAGACCGGCGCGCTGTGCTTCCTGGTCATCTGGGCCCGGGTCGCCTGGCCCCGGCTGCGCGCCGACCAGATCCAGAAGTTCGCCTGGACCGTTCTCGTCCCCCTCGCCCTCGCGCAGATCGCGCTCACCGGCATCGTCAAGGTGGTGATCTCATGACCCCGGGAAGCGGACTCGCCAAGGGCCTGGCCGTCACCCTGCGCACGATGACCCGCCGCGCCGTCACCCAGCAGTACCCCGAGGCCCAGCCCTCGCTGCCGCCGCGCAGCCGCGGCGTCATCGGACTGTTCGAGGAGAACTGCACGGTCTGCATGCTCTGCGCCCGCGAGTGCCCGGACTGGTGCATCTACATCGACTCCCACAAGGAGGCGGTGCCGCCGGCCGCGCCCGGCGGACGGGAGCGCAGCCGCAACGTGCTCGACCGTTTCGCCATCGACTTCGCGCTGTGCATGTACTGCGGGATCTGCGTCGAGGTCTGCCCGTTCGACGCGCTCTTCTGGTCCCCGGAGTTCGAGTACGCCGAGACCGACATCCGCGACCTCACCCACGAGCGGGACCGGCTGCGCGAATGGATGTGGACCGTCCCCGAGCCGCCGCCCCCGGACGACGCCGCCGAGGAGCCCAAGGAGGTGGCGGCGGCCCGCCGGACCGCGGAGAAGCTCGCCGCCCGGCAGGAGGGCGACGCGTGACCCTCCTCGCCCAGGAGCCCTCCGGCTTCCTCTCGCCCACCGGGGTCGAGATCGTCTTCCTGCTGACCGGCCTGATCGTCCTCGGCGCCGCCGTGCTGTGCGTCACCAGCCGCCACCTGGTCCACGCGGCCCTGTGGCTGGTCGTCGCCCTGGGCGGACTCGCCATCGAATACCTGCTGCTCACCGCCGAGTTCATCGCCTGGGTGCAGGTACTCATCTACCTCGGATCGGTCGTGGTGCTGCTGCTGTTCGGGCTGATGCTCACCAAGGCGCCCATCGGGCCCTCCCCGGACGCGGACTCCCGCAACCGGCCGGTCGCGCTCGCCGTCGCCCTGGCCGCCGCGGTCCTCCTCGTCACTCTCGTGGTGGACGCCTTCCGTACCACCTGGATCGACCTCGACACCCCGCACGGCGACACCGGGGCGATCGGCGAGAGCCTGTTCCGGCACTGGGTGCTGCCCTTCGAGGCGCTGTCGGCCCTGCTGCTGGCCGCGCTGGTCGGCGCCATCGTCGTCTCCCGGCACCGGCTCGCCGCCGAGGGCAGACCCGAGGCCACCGCCCGCCCGGCCGGCTCCGGCGACGACGGCGGGGAGGCGGCCCGCTGATGCACCTCGCCTACCCCGCGGTCCTCGCCGTCCTGCTGTTCTGCACCGGCCTGTACGGCGTCCTCGCCCGCCGCAACGTGATCCTGGTGCTGATGTCCGTGGAGCTGATGCTCGCCGCGGTCAGCCTCAACCTCGTCGCCTTCGACGTCTGGCTCCGCGACGCCCTGCACTCCGGGCAGGTCTTCACCCTCTTCCTCATCGCGGTCGCCGCCGCGGAAATCGGGATCGGACTCGCCATCGTGCTGCTCGTCCACCGCAACCGCGGGATCTCCGCCGTCGACCGGCTGCGGGAGCTGAACGACCGCGACGACCGCCGGCCCGGCGAGGAGCGGCCGGCCGGCCGCGACCGGGAGGCGGTCTGAGTGCGCACCACCACCGCAGCCGCCCTCGTCCCCCTGCTGCCGCTGGCCGCGGCCGCCCTCATCCTGCTCACCGGACGGCGCGCGCCCGGCTGGGTCCGGCCGCTGGCCGTGCTGCCCACCCTCACCGCCGCCGGCCTCGCCGTGCTCGTCGCCCTCCGGCTGGACGGCGCCGACCCGCTCACCGCCGCCACCCGGCTCGCCCCCACCGGCAACCCCGACCTGGGCATCGACCTCGCCTTCCACCTGGACGGATTCGCCGTCCTCGTCGCCGTCCTGGTCACGGTGGTCGCCTCCTGCGTCCAGCTGTACTCCACCGGATACCTCGCCGGCGACACCCGCTACCCCTCGTACGCCGCCCTCGTCTCCCTCTTCACCTCCGCGATGCTGCTCGTCGTCTACACCGACGACCTCATCGTGCTGCTCGTCGGCTGGGAGGTCATGGGCATCTGCTCGTACTTCCTGGTCGGCCACTACTGGGAGACCGCCGCCGCCCGCAGCGCCTCCCTCAAGGCGTTCCTGGTCACCAAGCTCGGCGACGTGCCGTTCGTCATCGGGATCCTGGCGCTGGCCTCCGAGACCGGCACCTTCCGCATCAGCACGATCGTCATACGGCTCACCTCCTCCCTCTCCGACGCCCAACTCGCCCAGCCCACCCTCATCGCCCTGCTGCTGCTGGCCGGAGTCGCCGGCAAGTCCGCCCAGGTCCCGCTGCACACCTGGCTGCCCGACGCGATGGCCGGCCCCACCCCCGTCTCCGCCCTCATTCACGCCGCNGGTGCCCCCCGGCGTCTACGTCGTCGCCCGGCTGCTGCCGGTCTTCACCGCCTCGGCCGCCGCCCTCGTCGTGCTCGCCGCCGTCGCCGCCCTCACCATGACCGGGGCGGCCCTGGCGGCCCTCGCCCAGGACGACATCAAACGGGTCCTGGCCTACTCCACCATCAGCCAGCTCGGCCTCATGACCGGCGCCCTGGCCGTCGCCGACCGCGGCGCCGCCGTCTTCCACCTGCTGACCCACGGCGCGTTCAAGGCCCTGCTGTTCCTGGCCGCCGGGGTGCTCATCCACACGGCCGGCACCGGATCGCTGGCCGCCATGTCCCGGCTGCGCGGCCTCAAGCGCAGCGCCCCCGACGCCTTCTGGACCATGACCATCGCGCTGCTCGCGCTGGCCGCCGTCCCCCCGTTCGCCGGATTCTTCTCCAAGGAGGCCGTGCTCGCCGCCGCCGAGCACACCGCCGTCGAACCCGCCGCGGGCATCCCGGCCGCCGCCGGCTGGCTGGTCCTCGTCGCCGGGCTCCTCACCGCCCTGATCACCGCCGCCTACGCGGCCCGGCTGTGGCTGGTCGTCTTCCACGACCCGGTCGACGCCCGCACCGAACCGGTGCCCGCGCACGAGGCGTCCTCCCCGGTCATGACAGCCGTGCTGTGGGTGCTCGCCGTCCCCTCCCTCACCCTCGGACTGGCCTTCGGCCCGCTGCCCGGCCGGCTCGACGGCGGCTCCATGGACCCCCAGCTCGTCACCTCCGTGCTGGCCACCGGCGCCGCGCTGGCCGGCGGCATCCTCGCCTACGCCGCCTGGCGCCGCGCCTACGAGTCCGACCTGCCGGCCGACCCCGGACCGGCCCTGCTCGGCCGCCTCCACCCGCACGCCGCCGCCGGCTTCCACCTGGACACCGCCCTGGCCGCCGCCGTGGTCCGTCCCACCGAGGCCGCCGCCCGGCTCGTCCGCTTCCTGGACCGGGCCGTCGTCGAGACCTACGTCCGCGGCGCCGGAGCCGCCCCCGGCCTGCTCGGCGCCGCCGTCCGCCGCGCCCAGACCGGCAACGTGCAGACCTACCTCAGCACGCTGCTGGCCGGAGCCCTGGTGCTGGCCGCCGCCGCCGTCCTCGTCGCGGCAGGAGGGTGAACCGTGCAGCGACCTCCTTCTCCCCGCCGGCCCCCCGGGCCCCGCCCCGCACGGCCGGAACCGACGCAGCGAGGTGAAACGCAGTGATCAGCCTCAACGACACCGTGCTGCAACTGGTGCTCGTCGCCGTCGTCGTCCTCCCGCTGCTGGGGGCCGGGGCCGCCCTGCTGCCCGCGCCCCCCGGCCTGCGCGGCAGCGGCCCGGAGCAGGCCGTCCTGCGGCACGGCGTCACCGTCACCGGGGCCGTGCTGGCCGGGGCCCTGCTGCTGGCCGCCGCGTTCGACCACGACGACCCCGCCCGGATGCAGGCCGCCTCCGACATCAGCTGGATCCCGGCGCTCGGCATCCGGCTGCACTTCGGCGTGGACGGCATCTCCCTGCCGCTGGTCGTCCTCACCGCGCTGCTCACCTTCCTGTGCGCGCTGTACAGCTACTTCCGGATGCCGAAAGGCCCCACCCCCAAGGCGTTCGTGGCGCTGCTGCTGGTCCTGGAGACCGGCACTCTGGCCACCTTCACCGCACTCGATCTGATGGTCTTCTTCCTGGCCTTCGAGATGGTGCTCATCCCCATGTACTTCCTCATCGCCCGCTGGGGCGGCGAGGGCCGGGGCCCGGCCGCCACCCGGTTCGTGCTGTTCACCGTGCTCGGCTCGGTGCTGATGCTGCTCGGCTTCCTGCTCATCGGAGTCCAGGCCGGCACCTTCGACATCACCGCCCTGGCCGCCGCCCACGGGGAAGGGCTCACCCGCACCACTCAGCTCCTGGCGGTGCTCGCCATCGGCCTCGGCCTGGCCGTCAAGGCGCCCATGTGGCCGCTGCACAGCTGGCTGCCCGACGCGCACACCGCAGCGCCCACCGTCGGCTCCGTGCTGCTGGCCGGAGTCCTGCTGAAGATGGGCACCTACGGGCTGGTGCGCATCGCGCTGCCCGCCGCCCCCGAGGGCATGCACGTCTTCGCGCCCTACCTGGGGGCGTTCGCCGTGGCCGGCATCATCTACGGCTCGCTGGCCTGCCTCGCCCTGGTCCGGCAGGGCGCCGGGGGCGACCTGAAACGCCTCGTCGCCTACTCGTCGGTCGGCCACATGGGCTTCGTGCTCCTGGGCATCTCCACCCTCACCGCCACCGGCGTCAACGGCGCGCTGTTCGCCAACATCGCCCACGGCCTCATCACCGGCCTGCTGTTCTTCCTCGTCGGAGCCGTGAAGGAACGCACCGGCAGCACGGACCTCGACCGCCTGGCCGGGGCCCGCGGCGCCGCGCTGTACGGGCGGACCCCGCGACTGGGCGCACTGATCGCCTTCGCCTCCATCGCCTCGCTCGGCCTCCCCGGGCTGGCGGGCTTCTGGGGCGAACTGCTGGCCATGCTCGGCTCGTACCACCCCGCCGACGGCCTCAGCCGCCCCGCCTACCTCACCTACCTGGCCCTCGCCGCCCTCGGCACCCTGCTCACCGCCGCCTACCTGCTGCTGGTCGTCCGCCGCCTGTGCATGGGCGACGCGCCCCCGCCCGCCCCGGCCCCCGCCGCGCAGGCCGCCGCGTCCCGCGCCGCCGCCGGGCAGGACGGCCCGGAGGGCGCCTCGCAGGACGGCCCCGGCACCGCCGCGCCCGCCACGGCCGCCCCCGACGTGACGGCCGGCTCCCGCACGGCGGGCCACCTGCCGGACGTCCGGCCCTTCGAGTTCGTCACCTGGGCACCACTGGCCGCCCTCACCCTCCTGGCCGGCCTGTGGCCCGGACTGCTGCTGCACCTCACCGATCCCGCCGTGCAGAACCTCCTGCCGGGAGCCGTCCGATGACCCTCATCCAGACCGTCGACTGGGCGGCCATCGCGCCGGTGGTGACCGTCGCCGCGACCGCGGTGGCCGTACTCCTCGCCGACCTCTTCCTCCCGGAGGAGCGCAAACCGCTGCTCGGCCCCCTCGCCCTGGCCGGCCTCGCCCTCTCCCTGCTCTGGCTGCTGCCCCTGCGCGACGGCGGCCGGACCACCTTCTGCCTGACCGACAGCCCCGCGCTGTGCAGCTACGTCGCCGACCCCTTCGCCCTGACCGTCCAGCTCCTGGTCCTGGGCGGGGCGCTGCTGACCGCCCTGCTGTCCATGCCCGGGCTGCGCGACGGCACTCTGCCGCGCGGTGAGTTCTGGTTCCTGCTGCTGTCCGCCACCGCGGGCGCCGCGCTGCTGCCCGCCGCCCGCGACCTTGCCACCGTCATCATCGCCCTGGAACTGGCCACCCTCCCGGCCTACGCCCTGGTCGGGCTGCGCCGCGGCAGCCGCACCGGCCCCGAGGCGGCGGTGAAGTTCTTCCTGTCCTCCGTCACCGCCACCGCCGTCACCCTGCTGGGCATCAGCTTCGTCTACGCCGGGGCCGGCAGCCTCCACCTCGGCGAGATCGCCACCGCCCTGCCGGCCGCCGATCCGCGGCTGGCCACCCTCGCCGAGACCGGCGTCGCCCTCACCCTCGTCGGCTTCGCCTTCAAGACCGCCGCCGTGCCGTTCCACTTCTGGGTGCCCGAGACCTACCTCGGCGCCCCGCTGCCGGTGGCCGCCTTCCTCTCCGTCGTCGGCAAGACCGCCGGACTGGCCGGCCTGATCCTGGTCACCACCGAGGCCTTCCCGGCCTTCGGCCACCTGTGGGGCCCGGCCGTCGCGGTGCTGGCCGGCCTCACCATGACGGCCGGCAACGTCGCCGCCCTGCGCACCCGCCCGGAGGCGTCCGGCAGTGCGATCCGGCTGCTGGCCTGGTCCTCGGTCGGCCAGGCCGGCTACCTGCTGGTTCCCGTCGCCGCCGCCTCCCGCGCCGACCACGTCCCCGGCGCCGTCGGGGCCGCCCTCGCCTACGCCCTGATGTACGCGGCGGTCAACCTGGGCGCCTTCGCCGTCGCGGTGCACGTCGCCGGCGGCGCCCGGCGGCACCGCGTCGCCGACTACCGGGGGCTCTGGTCCCGCTCCCCGCTCACCGCGCTGGCCATGGGCTTCTTCCTGCTGTGCCTGGCCGGACTGCCGCCGGGGGTCATCGGCCTGTTCGCCAAGATCGTGGTGTTCCGGTCCGCCGTCGACGCCGGTCTCGGCGTCCTCGCCGTCGTGATGGCCGTCAACGTGGTGGTGGCGCTCGTCTACTACCTGCGCTGGACGGCGGTCCTCTTCGCCCCCGCCGCCCCGGAGCCGTCCGCCCCGGAGATCCCCGCGCAGGCCCCCGCCGCCGCGGCCCCGGCCGGTACGGCCACCGACACCCTCCCCGTCGCCGCCCCGGCGGGCCACCGCCGGCCCGCCGTGCCTCTGGCGGCGGCCATCGGCCTGACCGCGCTCATCGGCATCGTGCTGTCCGGCGCACCGCAGATCATCCTGCGCCTCGCCGCCGACGGCCTGTTGTAGCCCTTGATCACGCCCGGTGGCGGAGAGCGCTCGCCCCGGGAACCGGAATCCGCCGGATCGCGTTGTGCAGGGCGGGAGTGTCCACCGGACCGCGGCGAGGAGAACACCGCGCCCCGGAGACCCCCGCATCCCCCCACGGCACGATCTGGAGGGCCTACCGTGCACCACCGGAACAACGGACTGCGCACCGCCGTACTGCTCGGTGGCATGTCCGCGTTGATCCTGGTCATCGGCAGCTTCTTCGGCCGTACCGGGCTCGTCGTCGCGCTGGTCGTCGCCCTGGCCACCAACGGCTACGCCTACTGGAACAGCGACAGGCTCGCGCTGCGCGCCATGCGGGCCCGGCCGGTCGGCGAGTTCGAGGCCCCCGAGCTCTACCGGATGGTCCGCGAGCTGGCGGGCGTGGCCCGGCAGCCGATGCCCCGGCTCTACATCTCGCCCACCGAGGCCCCCAACGCCTTCGCCACCGGCCGCAACCCGCGCAACGCAGCGGTCTGCTGCACCGAGGGCATCCTGCGGCTGCTGAACGAACGCGAGCTGCGCGGCGTCATCGGCCACGAACTCAGCCACGTCTACAACCGCGACATCCTGATCTCCTCCGTCGCCGGGGCCATGGCCTCCGTCGTGATGTTCCTGGTCCAGTTCGCCTGGCTGCTGCCCGGCCGGTCCGACCGGGGGCCCGGCATCGTCGGCATGCTGCTGATCATGCTGCTGGGACCGCTGGCCGCCTCCCTCATCCAGATGGCGGTGAGCCGCTCCCGGGAGTACGAGGCGGACGCCTCCGGGGCCCGGCTCACCGGCGACCCGCTCGCCCTGGCCAGCGCCCTCCACAAGCTGGAGGCCGGAACCCAGGCCCTGCCGCTGCCCCCGGAGCCCAAGCTGGAGACCGCGAGCCACATGATGATCGCCAACCCGTTCCGCCGGGGTGAGAGCATGTCCAGGATGTTCTCGACGCACCCGCCGATGGCCGAGCGCATCGCCCGCCTGGAGGCGATGGCCGGTGGCCGGTACTGAACCACGCCCCCACCGGGCAGGGATGACCCGGGCCGGCCTGAGCCGGCCGCACCGATCCGGCCGGCCCGGCCGGCACCACCGAGGGGGACCGACACCGTGCGGACCGTGCTGAACGTCATCTGGCTCATCTTCTCCGGCCTGTGGATGGCGCTCGGCTACGCGATCGCGGGGCTGGTGTGCTTCCTGCTGGTGATCACCGCGCCCTGGGGCATCGCGTGTTTCCGCATCGCCGCCTACGCCCTGTGGCCCTTCGGCCAGAGCGTGGTCCGGCGGCCCGGCGCCGGAGTGCCGTCCGCCGTGGGCAACGTGATCTGGCTGCTGGTGGCCGGCATCTGGATCACCCTCGGCCACATCGCGGCCGGCATCGCCTTCTTCGTGACCATCATCGGCATTCCGTTCGGCGTGGCCCACTTCAAGATGATCCCGGTCTCCCTCATGCCGCTGGGCAGCGAGATCGTCCCCTCCGGCCGGGCCTATTACCCGTGGGAGAGCCGGTAAGGACCGTCAGGCCTGCTCGAACGGCACCGTCGCCGGCTCTCCCGGGGGCTGCCGCCTGCGCCCGAAGTGCAGCAGACCGACGGCCAGCGATCCGATCAGCAGCACGACCATGCCGCCCAGCATCCAGCCCGCCCCGAAGTTGGCCAGCAGCGGGATCGCCGCAGCGGTGACCAGCCCGCCGCCGAAGAACGGCTCCAGGGCGAGCTGCTTGTAGCCGAACGCCGGATAGGCGGGGGTGCGGAGCTCCGGGTCGGCGATGCGCAGCAGGATCAGGCCGGTGGCGGTCACGCCCAGGGACTGGCCCATGTCGCCGATGCCCCGCTCGAACCAGTGGTCCGGCATCATCCGGGGAGCCAGCAGCACCAGGGACAGCACGGACCAGAGCAGCCCGGTCACCAGCAGCAGCAGGAACGGGCCCAGGTTCTCCGCGATCACCTGGAGCGACAGGGTGCCCAGTGCGGCGATGATCAGGGTGTCCAGGGAGAAGCCCTGGATGCGCTCGATCAGCTGCCGGTCCACGACCTCGTGCCGGTCGAAGGACTGGATGGCGAGCTGGACGACGATGCCCCCGATCATCGCCATCGGGAAGAGCGGCACGTGGGCGAAGAGCTCGATGGTGCCGGCCCAGGTGAAGGACTCGACCCACTGGAGGGCCGACAGCAGCAGCCAACCGATGATCACGGCGACGGCGAGCAGGCCGAAGTGCAGGGTCAGCGGCTCGATCGAGGACGGATGCACGGTCAGGGTGCCCGCCGACCTGCGACGCTGCTTCTCCACCAGCCCGGCCTGCTCGGTCACCGAGGGCGTGGCGTTCTGGTGCAGTTCGGTGGTGCGACCGGTGCGCACAGCCCAGTTGATCAGCGTGATGCCGATGACGATGCCGGACAGCAGGCCCACGGTGGCCAGGCCGAGAGCGAGGTCCTGGCCCTCGGCGAAGTCGAACTCGGCGAACGTGTTTCCGAGGCCGGCCGCCGTTCCGTGACCGCCCTCGAAGCCGATCTCGATCAGCGCCCCGCTGAGGACGGGCAGCCCGAAGACCGGACCGAGGACGAGCAGCGCGAGCAGGATGCCCAGCACGTACTGGCCGCTGGCCAGGGTGAGCCCGAAGGCGATCTGCGGCCCCGCGACGGTACTGACCTCGCGGAATCCGGGCAACCGGTGGCCCAGGAAGAGCGCGGCGAAGACCACCGAGATCAGCAGGCTGGGCAGTGAGCCCCAGACCTCCAGGATGTCGGCCGTGAACAGGCCGGACTCGGTGAAGCCGTCGGCGCCGAAGGCCGAGGCGACCCGGCCGAGGACGTCGGGCCCCAGTATCAGGGCCAAGCCGCCGCCGATGATCGAGCTGGGAATGAACAGCCGCTGCGCCAGCCGCCACTTCACCCGGATGATCTTGGCCAGCAGAAGGAGAACCCCCAGGAGGAGCAGCGCGAAGCCGATGGTGTCCGGTGACATCTCCGCCCTTTCCCGGTACAGGTGCACACCGTGTTGATCATCGCGGGTAGCCGACGCTACCTGCTTGTCAGACAAGTGAACGCCCGAGGGTTCCTGCTCGGGCTTTCTTTGCGGCAATCGGGTGAATCACTCACCGGACCTCCACTCGTCACACAACCGCAGCAGGGCCCTGACCGGCGCAATGCCTCCCCGTGCAGCGCCGGGGACGTCCCCAGCGCACTGTGGCCCGCCCGGGCGCGCGAGAAGCCGAGAGCGCCGGGGGTGGCCACCCACAGCGCTCTCGGCTTCTCGCGCGCCGGTCGTCCGTCCGGGGCCGCTCAGCGGTAGTTGACGAACTGGACCGCGAAGTCGAAGTCGCGCTCCTTGATCAGCCGCTGGACCTCCTGGAGGGAGTCCCGGCTCTTGGAGCTGACGCGCAGCTCGTCACCCTGCACCTGAGCCTTCACGCCCTTGGGGCCCTCGTCCCGGATGAGCTTGGCGACCTTCTTGGCGTCCTCCTGGGAGATGCCCTCCTTCAGGGAGCACCCCAGCTTGTACTCCTTGCCGGATGCCTGAGGCTCCCCGGCGTCCAGCGCCTTGAGCGAGATGCCGCGCTTGATCAGCTTGGACTGAAAGATGTCCAGCACGGCCTTCGCGCGCTCCTCGGCGTTGGCCCGGATCTCGATCCGCTCCCCGGACCAGCCGATGGAGGCGCCGACACCCTTGAAGTCGTAGCGCTGCGAGATCTCCTTCGCGGCCTGGTTGAGGGCGTTGTCGACCTCCTGCCTGTCGACCTTCGAAACGATGTCGAAACTGGAGTCGGCCATGGTGTGCGTAGCTCCTCGTGCGTCGTGGGCGGAGAAGGTGTGGGAAGGCCAGCCTAGCCACCCGCGGGCGCCGGGGAGGCGGTCGGAACCGGGTGGCGGATCACCCCGGTCCATCGGGTATGGTTTACCCCGTTGCCAGCGAGCACGGCACCACCGGGCTCACGGCAGCATGCCAAGGCGGTGTGCCCGAGCGGCCAAAGGGAGCAGACTGTAAATCTGCCGGCTCAGCCTTCCCAGGTTCGAATCCTGGCGCCGCCACAGGACCGGAAGACCCCCTCCGACCAGCCGAAAGACCTGGTCGGAGGGGGTTTCCTCTGTGCGGGGGCCAACGGCTGGACACGTGAGGTGTCTCACCCGATACCACCCGTATCCCGGCTCGGGTCACTTCGTGTCCCCCAGGCGTCCCCCGGGATCTCGACCGCCTTCTACGTGTCGGGCGTGTTCCACTCCCTCATCGCGGCGTCGATCCGTTCGTTCGCCTGGTGTTGCGCATGGGCGAGAACCTTGGCGTACACCCGGAACAGCACGGCGATGGTGTGGCCGGCCCGCCGGGCGCATTCCATTGGATCCACGCCGGAGGCGAGCCACAGAGAGACGCCGGCATGTCGGAGGTCGTAAGGCCGCCGGGCGAGTAGCGAGGCTCGCTCCTCCTCGGTCAGTGCCTCAGCCCGGGCGCGGGCCCAGACCTCCCCGTATCCGGTCTCTTGAAGGAGGCCGCCACGACTGGTGCGGAACAGGCGGCCGTCCGGTGCCGTGCCGAACCGCTCCAGGTGTGCACGCAGCATCTGGACAAGGAACGGAGGGATTGGCACCGGCCGTGAGTCACCCTCGGCTCGCGCCTTGAGTTGCCGCTGTTCGTGTGCGGTGCCGTCGTCTGTCCAGCCGGCCCCGGCCCGTACCACTCCGCGGCGAAGCGTGAGCGTGCCCCATCCGGTCTCCGGGAGCCGACATTGCCCACGTGTCAGGGCTGTCGCTTCCGCAGGCCTCATCGCGGCGTAGTAAAGGCAGCCGAAGAACGCCTCCAGATGAGTGCCTCGTGCCCCTTGCTCTCGTACGGCCCGCAGCAACGTGCGCACCTGCCGGGGATTGGCAACGCTGTCCGGGTCCACCTCCTCGACCGATTTCGGAGCGGCCCACTTCACCGTCCCCAAGGGGTTCACCGGAACTGTGAAGTACTGCTTCTCCACTGCCATGCCGAGAACCTCGCTCAAACAGGCCCGCTTGGGCTTGGCGGTCCGAGCCGCCGCAGGCTTGCCGTCCTGCCGAGTGCCCAACGCGTCCAGTGCGGCCCGGATGTGCTCCGGTTTCTCCAACTCGCCCACTGTATAGCCGGGTGAAGGCCGCCGCATTCGCCCACATCGACTACTCGCACGCACGCCAGGCCCTCCAAGTCGTGCCCTGGAGATCGGACCTGCGCACGGGCAAACTGACGATCGAGCGGATATACCTGGTCACGAGACAGCCGCCCGGCCAGGCCACCGGCAGCGAACTCGCGGCCTGGATCCGCGGCCACTGGCCATCGAGAACCAGCTGCATCCCATCCGCGACCGCAGCTTCCACGAGGACGACTCAAAGATCACCCGCAACCTGCCCCGCGTCATGGCCGGTCTGCGCAACCTCGCCATCGGCCACCACCGCCAGGACGGCCACACCACATCGCAGCCGCCCTCCGTCACACCGTCCGCAACCACCTGCGGCCCCTCCCCACCCTCGGCCAGGCGTAACGAACCCGGACACAAGATCACTTTCGAAAGACCCGGGTACCGGGCCTTTCTCATTCCGGTCTGCGTGAGGAGGGGCGACTGTGAGGCGGATACAGGCAAAGGCCGACGCTTGGTTTTCACCGACGATGTCTACCCCGGTCCGCTCGTATACCCATGCCGCCTGTGGAGATGGGGTCAGTCGGTGTGAATCAGTTCGGCTTCTCTGAAAACTTCCCCTCGTCTATCCAATAGGAATTTCTCAGTCGTCGGTAATCGAAATCGGTGCCCTGTGGGGTGCGCTTCACTGTGAGGAATCCGTACTGTTCCAGCTCTTTCCTGCCCTTTGTCCATGTGTTGTGGGATAGGCCGTAGGTGTCACGTCTCTCGGAGGTGACATATCGGGCCTCTTCGTAGCCGCCTTGAGATTCGAGGAGGGTAAAGAGGAGGGCTATTCCTGTAGGGCTCAGGCGGAGAATCCAGCCGTTTCGCCAGAATTCTAAGGGGATTCCTATGTACCGCCCCTGAGTGCTGGCGCGCACGTATGGGAGATCTGGCGCTTCGAGGGATACCAACTTAATGGCAGGAGTGCTGCCCCGCCTCGCTTCCAGCTCAATGAAGCCGTTGCGGCTCAACCACTTGAGGTTGTTGGTCACTCGACGTGGCCCGGTCTCGGGCGGGAGAGCGAGCATGCGCGCCCACGCATACGGCACTGGCGGCCGCCGGATGTCGTGAGGCTCCGCCGTGGCCATCATCGTGATGCACAGGTACAGCTTGAGACGGACCTCGCCGCCTCGCCCGCCTTGGATGAGCCGGGCAAGAGGTGGTTGCGCTCCATCGGCCTGCGACCTGACGAAACTCGGCGAAAACGCCACCTTTCCATGCCGCTCAGACATATCGACGGCTTTCCCCAGCTGTCTGACTGCGTTCGAGTAGAGGGAGTTGAGCAATTGACCAACCTTCTTGGAGGAGAAACCAGCAGTACGGGGGTCCCAGGGGTACAGGGGGTCCTAGGGGGTACTTCCTTATACCTGCCTTCGAGGATGCGCGAGGTCTTCTTAGCGATTTCTTAATCAAGGCATCAGGAAGGTTCGGATGCGCCATCACGGCGACGCTTCGTCTCCTTCGCTAACGTCGTGCGGGCTTTTGACCTGGGCTTTTCGTCTTGGCACCTTTGGTCTGCCCCACCAGGGGTGTAGGTGAGCGAGGTCGCTCGGCGCGGGAGTGCCGAGGGGAGGAGACCAGGGTGAACGGGAACAACCACTCTCAGAGGGGCATCTGGCTGGCGATCATCCTTCTGGCCAGTTGGGGGGTAGCCGCGGTGGTGGGCGCGCTCTTCCACGTGGAAGGTGCTGCCTTGCCGACAGTCCTGGGAGCCAGCGGGGCAGCCTTCATGAGTGTGGCCAGTCTTGGGCTGGCAGCACATCGCTTCATGACCGGGTGAGCTGGGCGTTGTGGGCGAGGTGTGGACGGTGAGGCGTCGCTGCCATCAGGTTCGGGGTATCACCGCAGGTCGCGGGCTGGATGGTGCACCAAGCGCGCGCGGCCTGCAAATCTGCCAGCTCAGCCTTCCCAGGTTCGAATCCTGGCGCCGCCCACAGGACAGGAAGACCCCCTCCGACCAGCCATCATGGCAGGTCGGAGGGGGTCCTTCGTTGCTGCGGCTGGGGCAGCGGGGCACCGGGCCCTCTTCCGCCGAGCAGACTGGCGGAAGAGGGCCCGGTGGTCGAACGGCAGTCCCGCCATCACGTCGTGCCTGCTCCCGGCCGGCCAGCCGAGACGTAGCTGCTGCGCAGGGCCTGGCAGGAGGTGACGGGGCCAATGAGTCTGCCTACAGGGGAGTGGTTTCCCATCGCTGGGGGTCCTTGCGGATCTCCCACAGAAGCACGCCGAGCACATCGTGGTCGTAGAGGACACCGGCGACCTGGTCCGGGATCCGCTTGTCATTGATCAGCACGGTCGGCGTGCCGGGGCCCTCGGGCTCCCCGCTTTCTCCCGCCTCGAGATATGCCTGCTGGGAGGCGCTCACGAAGTCGCGGTACTTCATGGTGTGCACCGCCGCGTCGAACTCCGGACCTCGCAGCCCTTTCACCTGGCCGGCGAGTTCCAGCAGGCGGGCGTCAGTGAAACCATCGGCACCTCCCTCGGGCTGGTGGACGAAGAGCACGTTCAGGTACTCGAGGAACTTCTCCTCCTCCAGCGCGGCGCGCAACGCGTTGGCGGCCTTCGCCGAACCGGTGCCGCCCAGATTGTCATCCATGAACGAGGCCAGGGTGTACTCGGCCTTCGTCTCCCGCCGCATCAGGTCCCGCCGCACGGCCTGGCCACCGGTGGCCTCGAATTCCTGGGCGACCGGGCAGCGAAGGTCCTCGTACATGTGGATGGTCAGCGCGGCGTCGGGGTCCCCCACCATGATCGTGGTGCCGTCCGCGCCGAGCGTCTGCGGCAGTTCGTCGGTGCTCGTGTACGGAGCGAGGCCCGCCGGTTCCTCCGTCGCCTTCTCCTCGGCCCCGGCCCTCACGTCCGCCCCGGCCTTCGGAACCGGCTCCGGCTCGGCGGCCGGCCGGCCACATCCGGCCAGTACCAGTAATACCGCCGCACACCCGGCGGCCGGCCATCCCCCACGCACCATGCGTCACCCCTCTTCGGAATCTCCACGACCTTAGAAGATCCGCATGGCATGCGCACAACCATTGATCGCCGGGCCCCCGGTCCGCGAGCCTTCCGCCCGCTGCTGCAGCCGTCGTTCTTCTGCGTCCGCAGGCCCGTCACCCTGGCCTCACCCGAGCTCATGCCGGTCCTTGTCCACCCCGTCGAGCACACGCTCGGCTGGGCGTCGGAGCCCGGCGCGGCAAGCGGGTGCTGCACACCATCACCCCCGAAGGACTAGGGCTGCTGGGCAGCCCGCACGCGGCGCCGGTGGAGGCGAGGTCGAGGGGGATCAACGGGGGTCGCGTTCGCCGATGCGGGCGCGGATGACGGGGTCGTCGGCCAGGTCGGGAGGCAGGGCCGTGGTGGTGTGGAGGAGTGCGCAGGCCAGCTGGGCGACGGTCAGGGAGGTGTTCCGGGTGAGGTCCACGCTGGCCAGGATGGTGTTGTCCAGGCGTGCCTGGGTGAGGTCCGCACCTGTCAGGTCGGCCCGGGAGAGGATGGCGTTCTCCAGGTGGGCCTCGATCAGGATGGCGTTCTCCAGGCACGCCTGGGCCAGACCGGCGTACCCGAGGTTGGCCTCGGTGAGGGTCGCGTTCCCCAGGTCCGCCTGGGTGAGGTCGGCGTAGCGGAGCTGGGCCTCGGTCAGGTCGGCGCCCCTCAGTGCTGCCTCGCTGAGGTCGGCGTAGCGCAGCTGGGCCTGGGTGAGGTCGGCGTTCTCCAGGTGGGTGCCGGCCAGGTTCGCGCCCTCCAGCTGGCCCCCGCGCAGGTCCGCCCCGCGCAGGTCGGTGGCGCGCAGGTCGACGCAGAACCCCTCGGGCCGTTCGGGGCGCCCGCCCAGCACGTTGAGCACGGCCTGGACGTCCTCCTCCGGGGAGGTCCGCTCGGGCGGAGGCTCGGTCCATGGTGCGTGCTGGCGCACGAACGCGGCGAGGACGGCGACCACCGTGGCGTGGTCCTTCTCCGAGTCCCGCATGATCCGTTCGAGGGAGTAGATGCCGCCGAGCCGCTCCGTCATGTTGTCCGAGGCCAGCAGTTTGATGGCTTCGACGTAGCGCTCGGTGACCTGGCCCTCGCGGGTCAGGTCCGCCTGTTCGCGGTCCTTGTCGCGGGTGTGGTCGAAGAGTTTGAGGGTGTGCTGGTGGTTGCGGTGCGTGTAGTGCAGGCCGAGGCCCGCGATGACGCCCGCCCCCGTGGCGATGAGCATGGTCCGGAACCCGGTGACGACCATGGCGTCGGCCGGTTCCAGGTCGTCGTTCTGCAGCCGTGCGCCGTCGAACCACCAGGGTCCCTGCCACAGCAGCAGGAAGAACAGGGCGATCCCGATGACCGCGGCGATCCACCCTGAGATCCGCTTCATGGGATGCTTCTACCCAAGGGCCGCCATTCGGGTGAAGCGGGGCGATGTCGGGGTATGTCCGCCGCGGCGCCGGGCCAGGTCAGGGGCGCTGCCGGCCCGCGCGGGCGGGGAGTTACCGAGGCGGTGCGGGACGGTCCGCCGCGACGTCGGCGACGGCCCGCCCGATGGGGGTGTCACCGCCCACGAGTTCGAGGGTGAGGCCGGAGGTTCCGGGCTCGTCGAGCAGGGCCAGCAGCACGGCAGCGACGTCGTCGCGGGACACGTCGCTTCGGCCGGTGCGGCTGCCGAGGGTGACCAGGCCGGTCCCGGCGTCGTCGGTCAGCCGGCCGGGGCGCAGGATCGTCCAGTACAGGCCGCTGCGGGCGCGCAGGTCGGCGTCGGCGGCGGACTTCGCGCGCAGGTAGGCGGCGAAGACCGGGTCGGTGCCGGGCGGGGGCTCGCGGTCGGTGTTCATGGCCGAGACCATGAGGTAGCGGCGCACGCCGGCGCGTTCGGCGGCGTCCGTGAAGAGCTTCGCCGCCGCGCGGTCCACGGAGTCCTTGCGGGCCGCTCCGCTGCCCGGCCCGGCGCCCGCGGCGAACACCGCGGCACCGGCCCCTTCCAGATGGGCCGTCACCTCGTCCAGGGAGGCGGATTCCAGGTCGCAGACGGCGGGTTCGGCGCCGGCGGCGCGCAGATCCGCGCAGTGGTCCGGGTTTCTGACGAGCCCGACGGCCTCGTCGCCCCGGGCGGCGAGCAGCCGCTCCAGCCGCAGTGCGATCTTGCCGTGGCCTCCCGCGATGACAGTACGCATATCTCGACGGTAAGCCCTCAGCCGGTGGGCTGGCGGGGAAGGCCGCGGGCCGGGCGGGCCGCGGAGCCGCAGAACTCCCGGACGGCGCTGGTCCGGGAGACGATGCGGCCGCGGTGGATGACCAGCCGGCTGTAGCACTGGGACAGCGCGCCGGCGACGGTCTCGCCGCGGATGGCGAGCAGTTCGGCGGGGCGCCCCGACTCGATGCGCACCTCGGGCAGGCCGATGGCGCGGCGGGCATGCGTGCCGACGCAGTCGTAGGCGACCGCGGGGGTGGTCTCGCCCAGGGAGGCGAGCAGGAACGCGGCCTCCAGCGGGTCGCCGCGACCCACCGGGTTGGCCAGGTCGCGCAGCGCGCCGCTGCCGGCGGCGACGCGGACGCCGGCCGAGCGGAGCAGCCGCACCGGCGGGACGGTCCGGCCGCCGTCGCGGGGCAGGAGCCCGCACTGGCCCTGGGGCAGGCAGATGACGGTGATGCCGGAGGCCGCCAGCTGGTCGGCGGCCCGGGCGGCGGACTCGGCGGGCAGCCGGGCCAGCCCGGCGCACGGGCCCAGTGTCACGCCGGGGCGCAGCCCGGCCGCGGCGGCGGCCAGCCGGGCCAGCCGGGCGGGGTCGTCGGCCTCGGTGTGCAGGTCGACGGCGCAGCCGTGCTCGGCGGCGGTGGCCAGCACGGTCTCCAGGAAGCCGGCGGGGTCGGGGTCGAGGTCGGGGCAGCCCCCCAGGACGGTGGCGCCCATCTTGGCGGCGTCCTGGAGGAGCGCGCGGCCGTCGGCCCCGGCCCGGCCGGTGAGCAGGCGCGGCACGGCCACCGGGATCAGCTCGGCCAGGCCGCGCAGGCCGCGGCGGGTCTCCAGCGCGGCCTGCAGCGCGTGCAGGCCGCTGACGTCGCCGATGCGGATGTGGCTGCGCTGGGCGGTCGCGCCGTGGGCGAGCTGGAGCAGAACCGCCTCGGTGATGCGCCGCCGCAGCTCGCCGGGGGTGTCGGGGGGAGGCTCGCCGGGCACGGCGGTGAGCGCGGTGTCGTGGTGGGCGTGCGGCTCGGCGGGGGCGGGCAGCAGCAGGTGGCCGGTGAGATCGAGGTGGTCGCCCGCGCCGGGGGAGGGGCGCAGGCTGCCGGGGACCCCGACGGCTTCGATGCGGTCCGCGCAGACGCGGACGTCGACGGCCCGTCCGTCGGCCAGCCTGGGGCCGCTGAGGACGAGGGCGCTGGCCTCACTGGCCACGCTGCGGTCGGGCATCGGGCTCCCGCGGTCACTCGGTCGCTGCGGCGGACTGAGGTGAGCGTACGGGGCGTGCGGGACCGGGGGGCGTAAGGTGCAAATAGTCGTACTGCCGTGGTCCAGGCGGTGTGCGCGGATCGTTACCGATTTCGTCTTCGGCCGCGGAGCGTGTAATCTCTTCATCGCTCGCCCCAATAGCTCAGTCGGCAGAGCGTCTCCATGGTAAGGAGAAGGTCAACGGTTCGATTCCGTTTTGGGGCTCTGTGGTGTGAGGCGTCCTGCCCCGGCAGGGCGGCGCACATCCTGGCGGCGTAGCTCAGTCGGTAGAGCAAACGGCTCATAATCGTTGTGTCACCGGTTCAAGTCCGGTCGCCGCTACTTCACTCCCAGTAGCCGATTGCGGGGTCGGTCCTCCGATCGGCTACTGTCTCTGTGTTCACACCGTCCGTCCGTCAAGGAGCACTCACGTGGCTGCCACAGACGTCCGCCCGAAGATCACGCTGGCCTGCGTGGAGTGCAAGGAGCGGAACTACATCACCAAGAAGAACCGGCGCAACAACCCGGATCGCCTGGAGATGAAGAAGCACTGCCCGCGCTGCAACTCGCACACCGCGCACCGCGAGACCCGCTGATCCACTGATTTCACACGAGGCCGTCCCCGATCACGGGGGCGGCCTCGCGGCACGGGAGGGGTACCAGCCCATGGCGCTCGACCAGTCCTTCGTGGGACGGAGCTATCCGCCCACCGAGCCCTACGAGGTGGGCCGGGAGAAGATCCGCGAGTTCGCCGAGGCGATCGGGGACGCCAACCCGGCGTACACGGACCCGGACGCGGCCCGTGAACTGGGTCACCCGGACGTGATCGCGCCGCCCACCTTCGTCTTCACGATCACCTTCCGGGCGGCCGGCGAGGTGATCAGCGACCCGAAGCTGGGCCTGGACTACAGCCGGGTGGTGCACGGCGAGCAGAAGTTCGAGTACACCAGGCCGGTGCGGGCCGGTGACCGGCTCTCGGTCACCTCCACCATCGAGGCCATCCGGTCCGCGGCGGGCAACGACATCGTGACCGTCCGGGGCGAGGTGCACGACGCCGAGGGCGGACACGTGGTGACCGCGCACACCAAGCTGGTGGCCCGCGCCGCCGAGGAGGGCTGACCGATGGCCGCACGGATCTCCTACCGGGACGTCGAGCCCGGCACCGAACTGCCCGCGAGGACGTTCCCGGTGACCCGGGCCGCGCTGGTGCGGTACGCCGGGGCCTCCGGCGACTTCAACCCGATTCACTGGAACGAGCGCGTCGCCCGGCAGGTCGGGCTGCCGGATGTGATCGCGCACGGCATGTTCACCATGGCCGAGGCCGCCCGCGTGGTCACGGACTGGGCCGGTGACCCGGCCGCCGTGACCGAGTACGGCGTGCGCTTCACCAAGCCCGTCGTGGTCCCCGACGACGACACCGGCGCCACCGTCGAGGTGACCGCCAAGGTCGCCGCCAAGCTGGACGACGAGCAGCGCACGGTGCGGGTGGACCTCACCGCGACCAGTGCCGGACAGAAGGTGCTCGGCATGGCCCGCGCGGTGGTCCGCCTGGCCTGAGCGCGTCCGGGCCCCGCCGCCCCCGCCCTCGCCGGCCGGGGGCGGCGGGCACCGTAGTCTGGACCCGTGCAGGAACTGAGCAACGCCCCGCTGGCCCCGCTGACCACCTTCCGTCTGGGCGGACCCGCGACGCGGCTGCTGACGGCGCACACCGACGACGAGGTGGTGGCCGCCGTCGACGAGGCCGACGCCGCGGGCACGCCACTGCTGATCATCGGCGGCGGCAGCAACCTGGTCATCGCCGACGCCGGCTTCGACGGCACGGCGCTGCGCATCGCCACCACAGGCTTCCGCCTCGCCGGCACCCGGCTGGAGCTGGCCGCCGGCGAGAACTGGTCGGACGCCGTCCAGCGGGTGGTTGCCGCCGGACTGGCCGGCATCGAATGCCTGGCCGGCATTCCCGGTTCGGCCGGGGCCACCCCGATCCAGAACGTCGGCGCCTACGGCCAGGAGGTCTCCTCGGTCATCACCGAGGTCGTCGCCTACGACCGGAGGGCCCGCGAGACGGTCACCCTCCCGGGGGCCGACTGCGGCTTCGGCTACCGGCACAGCAGGTTCAAGGCCGGCCCCGGGCGGTACGTCGTGCTGCGGGTGCGGATGGAACTGGAGGACGCCGGCGGCATGTCCGCGCCCGTGAAGTACGCCGAAGCAGCCCGCGCCCTCGGTGTGGAGCCGGGGGAGCGCGTGCCGGTCGGCAGGGCCCGCGAGACGGTGCTCAAGCTCCGGGCGGGCAAGGGCATGGTCCTCGACCCGGAGGACCACGACACCTGGTCGGCGGGCTCCTTCTTCACCAACCCCATCCTCACCGATCAGCAGTTCGCCGCCTTCCTCGCCCGCGTCGCCGAGCGCCTGGGCCCGGGCGCCGCCCCGCCCGCCTACCCGGCCGGTGACGGCCGCACCAAGACCTCGGCGGCCTGGCTCATCGACAAGGCCGGGTTCACCAAGGGCTACGGCACGGGCCCGGCCCGGATCTCCGGCAAGCACACCCTGGCGCTCACCAACCGCGGCGGGGCCGGCACGGAGGACCTGCTGGCGCTGGCCCGGGAGGTCCGCGACGGCGTCCGCGACGCCTTCGGGGTGACCCTGGCCAACGAGCCGGTCCTGGTGGGCGCCCGCCTCTGACGGCGGCACCCGGCGCCCGCGGCCGGGTCAGCTCTCCAGCCAGGCGTCGATGTCCAGCAGCAGCTTGTCCCGGACGTCCTCCGGCGCGGCGGAGGCCCGCACCGACTGCCGGGCCAGCTCGGCCAGTTCCGCGTCGGTGAAGCCGTGGTACCGCCGGGCGATCTCGTACTGCTCGGCCAGCCGTGAGCCGAACAGCAGCGGGTCGTCGGCACCCAGGGCCATCGGCACCCCGGCGTCCCACAGCGTCCGCAGCGGCACCTCCTCCAGGCTGTCGTAGACGCCCAGCGCCACATTGGAGGCCGGGCAGACCTCGCAGGTCACCCCGGCCTGTGCCAGCCGCTCCATGAGCCGCGGGTCCTCCGCCGCCCGCACCCCGTGGCCGATCCGGGCCGCCCGCAGGTCCTGCAGGCAGTCCCGGACGCTGGCCGGTCCCGCCAGCTCGCCGCCGTGCGGCGCCGCCAGCAGACCGCCGTCCCGGGCGATCGCGAAGGCCCGGTCGAAGTCGCGGGCGAAACCCCGCCGCTCGTCGTTGGACAGTCCGAAACCGACGATTCCGCGGTGCTGGTAGCGGACTGCCAGCCGGGCCAGGGTGCGGGCGTCCAGCGGGTGCTTCATGCGGTTCGCGGCGACCAGGACCCGCATGTCCAGACCCGTCTCGCGCACCGTGGTGTCCACCGCGTCGAGGATGATCTCCAGCGCCGGAATCAGCCCGCCCAGCCGGGGGGCGTATGAGGTCGGGTCGACCTGGATCTCCAGCCACCGGGAGCCGTCGCGCAGGTCCTCCTCGGCGGCCTCGCGCACCAGCCGCTGGATGTCCTCCGGTTCGCGCAGGCAGGAGCGGGCCATGTCGTACAGCCGCTGGAAGCGGAACCAGCCCCGCTCGTCCGTGGCGCGCAGCTTCGGGGGCTCGCCGCCGCTGAGCGCGTCGGGCAGGTGCACCCCGTACTTGTCGGCCAGCTCCAGCAGCGTGCCGGAGCGCATGGAGCCGGTGAAGTGCAGATGCAGATGGGCCTTGGGAAGCAGCCGGAGGTCACGAACACTCGCCATTCCCAGATACTGCCGCATCGCCGCTCGCGGCCGGTAGCCGAGTTCCCCGAACGAGCGCCACCCCGAACAGCGAAGCGGGCCGCCGCCGCCCGCGCGGGCCGCGGCCGGCCGCCTCCGCCGGATCGGCGGTGCCGTGCGGGTGAGGTCAGTCGCGGGCCTCGGCCAGCAGCTTCTGGATCCGGGAGACGCCCTCCACCAGGTCCTCGTCGCCCAGCGCGTAGGACAGCCGCAGGTAGCCGGGGGTGCCGAAGGCCTCACCGGGGACGACCGCGACCTCGGCCTCCTCCAGGATCACCTCGGCCAGCTCGACGGAGCTCTGCGGCCGGCGGCCCCGCAGCTCCTTGCCGAGCAGCCCCTTGACCGACGGGTAGGCGTAGAACGCGCCCTCCGGCTCGGGGCAGGTGACGCCGTCGATCTCGTTGAGCATCCGGACGATGGTCCGGCGCCGGCGGTCGAAGGCCTCGCGCATCCTCGCCACGGCGTCCAGGTCGCCGGAGACCGCGGCCAGCGCCGCCACCTGCGCCACGTTGCTCACGTTGGAGGTGGCGTGCGACTGGAGGTTGGAGGCGGCCTTGACGACGTCCTTCGGGCCGATGATCCAGCCGACCCGCCAGCCGGTCATGGCGTACGTCTTGGCGACGCCGTTGACCACGATGCACTTGTCGGCCAGCTCGGGGACCACCACCGGCAGCGAGGTGAACGTGGCGTCCCCGTACACCAGGTGCTCGTAGATCTCGTCGGTCAGCACCCACAGGCCGTGCTCGGCGGCCCAGCGGCCGACGGCCTCCACCTGCTCGCGGGAGTAGACCGCGCCGGTGGGGTTCGACGGGGAGACGAACACCAGCATCTTCGTCTTCTCCGTGCGGGCTGCCTCCAGCTGCTCCACGGAGACCCGGTAGCCGGTGGTCTCGTCGGCGACGACATCCACCGGCACGCCGCCCGCCAGACGGATCGACTCGGGATAGGTGGTCCAGTAGGGAGCCGGGACCAGGACCTCGTCGCCCGGGTCGAGGACGGCGGCGAAGGCCTCGTAGATGGCCTGCTTCCCGCCGTTGGTGACCAGGATCTGGCTCGCCTCGACCTCGTAGCCGGAGTCGCGCAGCGTCTTGGCGGCGATGGCGGCCTTCAGCTCCGGCAGCCCCGCGGCCGGGGTGTAGCGGTGGTTGCGGGGGTCGCGGCAGGCCTCCACGGCGGCCTCGACGATGTAGTCGGGGGTCGGGAAGTCCGGCTCGCCGGCGCCGAACCCGATCACCGGGCGGCCGGCGGCCTTGAGGGCCTTCGCCTTGGCGTCGACGGCGAGGGTGGCGGATTCGGAGATCGCACCGACGCGGACCGAGACCCTGCGGTCCGTCGGCGAAGCGGCTGACTGTGAGGGGGATGCGGCACTCATAGGGGCATCGTCGCAGACCGGGGGCGGCCGGGGCACGGCGGCTCGGAGGGTGGAACCGGTGGCTGAAAGCTACCTGTTCGACGCACGGCGTTCCAGCACGTACACTCGTCCCTCGTTGGTCCTCACCGGCCGCTGCCGGTCGGGCACATTCTCGTGTCCGTACCGATGGGGTAGGTTGGGATCACCGCAAAGGGTCGTAGCTCAATTGGTAGAGCACTGGTCTCCAAAACCAGCGGTTGGGGGTTCAAGTCCCTCCGGCCCTGCTACACGCGCCGTGCCCATGGTGCGTGCACGCACGCACGGCAATTACCGGGATCAGGTGAGGACGAGTGGCTGGCATCACGGACTCCGTCGAGGCGCCGGAGCCCCGGGGGGAAGGCACCGGCCGCCGGGGCAGGCGAGGCAAGAAGGGCCCGCTCGGCAGGCTCGCTCTCTTCTACCGCCAGATCATCGCGGAACTCCGCAAGGTCGTCTGGCCCACCCGGCACCAGCTGACGACCTACACCATCGCGGTGATCGTCTTCGTTCTCGTCGTCATCGGCATCCTCGTCGTGCTTGACTGGGGATTCAGCCGGGTCGTCGAGTACGTCTTCGGCTGAGCCGTTCCGGGAGGGGCACGGGTCCGTGGTCCCTGCCGGATGATCCACCCCATTTGAGGAAGAAGCAGCTACCGTGTCTGACCCGAATCCGAACGACTCCGGGCCCGCCGAGCAAGGCGAGGGCACCCCGCGCGACATCCTCGAAGCAGCCGGCACGGCAGACGAGCACCCCGGCACTGCCGAGGCGGACACCGAAGCAGCGGAGGCCGGCACCGAGGACACCGGCGCCGAGGCCGAAGCCGCCGGTGAGCAGACCGGGACGGACGCCGGCGCGGAGGCGGAGGCCGCGGAGCCGGAGGCCGAGCCCGAGCCGGTGGACCCGGTGGCACAGCTGCGCGAGGAGCTGCGCACTCTGCCCGGCGAGTGGTACGTCGTGCACACCTACGCGGGCTACGAGAACCGCGTCAAGACGAACCTGGAGCAGCGCGCCGTCTCGCTGAACGTCGAGGACTACATCTTCGCGGTCGAGGTGCCGCAGGAAGAGGTCGTCCAGATCAAGAACGGCGACCGCCGCACCGTCAAGCAGAACAAGCTCCCCAGCTACGTCCTGGTCCGGATGGACCTGACGAACGAGTCCTGGGGCGTGGTGCGCAACACCCCCGGCGTCACCGGTTTCGTGGGCAACGCCTACGACCCGTACCCGCTGACGCTGGACGAGATCGTGAAGATGCTGGCCCCCGAGGTCGAGCAGAAGGCCGCCCGCGAGGCGGCGGCCGAGTCCGGTGTGCCGGCCGGCGGGCGCAAGGTCGAGGTCCAGGTCCTGGACTTCGAGGTGGGCGACTCGGTCACCGTCACCGACGGCCCCTTCGCCACTCTGCAGGCGACGATCAACGAGATCAACGCCGACTCCAAGAAGGTCAAGGGGCTGGTGGAGATCTTCGGCCGGGAGACCCCGGTGGAGCTGAGCTTCGACCAGATCCAGAAGAACTGACGGCCGCACCGCAGCCGGCGCGAGGGCCCGGCCGGACAGGAATGTCCGGCCGGGCCCTTCACGCGTGTCCGGTCCGCGGCCGGGCGGGCGCCCGGATTTCAGTTGAACCGTCCTACCCGTTATCGTGGGGCGGTATGCCTGCGTGCGGACGGCTTCCGGTTCTCCGGGGGCCCCGCGGACCGCGGGCCTCGAACACCTCTCACTAAGGACCCGGAGAGAGCATGCCTCCCAAGAAGAAGAAGGTCGCGGGGCTGATCAAGCTCCAGATCCAGGCCGGTGCCGCGAACCCCGCCCCGCCGGTCGGTCCGGCGCTGGGTCAGCACGGCGTCAACATCATGGAGTTCTGCAAGGCCTACAACGCCGCGACCGAGTCGCAGCGCGGCTGGGTCGTGCCGGTGGAGATCACGGTCTACGAGGACCGCTCCTTCACCTTCATCACCAAGACCCCGCCGGCCGCGAAGATGATCCTCAAGGCCGCGGGTGTGGAGAAGGGCTCCGGCGAGCCGCACAAGACCAAGGTCGCGAAGATCACGCGTGACCAGGTGCGGGAGATCGCCACCACCAAGATGGCCGACCTCAACGCCAACGACCTGGACGCCGCCGAGAAGATCATCGCCGGTACCGCCCGTTCCATGGGCGTCACCGTCGAGGGCTGACGGCCCCCTGGTCCGGCCCGTGGCCGGACCGCCATCCACCACCGTGGCAGGGCCCTGCGCCGGCCCGTACCACGACTCCGAACCGCACTCTTCAGGAGCAGCAGTGAAGCGCAGCAAGTCCCTCCGCAGCGCGGACGCCAAGGTCGACAGGACCCAGGCGTACTCCCCGCTGGCGGCTGTCCGTCTGGCCAAGGAAACCTCCACCACCAAGTTCGACGCGACCGTCGAGGTGGCCATGCGCCTGGGTGTCGACCCGCGCAAGGCCGACCAGATGGTCCGCGGCACCGTGAACCTCCCGCACGGCACCGGCAAGACCGCCCGGGTCCTGGTCTTCGCGACCGGTGAGCGTGCCGCGGCCGCGGAAGCCGCGGGGGCCGACATCGTCGGCTCCGACGAACTGATCGCCGAGGTCGCCGGCGGCCGGCTGGACTTCGACGCCGTGGTGGCCACGCCGGACCTGATGGGCAAGGTCGGCCGTCTGGGCCGGGTGCTCGGTCCGCGTGGTCTGATGCCGAACCCCAAGACCGGCACCGTCACCCCGGACGTCGCCAAGGCCGTCACCGACATCAAGGGCGGCAAGATCGAGTTCCGTGTGGACAAGCACGCGAACCTCCACTTCATCATCGGCAAGGTGTCCTTCGACGAGCGCCAGCTCGTCGAGAACTACGCCGCGGCGATGGAGGAGATCCAGCGGCTGAAGCCCTCGGCGGCCAAGGGCCGGTACATCAAGAAGGCCACCATCACCACCACGATGGGCCCCGGCATCCCGGTCGACGGCAACCGCACCCGCAACCTCCTGGCGGAGGACGCCGCGGTCTGACCGCAGCCTTCCCGTGGCGGTCGCGCCACCCCTGCATTCGGCACCTGTCTCCGTTCTGTCACAGACCGGGGGCAGGTGCCGTTTGCTTGATCACCCTGCGCTACTGTGAGGGTCGACCAAAGGTTTTCAGTACGAAGGTGGGGAACATGCGTCCCATACGCAAAGGCGCGCTCGCTGTGGCCACGGCCGCACTGCTGATAGGCACGGCGGCGTGCAGCGGGGACTCCGGCTCGTCCGATGACGCCGGATCGTCCGGCAATGGCGGGGCGGCCTCCCGGTCCGCCTTCGAGGCCCTTCAGGCAGCTGCGGAGAAGACCCAGGAGATCACCTCCGCGGACATCGAGATGGTCGTGCGCGCGCCGGGGTCCGCCGGCGGCGACATGACGATGACGGGCTCCATGTCCTGGGAGCCGACCCTGGCCATGGACATCACCGCGACTGGCCCGGACCTGAACGAGGACGGGATCTCCATGATCTTCCTCGACAACGTCATGTACATGAACCTCGGCGAGGAGATGGCCGCCGAGACCGGCGGTGCCAGCTGGCTCAAGATGGACTTCGCGGCCATCGCGGAGGAGAGCGGCGACGACGAGATCGCCGACGCGCTGACCCACGGCATGGGCGAGCAGCAGCAGAGCCCGCAGGAGCAGCTCGCGCTGCTCCTGGAGTCCTCCGGCGTCGAGCACATGGGCCAGGAGACCCTGAACGGCGAGAAGGTCGACCGCTACTCGGGCACCGTCACGCTGGAGGAGGCCCTGGAGGGCTCCGGCGAGGGCGTCCTGGACGAGGCGGAGCGCACCGAGCTCATCGAAACTCTGCGCGAGCAGGGCATCGAGAGCTTCGACATCGACGTCTGGGTGGACGGCAACGACTTCCCGGTCCAGATCCACCAGGCCTTCGAGACTCCCGAGGGCAAGATGGTCACCGAGACCGCCTACTCCAACTACGGCACCTCCGTCACGGTGGAGGCGCCGCCGGAGGACGAGACCATCGACTTCATGGAGATGATGGCCGGCCTCGCCGGTGACTTCGAGGACGAGGGCTGGGACGAGGACTGGGACGAGTAGGACCCGCCATCCGGTGAACGGGCCGGGACGGCGCCTGCGGGCGGCGTCCCGGCCCGTCGGGCGATTTGCCTGCGGGGAAACCGGTCGCGTAGTCTTCCCCCGAAGCCAAAGACCGCTGGTCGTTGCCTTGGACCCCCGCAGGGGAGTCACCGAGGTGGCCGAAGGATCCGCTGATCGCGGACGACCTGCGCAGGTGACCGGGACCCGCCCGCACACTCCGTGTGCCGGAGCGGGAGCACACGTCCGGCCCGCCGCCCTCCGGGTGGCAGCCGAGACGTTCCACGCCCCGAGCGCCTGCGCCGGGGCGTTTCGTCGTTGCCGGCCCCTTCCGTGCGGTCCGTATCACCCGGAAGGAGGGCCGAGGTTCATGGCGAGTCCCGACAAGGTCGCAGCCGTCGCGGAGATCAAGGAGAAGTTCCAGAACTCCAACGCCGCTGTCGTCACCGCGTACACCGGTCTCACCGTGGCGCAGCTGAAGGACCTGCGCCGTTCTCTCGGTGAGAGCGCTCAGTACCGCGTGGCGAAGAACACGCTGACCAAGATCGCGGCCAATGAGGCCGGGGTCACCGAGCTGGACGAGTTCTTCCAGGGCTCGACGGCGGTCGCCTTCGTGACCGGTGACCCGGTCGCGGCGGCGAAGGGTCTGCGCGACTTCGCGAAGGACCACCCCGCCCTGGTCATCAAGGGCGGCGTGCTCGACGGCAAGGCGCTGTCCGCCGAAGAGATCAACAAGCTTGCGGACCTCGAGTCCCGCGAGGTGCTGCTCGCCAAGCTGGCCGGTGGCATGAAGGCGTCCATGGCCAAGGCCGCGGCGACCTTCCAGGCACCGCTGTCGAAGTTCGTCCGCACCGCGGACGCGCTTCGGGACAAGCGCGAGCAGGGCGGTGCCGGTACGCCGGCTCCCGCCGAGGCCGCGGCCGCGGAGTAGTCACCGCGCGCTCCGGTCGCAGCGGGCCCGTACGCCCGCCGACATGTACACCCGGCACCAGCCGACTTAGTGGAAGGACGCCATCATGGCGAAGCTCAGCCAGGAAGACCTGCTCGCGCAGTTCGAGGAAATGACCCTGATCGAGCTCTCCGAGTTCGTGAAGAAGTTCGAGGAGAAGTTCGACGTCGAGGCCGCCGCCCCGGCCGCCGTCGTCGCCGCCGCCCCGGGTGGTGCCGGTGGCGACGCCGCCGCCGCCGAGGAGCAGGACGAGTTCGACGTCATCCTCACCGGTGCCGGCGCCAAGAAGATCCAGGTCATCAAGGTCGTGCGCGAGCTGACCTCGCTGGGTCTGAAGGAGGCCAAGGACCTGGTCGACGGCACCCCGAAGCCGGTCCTGGAGAAGGTCGACAAGGCCGCCGCGGACAAGGCCAAGGAGGCCCTCGAGGGCGCCGGCGCCTCCGTCGAGGTCAAGTGACACCGGAGCCCTCACCGGCTCCCGTCGCCAGGGGCGGTCACCCTTCGGGGTGGCCGCCCCCGGCCGCTTCCGGACGCGGCCTCCTTGCTCTGGGCCATGCGCCAGGTATGGTGATCTGTGGCTGTCCGGATTCCGTCGGGCGGCCGGGGTGCCGCCGGCGGCGGCAACAGCGGGCCGGGGCTCTTGACGAACCGCCCCACTCGCGCGATTCTCGGGACGCGATGAACATCGGTCCGTGATTCGATGCATGGATCGGCGGCGATGCGGGAATTGATGCGGCAAGCGAGTCCGGACCCCGGTGACCGAGGCAGCCGGGAGGGTCTCGCGGACAGGCGAGGCGAGAGCGGGGAAACCGGTGCTGTGGCGGTCTCCGGATACCGGCATTGGACATCAGTGGGTCTTGTGGCTACACTGACCCTTTGCGCTGCCTATTAGCTTTCTCCCTGTCCGTCACCAGGGGGACCGGTATGCGCGCAGTGAGTCCGAGCCCTCGGAAGGACCCCCTCTTGGCCGCCTCGCGCAACGCCTCGACCGTACACACGAATAACGGCACCAGCACCGCACCCCTGCGTGTCTCTTTTGCGAAGATCAAGGAGCCTCTCGAGGTTCCGAACCTCCTTGCGCTGCAAACCGAGAGCTTCGACTGGCTGCTCGGCAACGACGCCTGGAAGGCCCGAGTCGAGGCCGCGCTGGAGAGTGGGCAGGGCGTCCCCACCAAGTCCGGGCTGGAGGAGATCTTCGAGGAGATCTCCCCCATCGAGGACTTCTCCGGGTCGATGTCGCTCAC
The DNA here is from genome assembly GCF_039529215.1 of Streptomyces sodiiphilus. Classification (NCBI taxonomy): domain Bacteria; kingdom Bacillati; phylum Actinomycetota; class Actinomycetes; order Kitasatosporales; family Streptomycetaceae; genus Streptomyces; species Streptomyces sodiiphilus. The sequence continues at coordinate 57,872 of NZ_BAAAMJ010000027.1, read as the reverse complement.
CTTCCGCGACCACCGGTTCGAGCCGCCCAAGAACTCCATCGACGAGTGCAAGGAGCGCGACTTCACGTACGCCGCACCGCTCTTCGTCACCGCCGAGTTCACCAACAACGAGACCGGCGAGATCAAGTCCCAGACGGTCTTCATGGGTGACTTCCCGCTCATGACCGACAAGGGCACCTTCTGCATCAACGGCACCGAGCGTGTCGTGGTCTCCCAGCTGGTCCGCTCGCCCGGCGTCTACTTCGACAGCAGCATCGACAAGACCTCGGACAAGGACCTGTTCTCGGCCAAGATCATCCCGTCCCGGGGTGCCTGGCTGGAGATGGAGATCGACAAGCGCGACATGGTCGGTGTCCGCATCGACCGCAAGCGCAAGCAGTCCGTCACGGTGCTGCTGAAGGCCCTGGGCTGGACCTCCGAGCAGATCCTGGAGGAGTTCGGCGAGTACGAGTCGATGCGCGCCACCCTGGAGAAGGACCACACCCAGGGGCAGGACGACGCGCTGCTCGACATCTACCGCAAGCTCCGCCCGGGCGAGCCGCCGACCCGCGAGGCCGCGCAGACCCTGCTGGAGAACCTGTACTTCAACCCCAAGCGGTACGACCTGGCCAAGGTCGGCCGGTACAAGATCAACAAGAAGCTCGGCGGCGACGAGCCGCTGGACGCCGGCGTGCTGACGACCGAGGACGTCATCGCCACGATCAAGTACCTGGTCAAGCTGCACGCCGGGGAGACCGAGACGGTCACCTCCAACGGCCGGACCATCGTGGTCGAGACCGACGACATCGACCACTTCGGCAACCGCCGCCTGCGCAACGTGGGCGAGCTCATCCAGAACCAGGTCCGTACCGGCCTGGCCCGGATGGAGCGCGTGGTCCGGGAGCGGATGACCACCCAGGACGTCGAGGCGATCACGCCGCAGACCCTGATCAACATCCGGCCGGTCGTCGCCTCCATCAAGGAGTTCTTCGGCACCAGCCAGCTGTCCCAGTTCATGGACCAGACCAATCCGCTGTCCGGCCTGACGCACAAGCGCCGGCTCTCGGCGCTGGGCCCCGGCGGTCTGAGCCGTGAGCGGGCGGGCCTCGAGGTCCGTGACGTGCACCCCTCGCACTACGGCCGGATGTGCCCGATCGAGACCCCCGAGGGTCCGAACATCGGTCTGATCGGCTCGCTGGCGGCCTTCGGCCGGGTCAACGCCTTCGGTTTCGTCGAGACGCCCTACCGCAAGGTGCGCGACGGCGTGGTCACCGACGAGGTCGACTACCTGACGGCGGACGAGGAGGACCGCTTCGTGATCGCCCAGGCGAACGCGAAGCTGACCGACGACTACCGCTTCGCCGAGTCCCGGGTGCTGGTCCGCCGCCGTGGCGGCGAGGTGGACTACATCCCGGGTTCCGAGGTCGACTACATGGACGTCTCGCCGCGCCAGATGGTGTCGGTGGCCACGGCCATGATCCCGTTCCTGGAGCACGACGACGCCAACCGCGCGCTCATGGGCTCGAACATGATGCGCCAGGCCGTCCCGCTGCTGAAGGCGGAGGCCCCGCTGGTGGGCACCGGCATGGAGTACCGCTGCGCGACGGACGCCGGCGATGTGATCAAGGCCGACCAGGACGCCGTCATCACCGACGTCTCGGCCGACTACATCTCCGCGGAGAACGCCGACGGCACCCACGTCACCTACCGGCTGTCGAAGTTCCACCGCTCCAACCAGGGCACCTCGTTCAACCAGAAGGTCCTCGTCGAGGAGGGCCAGGAGGTGAAGGCCGGTCAGGTCATCGCCGACGGCCCGTCCACCGACGAGGGCGAGATGGCGCTGGGCAAGAACCTGCTGGTCGCGTTCATGCCCTGGGAGGGCTACAACTACGAGGACGCGATCATCCTCTCGCAGCGCCTGGTGCAGGACGACGTCCTGTCCTCGATCCACATCGACGAGCACGAGGTGGACGCCCGGGACACCAAGCTCGGCCCCGAGGAGATCACCCGGGACATCCCGAACGTCTCCGAGGAGGTGCTGGCCGACCTCGACGATCGCGGCATCATCCGGATCGGCGCCGAGGTCGAGGCGGGCGACATCCTGGTCGGCAAGGTCACCCCGAAGGGTGAGACCGAGCTGACCCCCGAGGAGCGGCTGCTGCGCGCGATCTTCGGTGAGAAGGCCCGCGAGGTCCGTGACACCTCGCTGAAGGTGCCGCACGGCGAGACCGGCAAGGTCATCGGCGTCCGGGTCTTCGACCGCGAGGAGGGCGACGAGCTGCCGCCGGGCGTGAACCAGCTGGTCCGCGTCTACGTGGCGCAGAAGCGCAAGATCACCGACGGCGACAAGCTGGCCGGCCGGCACGGCAACAAGGGCGTCATCTCCAAGATCCTGCCGGTCGAGGACATGCCGTTCATGGAGGACGGCACCCCGGTCGACGTCATCCTGAACCCCCTGGGCGTCCCCTCCCGGATGAACCCGGGCCAGGTCCTGGAGATCCACCTGGGCTGGCTGGCCTCCCAGGGCTGGCAGGTCGAAGGGCTGGACGCCGAGTGGAAGCAGCGGCTGGCCGCGATCGGCGCGGACGATGTCGCCCCCGGCACCAACGTCGCCACCCCGGTGTTCGATGGCGCCCGCGAGGACGAGATGGCCGGCCTCTTCGAGTCGACCATTCCCAACCGCGACGGCGACCGGCTGGTGCTCCCCTCCGGGAAGGCGCGCCTGTACGACGGCCGCTCCGGCGAGCCGTTCCCGGACCCGGTCTCGGTCGGGTACATGTACATCCTCAAGCTCCACCACCTGGTCGACGACAAGCTCCACGCGCGTTCGACCGGTCCGTACTCCATGATCACCCAGCAGCCGCTCGGCGGTAAGGCCCAGTTCGGCGGCCAGCGCTTCGGTGAGATGGAGGTCTGGGCCCTGGAGGCGTACGGCGCCGCCTACGCGCTCCAGGAGCTGCTGACGATCAAGTCCGACGACGTCACCGGCCGGGTGAAGGTCTACGAGGCGATCGTGAAGGGCGAGAACATCCCGGAGCCCGGCATCCCGGAGTCCTTCAAGGTGCTCATCAAGGAAATGCAGTCGCTCTGCCTCAACGTGGAGGTGCTGTCCTCGGACGGCATGTCCATCGAGATGCGTGACACCGACGAGGACGTCTTCCGCGCGGCGGAAGAGCTCGGTATCGACCTGTCCCGGCGCGAGCCGAGCAGCGTCGAAGAGGTCTGACGGGCCCGGCCGTGAGTCCCTCCCGCTCCTCCCGCCGCCCGCGGAGGAGCGGGAGGGCCCCGGCCGTCCCCGCGACCCCGTTCAGACCATTTTTGACACGACCCTGAGAGGGATTGACGACAGTGCTCGACGTCAACTTCTTCGACGAACTGCGGATCGGCCTCGCCACCGCTGACGACATCCGTCAGTGGTCCCACGGTGAGGTCAAGAAGCCGGAGACCATCAACTACCGCACGCTCAAGCCCGAGAAGGACGGCCTCTTCTGCGAGAAGATCTTCGGCCCCACCCGGGACTGGGAGTGCTACTGCGGCAAGTACAAGCGCGTCCGCTTCAAGGGCATCATCTGTGAGCGCTGCGGCGTCGAGGTGACCCGCGCCAAGGTGCGCCGTGAGCGGATGGGCCACATCGAACTGGCCGCCCCCGTCACCCACATCTGGTACTTCAAGGGTGTGCCCTCCCGCCTGGGCTACCTGCTGGACCTGGCGCCGAAGGACCTGGAGAAGGTCATCTACTTCGCCGCGTACATGATCACGTACGTGGACGAGGAGCGCCGCACCCGCGACCTGCCCTCGCTGGAGGCACACGTCTCCGTCGAGCGCCAGCAGATCGAGCAGCGCCGCGACGCGGACCTGGAGGCCCGGGCCAAGAAGCAGGAGGCCGACCTGGCCGAGCTGGAGGCCGAGGGCGCCAAGGCGGACGTGCGCCGCAAGGTGCGTGAGGGCGCCGAGCGCGAGATGAAGCAGATCCGCGACCGCGCCCAGCGCGAGATCGACCGGCTCGACGACGTGTGGAACCGCTTCAAGAACCTCAAGGTCCAGGACCTGGAGGGCGACGAGCTGCTCTACCGCGAGCTGCGCGACCGCTTCGGCACCTACTTCGACGGCTCGATGGGCGCCGCCGCGCTGCAGAAGCGGCTGGAGACCTTCGACCTGAACGAGGAGGCCGAGCGGCTCCGGGAGATCATCCGGACCGGCAAGGGCCAGAAGAAGACCCGCGCCCTGAAGCGGCTGAAGGTCGTCTCCGCGTTCCTGCAGACCTCCAACAGCCCCAAGGGCATGGTGCTCGACTGCGTCCCCGTGATCCCGCCGGACCTGCGGCCGATGGTGCAGCTGGACGGTGGCCGTTTCGCGACCTCCGACCTGAACGACCTCTACCGCCGGGTCATCAACCGGAACAACCGCCTCAAGCGGCTGCTGGACCTCGGCGCGCCCGAGATCATCGTGAACAACGAGAAGCGGATGCTGCAGGAGGCCGTCGACGCGCTGTTCGACAACGGCCGCCGCGGCCGGCCGGTGACCGGCCCGGGCAACCGTCCGCTGAAGTCGCTGTCCGACATGCTCAAGGGCAAGCAGGGCCGCTTCCGGCAGAACCTGCTGGGCAAGCGCGTCGACTACTCCGCCCGTTCGGTGATCGTCGTCGGCCCGCAGCTCAAGCTGCACCAGTGCGGTCTGCCCAAGGCGATGGCGCTGGAGCTGTTCAAGCCGTTCGTGATGAAGCGTCTGGTGGATCTCAACCACGCGCAGAACATCAAGTCGGCCAAGCGCATGGTCGAGCGCCAGCGCACCGTGGTGTACGACGTCCTCGAAGAGGTCATCGCCGAGCACCCGGTGCTGCTGAACCGTGCCCCGACCCTGCACCGCCTGGGCATCCAGGCCTTCGAACCGCAGCTGGTCGAGGGCAAGGCGATCCAGATCCACCCGCTGGTGTGCACCGCCTTCAACGCGGACTTCGACGGCGACCAGATGGCCGTGCACCTGCCGCTGTCCGCGGAGGCGCAGGCCGAGGCCCGCATCCTGATGCTGTCCTCGAACAACATCCTCAAGCCGGCCGACGGCCGGCCGGTCACCATGCCCACCCAGGACATGGTGCTGGGGCTGTTCTTCCTCACCACCGACGAGGAGGAGCGCGAGGTCAAGGGCGAAGGCCGGTCCTTCGCCTCCACCGCCGAGGCGATCATGGCCTTCGACGCCGGCGAGCTGTCGCTCCAGGCGAAGATCGACATCCGCTTCCCGGTGGGCGCCGTTCCGCCGCGCGGCTGGACACCGCCGGCCTCCGAGGAGGGCGAGCCGCAGTGGCAGCAGGGTGACAGCTTCCGGCTGCGCACCACCCTGGGCCGGGCGCTGTTCAACGAGCTGCTGCCGGAGGACTACCCGTTCGTCGACGAGTCGGTGGGCAAGAAGCAGCTCTCCGCGATCGTCAACGACCTGGCCGAGCGCTACCCCAAGGTCGTCGTCGCCGCGGCGCTGGACAACCTGAAGGCCGCCGGTTACTACTGGGCCACCCGGTCCGGTGTCACCGTCGCCGTCTCCGACATCGTCGTTCCCGAGGCCAAGAAGCAGATCCTCGCGAACTACGAGGCGCAGGACGAGAAGGTCCAGAAGCAGTACGAGCGCGGTCTGATCACCAAGGACGAGCGGACCCAGGAACTCATCGCGATCTGGACGAAGGCGACCAACGAGGTCGCCGAGACCATGAACGAGAACTTCCCGAAGACGAACCCCATCTTCATGATGGTCGACTCGGGAGCCCGCGGAAACATGATGCAGATGCGTCAGATCGCGGGTATGCGAGGCCTGGTCTCCAACGCCAAGAACGAGACGATCCCGCGTCCCATCAAGGCCTCCTTCCGCGAGGGTCTGTCCGTGCTGGAGTACTTCATCTCCACGCACGGCGCCCGGAAGGGTCTGGCGGACACCGCCCTGCGGACCGCCGACTCCGGCTACCTGACCCGGCGTCTGGTGGACGTCTCCCAGGACGTCATCATCCGTGAGGAGGACTGCGGCACCGAGCGCGGCCTCAAGCTGGACATCGCGGTCACCGGCCCGGACGGCGTGCTGCGCAAGACGGAGAACGTGGAGAGCAGCGTCTACGCCCGCTGCCTGGCCGAGGACGTCACCGTCGACGGCACGGTGCTGGCCCCGGCCGGCACCGACCTGGGCGACGTGCTCATCGACGAGCTGGTCCGGCACGGTGTCAAGACGGTCAGGACCCGCTCGGTGCTCACCTGCGAGTCCGCGGTCGGCGCCTGCGCCATGTGCTACGGCCGTTCGCTGGCCACCGGCAAGCTGGTCGACATCGGTGAGGCGGTCGGCATCATCGCCGCCCAGTCCATCGGTGAGCCCGGCACCCAGCTGACGATGCGGACCTTCCACACCGGCGGTGTGGCCGGTGAGGACATCACCCAGGGTCTGCCGCGTGTCGTCGAGCTCTTCGAGGCCCGTACCCCCAAGGGCGTCGCGCCGATCTCCGAGTCGGCCGGCCGGGTGCGGATCGAGGAGACCGAGAAGACCAAGAAGGTCGTCGTCACCCCGGACGACGGGTCGGACGAGACCTCCTACGCGGTCTCCAAGCGGTCCCGGCTGCTGGTGGACGAGGGCGACCACGTCACGGTCGGCCAGCCGCTGACCGTCGGTGCGGCCAACCCGCACGACGTGCTGCGGATCCTCGGCCAGCGGGCGGTGCAGATCTACCTGGTCGGCGAGGTCCAGAAGGTCTACAACTCGCAGGGTGTGGCCATCCACGACAAGCACATCGAGATCATCGTCCGGCAGATGCTGCGCCGGGTGACGATCATCGAGTCCGGGGACGCCGAGCTGCTGCCCGGTGAGCTGGTGGAGCGCTCGAAGTTCGAGAGCGAGAACCGCCGCGTGGTGGCGGAGGGCGGTCACCCCGCCTCCGGCCGTCCGCAGCTCATGGGCATCACCAAGGCGTCGCTGGCCACCGAGTCGTGGCTGTCGGCGGCGTCCTTCCAGGAGACCACGAAGGTGCTGACCGACGCGGCGATCAACGCCAAGTCGGACTCCCTGATCGGCCTCAAGGAGAACGTCATCATCGGTAAGCTCATCCCGGCCGGCACGGGCCTGTCCCGCTACCGGAACATCCGGGTGGAGCCCACCGAGGAGGCGAAGGCCGCGATGTACTCGGCCGTCGGTTACGACGACATCGACTACTCGCCCTTCGGCACCGGCTCCGGCCAGGCGGTCCCGCTGGAGGACTACGACTACGGCCCCTACCAGGGCTGACATGGCTGACGGCACCCGGCTCGGGCCGGGTGCCGGACACCATCGGCGGGCGGTCGCTCCCCAGGGGGCGGGCGCCCGCCGGCGTGTGCGGGCCCGGGCTCCGGAGGCGGGGGCCGGGGAGCGGACACGGAAACCGTGCGCCGTCAAGGCAGCGTGGGTGGTTGTTTTGACCGCAGCCCATGCGCTAGGTAGGCTCTGACCTTGTGCCTGGGGTGTCCCCTGCCTGTTCGCAGCCGGGATTCCGGGATCCGCATCACCTTCCCGCCGTGCGGCGCGGAAGCCTGCGGTATCCGACACACCCGACCGCGTGGGTCGGCGAGTGGCCAGGTTAGCTTTATCGCCGCCGGCTGAACATGGCCGGCAGACATGAAACCGGAGAAACGGTGCCAACGATCCAGCAGCTGGTCCGCAAGGGCCGGCAGGACAAGGTCGAGAAGAACAAGACACCCGCGCTCGAGGGTTCGCCCCAGCGTCGTGGTGTCTGCACGCGTGTGTTCACGACCACCCCGAAGAAGCCGAACTCGGCCCTGCGCAAGGTCGCCCGTGTGCGACTGACCAGTGGTATCGAGGTCACCGCTTACATTCCGGGTGAGGGCCACAACCTCCAGGAGCACTCCATCGTGCTCGTGCGTGGTGGCCGTGTGAAGGACCTGCCGGGTGTTCGTTACAAGATCATCCGCGGCTCCCTCGACACGCAGGGCGTCAAGAACCGCAAGCAGGCTCGCAGCCGCTACGGCGCCAAGAAGGAGAAGTAAGCATGCCTCGTAAGGGCCCTGCCCCGAAGCGCCCGGTCCACATCGACCCGGTCTACGGTTCTCCTCTGGTGACCTCCCTCATCAACAAGGTGCTGCTGAACGGCAAGCGCTCCACCGCCGAGCGCATCGTCTACGGCGCCATGGAGGGGCTGCGGGAGAAGACCGGCAACGACCCGGTCATCACCCTCAAGCGCGCGCTGGAGAACGTCAAGCCGACCCTCGAGGTCCGCTCCCGGCGCGTCGGCGGTGCCACCTACCAGGTGCCGGTCGAGGTCCGCCCCGGCCGCTCCTCCACCCTGGCGCTGCGCTGGCTGGTCGGCTACTCGCGGGCCCGCCGCGAGAAGACCATGACCGAGCGTCTGATGAACGAACTGCTCGACGCCTCCAACGGCCTCGGCGCGTCCGTCAAGAAGCGCGAGGACACCCACAAGATGGCCGAGTCCAACAAGGCCTTCGCGCACTACCGCTGGTAGTCGCTACCCCATCGAGACCGAGAGAAGATCGAAGCCTCATGGCTACTACTTCACTTGACCTGGCCAGGGTCCGCAACATCGGGATCATGGCCCACATCGACGCGGGCAAGACGACCACCACCGAGCGGATCCTGTTCTACACCGGCGTGAGCTACAAGATCGGCGAGGTGCACGACGGCGCCGCGACGATGGACTGGATGGCGCAGGAGCAGGAGCGCGGCATCACCATCACGTCCGCCGCGACCACCTGCCACTGGCCGCTGGACGAGGTCGACCACACCATCAACATCATCGACACGCCCGGGCACGTCGACTTCACCGTCGAGGTGGAGCGTTCGCTGCGGGTGCTCGACGGTGCGGTGACGGTGTTCGACGGCGTGGCCGGCGTGGAGCCGCAGTCCGAGACGGTCTGGCGCCAGGCCGACCGGTACGGCGTGCCGCGGATCTGCTTCGTCAACAAGCTGGACCGCACGGGCGCGGACTTCTTCCGCTGCGTCGACATGATCGTCGACCGCCTGTCCGCGACCCCGCTGGTGATGCAGCTCCCGATCGGTGCCGAGGCCGGCTTCCGTGGCGTGGTGGACCTCGTCCGCATGAAGGCCCTGGTGTGGTCCGAGGAGACCAAGCTCGGTGAGATGTACGACGTCGTCGACATCCCCGAGAACCTCCAGGCCGACGCCGAGGAGTGGCGCGGCAAGCTGGTGGAGGGTGTCGCCGAGAACGACGAGGAGATGATGGAGCTGTACCTGGAGGGCGAGGAGCCCTCCGAGGAGCAGCTGCGCGCGGCGATCCGCCGCATCACCCTCGCCTCCACCGGCGCCGAGGGCTCCACCACCGTCACCCCGGTGTTCTGCGGTACCGCGTTCAAGAACAAGGGCGTGCAGCCCCTGCTCGACGCGGTCGTGCGGTACCTGCCGTCGCCGCTGGACATCGAGGCCGTCGAGGGTTACTCCCCCAAGGACAGCGAGCAGGTCATCGCCCGCAAGCCGTCCGAGGAGGAGCCGCTCGCCGGGCTCGCCTTCAAGATCATGAGCGACCCCCACCTGGGCAAGCTCACCTTCGTCCGGATCTACTCCGGCGTGCTGAAGACCGGCACGCAGGTGATGAACTCGGTGAAGGGCAAGAAGGAGCGCATCGGCAAGATCTACCGGATGCACGCGAACAAGCGTGAGGAGATCGACAGCGTGGGTGCCGGCGACATCGTCGCCGTCATGGGTCTGAAGCAGACCACCACCGGCGAGACCCTCTGCGACGCGGCGGACCAGGTGATCCTGGAGTCGATGGAGTTCCCGGCCCCGGTCATCGAGGTCGCCATCGAGCCCAAGTCGAAGGGCGACCAGGAGAAGCTGGGTGTCGCGATCCAGCGGCTGGCCGAGGAGGACCCGTCCTTCCAGGTCAAGTCCGACGAGGAGACCGGCCAGACCATCATCTCGGGCATGGGCGAGCTGCACCTGGACGTGCTGGTCGACCGCATGAAGCGCGAGTTCAAGGTCGAGGCCAACGTCGGCAAGCCGCAGGTCGCCTACCGGGAGACCCTGCGCAGGGCCGTCGAGAAGGTCGACTACACGCACAAGAAGCAGACCGGTGGTTCCGGTCAGTTCGCGAAGGTGCAGATCAGCGTCGAGCCGCTCGAGGGCGACGGGTACGAGTTCGAGAACAAGGTCACCGGTGGCCGCATCCCGCGGGAGTACATCCCGTCCGTGGACGCCGGCTGCCAGGAGGCGATGGAGTTCGGCGTTCTCGCCGGCTACCCGCTGACCGGTGTCAAGGTGACGCTGCTGGACGGCGCCTACCACGACGTCGACTCGTCCGAGATGGCTTTCAAGATCGCCGGCTCCATGGTGTTCAAGGAGGCCGCGAGGAGGGCCAGCCCGGCCCTGCTCGAACCGCTGATGGCCGTCGAGGTCACCACGCCCGAGGACTACATGGGCGATGTGATCGGTGACATCAACTCCCGCCGTGGCCAGGTTCAGGCCATGGAGGACCGGAGCGGAGCCAAGATCGTCAAGGCTCTGGTGCCGCTCTCGGAGATGTTCGGTTACGTCGGTGACCTGCGGAGCAAGACCTCCGGTCGCGCGAGCTACAGCATGCAGTTCGATTCCTATGGCGAGGTTCCCAAGAACGTCGCGGAGGAGATCATCGCGAAGGCCAAGGGCGAGTAACCCGGGGATTCCCGACTACTCCACCCCTTAAGCTGGAGCACCAACGGCATTCGGGGCATTCCGCCGCAGAACACTCAGGTATTCTGCGGCGGAACCCGGGGCCGGCCCCCAAGCGAACAGGTCAAGGGCGTCCCCCTCGGGGTCCTGGCCGGTTCGGACCGACCATGTGAACACCTTCCGCAAGACGCGGAGGGCGTACAGCACCAGTCCACAGGAGGACCCCAGTGGCGAAGGCGAAGTTCGAGCGGACTAAGCCGCACGTCAACATCGGCACCATCGGTCACATCGACCACGGTAAGACCACTCTTACCGCGGCGATCACCAAGGTGCTGCACGACGCGTACCCCGACCTGAACGAGGCCTCGGCCTTCGACCAGATCGACAAGGCTCCCGAAGAGCGTCAGCGCGGTATCACCATCTCCATCGCGCACGTCGAGTACCAGACGGAGAGCCGTCACTACGCCCACGTCGACTGCCCGGGTCACGCGGACTACATCAAGAACATGATCACCGGTGCCGCCCAGATGGACGGCGCGATCCTCGTGGTCGCCGCGACCGACGGTCCGATGCCGCAGACCAAGGAGCACGTGCTCCTGGCCCGCCAGGTCGGCGTGCCGTACATCGTCGTCGCCCTGAACAAGGCCGACATGGTGGACGACGAGGAGATCATGGAGCTCGTCGAGCTCGAGGTCCGTGAGCTCCTGTCCGAGTACGAGTTCCCCGGCGACGACGTGCCGGTCGTGAAGGTCTCCGCGCTGAAGGCGCTGGAGGGCGACGCGGAGTGGGGCAAGACCGTCCTCGACCTGATGAAGGCCGTCGACGAGTCCATCCCGCAGCCGGAGCGCGACGTCGAGAAGCCGTTCCTGATGCCCATCGAGGACGTCTTCACGATCACCGGTCGCGGCACGGTCGTCACCGGCCGTATCGAGCGCGGTGTCCTCAAGGTCAACGAGAACGTCGACATCATCGGTATCAAGGAGGAGAAGACCTCCACCACCGTTACCGGTATCGAGATGTTCCGCAAGCTGCTCGACGAGGGCCAGGCCGGTGAGAACGTCGGTCTGCTGCTCCGCGGCATCAAGCGCGAGGACGTCGAGCGCGGCCAGGTCATCATCAAGCCGGGCTCGGTCACCCCGCACACCGAGTTCGAGGCCCAGGCCTACATCCTGTCGAAGGACGAGGGTGGCCGCCACACCCCGTTCTTCAACAACTACCGCCCGCAGTTCTACTTCCGTACCACGGACGTGACCGGTGTGGTGAGCCTCCCCGAGGGCACCGAGATGGTCATGCCGGGCGACAACACCGAAATGAAGGTCGAGCTGATTCAGCCGGTCGCCATGGAGGAGGGCCTGAAGTTCGCCATCCGTGAGGGTGGCCGGACCGTGGGCGCCGGCCAGGTCACCAAGATCGTCAAGTGACCTGACGCTCCCCGGAGCACCTGTCGGCCCCGGCCGGCGAAAGGGCCCGTACGACCGCACCTCACCGCGCGGCCGTACGGGCCCTTCGGCATGCCCGCCCGGGGGAGGGGAGAGGCCGTGGCCTCCGGCCTCTCCGGTACCGTCGTCCGGGTGCCGGAAGCCCGGCAGGGCCGGGCCCCCCGCCGGAAGGGCTGTCAGGGAGAGTTCCATGAGCGAACCGCGACTGCGGCGCGGACTCGGTGTGCCGGACGCCGTGATGATCGGCCTGGGGGCGATGATCGGCGCGGGCATCTTCGCGTCCTTCGGCCCGGCGGCCGCGGCGGCCGGCTCGGGGCTGCTGATCGGGCTGGCGGTGGCGGCCGTGGTCGCCTACTGCAACGCGACCTCCTCCGCCAGGCTGGCCGCCCGTTACCCCGCCTCCGGCGGCACCTATGTGTACGGCCGTGAGCGGCTGGGGGAGTTCTGGGGCTACCTGGCCGGCTGGGCGTTCGTCGTGGGCAAGACGGCCTCCTGCGCGGCGATGGCGCTGACCGTCGGCGCGTACGCGTGGCCCGGCCATGAGCGGCCGCTGGCGGTGGCCGCGGTGGTCGCGCTCACCGCCGTCAACTACGCCGGGATCCAGAAGACCGCCTGGCTCACCCGCGCGATCGTCGCCACCGTGCTCGCGGTTCTCGGAGCCGTCGTGGTGGCCTCCCTGACCAGCGGTCAGGCAGACCTGGCGCACCTGCGGCCGGCCGGTGACGCGACGCCCTGGGGGGTGCTCCAGGCGGCGGGCCTGCTGTTCTTCGCCTTCGCCGGCTACGCGCGCATCGCCACCCTCGGCGAAGAGGTCCGCGACCCGGCCCGCACCATCCCGCGCGCCGTTCCCCTGGCGCTGGGCATCACCCTGGCCGTGTACGCGGCGGTGGCCGTGGCCGTTCTCGCCGTCCTGGGCCCCGTCCGGCTCGCGGAGGCCACCGCACCGCTGGCCGACGCCGTCCGGGCGGCGGGGGCACCTGCCCTGGTCCCGGTGGTCGGCGTGGGAGCGGCCGTCGCCGCGCTCGGCGCGCTCCTGGCGCTGATCCTGGGAGTCTCCCGCACCACACTGGCCATGGCCCGCGACCGTCACCTCCCGCAGGCCCTGGCCGCCGTGCACCCCCGCTTCCACGTGCCGCACCGGGCCGAACTGGCCGTCGGAGCGGCGGTGGTGCTGCTCGCCGCCACCGCGGACCTGCGCGGCGCGATCGGCTTCTCGTCCTTCGGCGTGCTCGTCTATTACGCCATCGCCAATGCCTCCGCCTGGACGCTGACACCCGGTGAGGGCAGGCCGCCGCGCGTGGTCCCCGCCGTCGGCCTGGCCGGCTGCCTGATCCTGGCGTTCGCCCTGCCGCCGGCCTCGGTGCTCTCCGGCGCGGCCGTCCTGGCCGCCGGCGCCGCCTTCTACGGCCTCCGCCGCGCCCTGGGGAACCGGCGGAGCGGCGCGTCCTAGCGAAGCTCGCCGGCCAGCAGACCCATGGTGAACTGGTCGTACCACTGGCCGTCGCGCCGGAACACCTGGCGCAGCCGCCCCTCCTCCACGAAGCCGATCTTCCGGTACACATGGTGGGCCGCGTGGTTCTCGGTGACGACGGTCAGCGAGATCTTGTGGAGCTGCATCTTGTCGAAGCCGTAGCGGCACATGGTCCGCATCGCGTCGGTGGCGTGGCCCTGTCCCCAGTACTTCTTTTCGCCGAGGTAGATGTCGAGTTCGGCGCACCCGGTCTCCGGTTCCGCGTCCCGCAGCCGGACCAGCCCTATGAGCCGGCGGTCGGCGAGTACCTCAATGCCGAGGATGACATCGGCGTAGGAGTTCGCCGTCCGCTCCCGCACACGCTTCTCGACGTGAGCCAGTGACTGGGGGTATCCGTCACTCATCCACCGCATGACCTCCGGGTCGTGGTTCCACCGCCACAGCGCTTCGGCCTCCGACGGTTCCATCGGCCGCAGCTTCACCAGGTCCCCGGTCACCACAATGGCCTGCCCTTCATGTTCCCCGACGTCAGTTCCGTGGGCGAGTAGGCCATTCGAGCACGCGGTGGTCCCTGTCTCAACCGCATTTTCCGGGCCTCCGCGCCGGCTGAGCCGCGGGGCGGGTTCGGCAACCGGGGTGCGGCGTCCGCACGCGTCCCTATGATGATCGGATGGCATCGATCAAGGAAATCCAGGTCACCTTCGACTGCGCCGACCCGAAGCGCGTCGGTCTCTTCTGGTGCGAGGCGTTGGGGTACGACGCGGTGCTGCCCGGAGGATTCGCCACCTGGGACGACTGCGAGCGTTCCCTGCCGCCCGAGAGCCGAGGTTCGTGGTTCGCCTGCGCCGACCCCTCGGGCGCGGGCCCGCGACTGTATTTCCAGCGCGTTCCGGAAGAGAAGATCACCAAGAACCGGGTTCATGTTGACGTGCGGGTCGGCAAGGGGCTCGTGGGCGAAGAGCGTCTCGCCGTGCTCGAGGCCGAGTGCGCACGGCTGGTGGCGCTCGGCGCGAAACGCGTGCGACTCCTGCCGGCCGATGAGGAGAACGAGTCGTGCCTCGTGATGCAGGACGTCGAGGGCAACGAGTTCTGTCTCGACTGACCAGCCGCGAGGCACCGGCGAATGGAGCCGGGCGTCGCCCATACAGCTGTTCCGGGGACCGCCATGGAGCCGGCCAAGTCGTTCACTCTTGACACCTCATGGTTGCTCGTCAGCTCAAGTGCGTCACGCCTGAGCTCTCGTCGCGCGACCGCGCCGCTCTTCGCTCGAGCAGCTGACCGGGGCAATCGGGTGAACACATTCGAATCCGGTCACCAGAGGCGACAAAGGACTTCTACGTTTGTGCGGTGAAGTCGCACAGGTCGCTTGTGTGCGGATGTGGCCGGGTTCTGTCCCAGGCGCGGCCGTGACTCGCCGCAGGTGGGGCGGTTGGGGACGGTAGAGGAGGTGGCGCGCATGGGCGCGACCAGCGGAGGTAAAGGGCGACCGGTATTCACCACTGATGGGGCGGACAAGGCCCGGTGGGACGGTGACCTGGACAACGATTCCAGTGCAGTGATGAGGGCGGTGGGCCGTCAGATCAAGGTCTGGCGGGAAGAGGCGGGGCTTACGCAGACAGAACTGGGCTCGGGCATTGGTTACGGGGTGGACATGGTCTCCGCCGTCGAGCGGGGCTATCGACTGCCGAAACCTGAGTTCCTGGACAAGGCGGATCACGTCCTCGGCGCGCGAGGCAAGATCGCGGCGATGACTCGTGACGTGGTGGAGGCCCGGTACCCGAAAAAGGTGCGACATCTGGCCAAGCTGGAGAGGGAAGCTGTCGAGCTCGGCGCCTACGGCAACCACAACCTGCACGGTCTGTTGCAGACGGAGGAGTACACGCGGGCGCTGTTCGGCATGCGGCGCCCCGCGTACAGCGAGGACGAGATCGAACAGCAGGTCGCTGCGCGGATGGGCAGGCAGGAGATCTTCACGCGCCAGCCCGCTCCGCTGCTCACATTTGTCCAGGAAGAGGTGACGCTTCGCCGCCCTCTCGGGGGCAGAATGGTACTGCGACGTCAGCTTGAACACCTGCTGGAAGTCGGGCACTTGCGACACGTCGAGATCCAGGTGATGCCGACGAGCCGTGAGGACCACGCCGGCATGGGTGGTCAGCTGCAACTGCTGAAACTCCAGGACGGTACCGGAGTAGGCCACTGGGAGGGGCAGCTCTGCAGCCTCCTGCTGTCCGACCCCAAGGAGGTACTGATCCTGGAGATGCGGTACGGGATTCTCCGGTCGCGGGCTCTCACCCCACGGGAGTCGCTGGCCTTCATCGAAAAACTGTTGGGAGAGACGTGACCCTCAAGACCTCTGCTGGAGACGGCTCCACGCCGGAGTGGTTCAAGAGCAGTTACAGCAGCAATGATGGCCCTGAGTGTGTCGAGGTGGCTGCTGTGCCCGGGGTGGTGCGTGTGCGTGATTCCAAGGACGCGCACGGTCCGCAGCTCGCGTTCGGGGTGGACGCGTGGTCGGACTTCCTGGCGCGTGCGACGCGCTGACGCGTTCCGGGGTGCCCTGTGTCCGGTCCGGCCGGGCGCGGGGCGCTTCTGTGTGAGGAGGAGGGCCGGGGGAGGGGTGGCAGGCGCGGCGGGCCGTCGGGGCCGCCGCGGGGCAGTGGGGTGGGCGTGATGGAGGTGTGCGGGGGCGCTGTCGTGTTGCGGTCCGGTTTCGGTCGTGACACGGGGGTGCCATGCCGCAGGTGGCGGACCGTTTCGGAGGCGCTGAGCGGCTGCTCAGGGCCTCTTGATGGCCGATACACGAGGGTCGGGCCGTGGCGGTCCGGTGGCCGTTCGGCGCAGATTTCGACCGTTCGTCGCGGGCCGGGCGTCCGTTCGGCGCGGGAATCCCGCGTTCGCCGAACGTTGTCCCCCGAGAGCTGCACGGGTGGTGTGACGCTCCTTACGTTCCCTCAACACCGCTGTTCATCCGCGTGAAACACCATCTGTGCCAGCAGCCCCGCCTTTCGGAGGTTCCGGAAGCGGGCCCGGCACCCGCAAGAAATCCGACAGGAGCCGGCAATGACGACGACGCGTTCCCTCTCCGAAGCACCCGACCCACCGCGCAGCGATCTGGACAACCGCTCGGTGGCCATGCATCACGACCCCCGCTTCGTGGAGCTGCGCGCCCGACTGGTGCGCTTCGTGGTCCCCATGAGCATCGGGTTCTTCGCCTGGTACCTGCTCTACGTGCTGATGTCCGCCTACGCCCGCCCGGTACTGGCCACCACCGTGGTCGGCAACCTCAATGTGGCCCTCGTCTTCGGGGTGCTGCAGTTCGTGACCACCTTCGGGATCGCCATCTGGTACTCCCGTTACGCCAACCGCCGCCTCGACCCGCTCGCCGATGAGCTGCGGGAAGAGCTGCACAACGGGGGTTCCCAGCGATGATGACTCTCGCCCAGACCGGAACCGACGGCCGGCTCATCACCGTCACCCTCTTCATCGTCATGATCGCGATCACCCTGGGCGTCACCGTCTGGGCCAGCCGCCAGGTCAAGTCCGCCGAGGACTTCCACTCCGGCGGCCGTGGCTTCTCCGGGATGCAGAACGGGTTCGCGATCGGCAGCGACTACATGTCGGCCGCCTCCTTCCTCGGCATCGCCGGCATGATCTCGCTCTTCGGCTACGACGGCTTCCTGTACTCGATCGGCTTCCTGGTGGCCTGGCTGGTGGCTCTGCTGCTGGTCGCCGAGCTGCTGCGGAACTCCGGCCGGTTCACCATGGCCGACGTGCTGTCCTACCGGATGCGTCAGCGCCCGGTGCGGACCGCCGCCTCCGTCTCCACTCTTACTGTCTCGATCTTCTACCTGCTGGCCCAGATGGTCGGTGCCGGTGCCCTGATCGCCCTGCTGCTGGGCATCAAGCCGGGTGAGACCTACCTCGGGATGAGCGCCGAGGCCGCGAAGATCGTCGGCATCATCGTGGTCGGCATCCTGATGATCGTCTACGTGACCTTCGGTGGCATGAAGGGCACCACCTGGGTCCAGATCATCAAGGCCGTCATGCTGATGGGTGGCGCGGCGCTGCTCACGATCATGGTGCTCGCCGTCTACGGCTTCAACTTCGGCCAGCTCATGAGTGACGCGGCGGACGCCAGCGGCGTCGGAAGCGCCTTCCTCGAACCAGGACAGCGCTACGGCGTGGACGTCGCCGGGGATGCCTGGCAGACCATGATCAACAAGCTGGACCTGATCAGCCTCGGTCTCGCCCTGGTGCTCGGTACCGCGGGCCTGCCGCACATCCTGATCCGCTTCTACACCGTGCCGGACTCCAAGGCCGCCCGTAAGTCGGTCAACTGGGGCATCGGCCTCATCGGCACCTTCTACCTGATGACCCTGGTCCTGGGCTTCGGTGCCGCCGCCATGGTCGGCCGGGACGCCATCGTCGCGCAGAACCCGGCGGGCAACACGGCCGCTCCGCAGCTCGCCGAGACCGTCGGTGTGCACTTCGGCGGCGACATGCTGGGCGCGATCATGCTCGCTCTGATCGCCGCGGTCGCCTTCGCCGCGATCCTGTCCACCGTGGCGGGCCTGACCATCGCCTCCTCGTCCTCGCTGGCGCACGACTTCTACAACAACGTGCTCCGCAAGGGCCGGGCCACCGAGCGGGAGGAGATCCGGGTCGCCCGGTTCGCCGCCTTCGGTGTCGGTGTGGCCGCGATCATCCTGGCGATCTTCGCCCAGTCCCTGAACGTGGCCTTCCTGGTGGCCCTCGCCTTCGCCATCGCCGCCTCCGCCAACCTGCCCACCATCCTGCTGAGCCTCTTCTGGAAGCGGTTCAACACCACGGGTGCGCTGGCCGGTATCTACGGCGGTCTGATCTCCGCGGTCGGCCTGGTGTTCTTCTCGCCGGTGGTCTCCGGCAAGGTGGACGCCGAGGGCAACAGCCTGTCGCTGTTCCCCGCCGGTGTGGACTTCGCCTGGTTCCCGCTGCACAACCCGGGCCTGGTGTCCATCCCGCTCGGCCTGCTGTGCGCGGTCATCGGCACCCTGGTGTCGAAGGAATCCGACCCGGAGCGGTTCGCCGTCCTCCAGGTCCGTGCCCTGACCGGCGCCGGCGCTGAGGGCGCGTCCAACCACTGACGCGTCACTCCCCCCAAGACGCCCCCGCGTCCGCACCGACGAGGGGCGAGGACCGGTATCCCGGCNGCCACCCCGGCCGTTCCATGTCCGGCGCCGTCCGGGGAGGACCCGGGGCGTCGGGGATGTGGCCGTGGTGTGTCCTGGCTGTGCCAGAGGTCCGCCCTCTGTCACCGGAAGAAGTACTTCCCTTACCAGGGCGTTCTCCTGCGGGAGTTGGTAACTTCACCTTCCGTGCCCAAGCTGCAACGCGTGTCAACTTCCACAGCGTCCGGCGCCCGGACAGCCGCGCCGGACAGCGCGGCGCCGGGTGCGGACCGGCCCGACCGGCCGCCGCCCCGCCCGCCCCTGCGGCCGCCCGCGCACCGCGGCGAAACGTTTCTCGCCTGGGTGTTCCTGGCGCCCTCCGTCGTCGTCTTCGCGCTGTTCCTGCTCTACCCTCTGGGCCGGACGGTCCATCTGTCGCTGCACGGCAACGACATCATCGGCCGGCCGTCCCGGTTCGTGGGGCTGAGCCACTTCGAGGAGATGTTCTCCGCCGAGTTCGGCTCGGTGCTGCTGACCACCGCCCTGTTCACCCTCGGAGTGGTGATCCCCGGGGTGGTGGGGGCGCTGGCGGTGGTGCTGCTGCTGGAGTCCAAGATCCGGGCCCAGCGCTTCTTCCGCACCGCCTTCGCCCTGCCGTTCGCCTTCTCCGTGGCCAGCGCATCCGTGATCTTCGCGGTGTTCTACAACCCGGCCAGCGGCGTGCTGAACGGCATCCTCCACCAGCTCGGCCTCGGTCCGGTGCAGTGGCTCACCTCGCAGGAGACCGCGCTGCTGTCGATCTGCCTGACGACGGTGTGGATGAACCTCGGTTACGGCGTGCTGGTGCTGGCCGCCGGCGTCGGCTCGATCCCCCGTGAGGTGAACGAGGCGGCGCTGCTGGACGGGGCGACCGGCCCCCGCCGCGCCTGGCACATCACCGTGCCCCTGCTCGGCCCGCAGCTGTTCTTCCTGATCGTCATCTCCACGATCAACGCGCTGCAGGGCTTCGGGCAGATCCACATCCTCACCCAGGGCGGTCCGGTCGGCTCCACCACCACCCTCGTCTACTCCATCTATCAGCACGCCTTCGCCTACGGCACCAGCGACTTCGGCCGGGCCAGCGCCCAGGCCCTGGTCCTGCTGCTGATGGTGCTGCTCTGCACCGCCATCCAGTTCGGCGTGATCGAGCGGAAGGTGCACTACTCATGAGAGCGGTCATCGGCCGGGTGAGCGTCTACGGGGTGCTGCTGATCGCGCTGGTCCCGGTACTCTTCCCCGTCTACTACGTCTTCGCCGGCACCTTCATGGCACCCCGCGAACTGGCCACCTTCCCGCCGCAGCTGGTGCCCACGAGCCTCGGCCTGGACAGCGTCCGCAAGGTCTTCGACGCGGTCCCGCTGATGCGGATGTACGGCAACTCGGTGGTCATGGCCGGCGTCATCACGCTGGCCCAGCTCCTCACCTCGGCGCTGGCCGCCTACGCCTTCGTCTTCCTGCGGTTCCGGTTCAGCGCGGTCGTCTTCGCGCTGTTCCTGTCCACCCTGATGGTGCCGGCCGAGGCCATCTTCATCCCCAACTACCTCACCATCTCCGGCTGGGGACTGCACAACAGCTACCTTGGCCTGGTCCTGCCGTTCTTCGCCTACGCCTTCGGCACCTTCCTGCTGCGGCAGAGCTTCAAGCAGTTCCCCACCGAACTGCGCGACGCCGCCCGGGTGGACGGCATGGGACACCTGCGCTTCATGTGGACCGTCCTGCTGCCGCTGAACAAACCGGCGCTCAGCGCGGTCGGCGTCTACGTCTTCATCAGCTCCTGGAACATGTACTTCTGGCCGCTGATCATGACCCGGACCACCGAGATGCAGACCCTTCAGATCGGCCTCAACAGCCTCAAGAACGCCGAGTCCGCCAACCCCGGACTCTGGCTCGCCGGCGCCGCCCTGTCGGTGCTCCCCACGCTCGCGCTCGTGATCTTCGGGCAGCGATTCATCGTCCGCGGCCTCACCGCGGGCGCGGTCAAGTGACAACCAAGGATGGCGGACACAACATGCGGACACCCAGCAGACCACGCGCGCGCCGTACGGCCCTGGTGGCCGGCATATCGGCACTCGCCCTGGCCCTCGCCGCCTGCGGCGACGGCGGAGGCGGGGGAGGCGGTGGCGGAGGGGGCGACCTCACCGCCCCCGGACCGGAGGTGCTCGACGACCTCGACGCGCCCGTCCAGGTCGAGTTCTGGCACAGCATGGACAGCACCAACGGCCAGGTCCTGAACTCCCTGATCGCCGGCTTCAACGCGGAGAACGAGGGCCGCATCGAGGTCAGCGGCTCCTTCCAGGGGGACTACGACACCACTCTCGCCCAGCACCGCGCGGCCATTCAGCAGGGCGACACCGCGAACCTGATCATGATCTACGACCTGGGCACCCAGTTCATGATCGACTCCGCGCAGACCGTCCCCGCCCAGTCCTTCGTCGACCTCGACGACTACGACCTCGACCCGCTCGAGGACGCCCTGCTCAACTACTTCACCGTCGACGGCGACCTGCGGTCCTTCCCGTTCAACAACTCCACCCCCCTGATGTACATCAACCGGGACGCCTTCGAGGAGGCCGGGCTCGACCCCGACCAGCCGCCCCGGGACCTCGCCGAGATCCGCGAGTACGCCGAGGCGCTCACCGTCCGCGGCGCGGACGGCAAGGTGGAGCAGTACGGCTTCGGCGCCGCCGTCTACGGCTGGTTCGTCGAGCAGTTCATGGCCCGCGCCGCCGCCCCGTACTGCGACGCCGGCAACGGCCGCGAGGGCCGGGCCACCGAGGTCCTCTTCGACGACCCGAAGATCGTGGAGATGGTCGAGTGGTGGCAGCAGATGATCGACGACGGCCTCGCCGTCCAGATCGGCCGCAGCACCGACGACGCCCAGGCCGCCTTCACCTCCGGCCGCGCCGCCATGACCCTGGAGTCCACCGGCAGCCTCGGCGGCTTCCTGGAGCAGTCCGACTTCGAGGTCGGCGCCGGCTACTTCCCGCTCATCGACGCCGACGACCCCGGTGGCTCGATCATCGGCGGCGCCTCGCTGTGGATCAACGGTGAGGGCCACAGCGAGCAGGAGATCCGGGCCTCCTGGGAGTTCGTCCAGTACCTGCTCACCCCCGAGTCCCAGTCCCGGTGGCACGCCGGCACCGGTTACCTGTCGGTCAACACCGACGGCTACGACGGCCCGGAGGCCAAGGAGCGCGCCGAGCAGTACCCGCAGTTCTCCGTCGCCGCCGGCCAGCTCGCCGACTCCGAGACCAACATCAACACGGCCGGCTGCATGATGGGCGTCATGGCCGAGGCCCGCGTCGCCGCCGAGGAGGGATGGGAGAACGCCCTGACCTCCGACACGCCGGCCCAGGAGGCGATGACCTCCGCCGCCGAATCCGTCAAGCGCACCATCGGGGAGTACAACGACTCCGTCGGTGACTGAACCGGACGGGGCGTCCCGCGCCGCACCGGCACGGACCCGCAGGAACACGACCCCGCCCCCGGCGCGCACCCCGCGCGCACGGGGGCGGGGTGGTGTCCGGTGCCACCGGACGAGGTGATCCAGGGCTCGTCCCGGGCGGCTTCGCACCCGGCGTGCCGCCCCCGCGGCCGTCCGCCGCGGACCCCGCCCGCCATCGGGGCGTTCGTCATCTCATTGAGGCTTTCAAAGCCTACAGAGCGTGCCATCGGTGAGTTACGGTTCGGCTCATGCTGGAGCGCCTCCGCCGCCGTGAGCCCCCCGCCGGGGACATCACAGCGGTGCTCACGGCTGTCCACGACATCGACACCGCCCTGCACGACGGCCTGCACGGCAAGGGCGGACCGTCCGCCGTGCGCCGCCTGCGCCGGCTGCTGCGCGCCGAGTCCGTCGTCCTGGCCGATCTCGACGGGCCGCTCGCCTTCGCCGGCCCCCGGCCCGACCCCCACGACCTGGCCGCGATACTCGCCCAGGCCTACGAGCACGGCACCGCGGCCCACCGGGCCGGCTGGACGGCCGCCCCGCTCATCGTCGCCGGCGAACTCACCGGCTCCCTCATCGCCCGCGGCGCCCGCGAGAGTGAACTGAACGCCACCGCCCAACTGGTCGCCCTCACTCTCGACCACGCCGCCCTGCGCCGCGCCCGCAGCCGGATCTCCCAGGCCGACCTGCGGACCCTGCGCGCCCAGATCTCCCCCCACTTCCTGCACAACGCCCTGGCCGTGATCAACGCCCTGATCCGCACCGACCCCGACCGGGCCCGCACCCTGCTCACCGACTTCGCCGACTACCTGCGCTACAGCTTTTCCACCCAGGGCGACTACGCCACCGTCGCCGCCGAACTCCAGGCCACCCAGACCTACCTGGAGCTCCAGCGTGCCCGGTTCGACGACCGGATGGACCTCACCGTCCGGATGGCCCCGGAGATCCTGCCCGTCGCGATCCCCTTCCTGGTCGTCCAGCCGATCGTGGAGAACGCGGTGCGGCACGGCCTGGAACCGAAGCCGGGACCGGGCAGCATCAGCGTCTCCGGCTACGGCGAGGGGCCGCTGTGCGTCATCGAGGTGGAGGACGACGGCGTGGGCATGGACCCGGAGTTCGCCCAGGCAGTGCTCGCCGGCACCGGGCCCCCCGCCAAGCGGGTCGGTCTGGCCAACGTCGACCAGCGGCTGCGCACCGTCTACGGGCCGGAGTACGGGCTGGTGATCGAGACCGCGCCGGGCAGCGGGACCAAGGTCGTCATCCGGGTACCCCGGTACATGCGAGGAGTAGTGGCCCAGTGAGGAGCAGCACCGAACTCAAGGCTCTCGTCGTGGAGGACGAGACCCTCACCCGCGAGGAACTGGCCGACCTGCTCGAACGGATGCCCGAGATCGGTTCCGTCGCCGAGGCCGACAGCGGCGAGGCCGCGGTGCGGATGCTGGGCACCGAGACCTTCGACGTGGTGTTCCTCGACATCTCCATGCCCGGGCTGGACGGCATGGAGGTCGCCCGGGTTCTGGGCATGCTCTCCGAACCGCCGGCCATCGTCTTCGTCACCGCCTCCGAGACCCACGCCGTGGAGGCGTTCGGCATCGGCGCCGCCGACTACCTCCTCAAGCCGGTCCGCCCCGAGCGGCTGGCCGACTCCGTCGCCCGGGTCCGCGCCGCGCGCCGCCCCGCCGACCGGGACCGCACCGCCCCGGCCCCCGACGAACTGTCCGTGGTGCAGATCGAGACCGGCAGGCACACCGTCTTCGTGCACCGCGACGACATCCAGTACGCCGAGGCGCACGGCGACTACGTGCGGCTGCACACCGCCGAGGAGTCCCACCTCATCCGGCTCTCGCTGTCCTACCTGGAGGAGGTCTGGGCCCCGGCCGGGTTCGTCCGCGCCCACCGCGGCTACCTGGTGTCCGTCCGCTGGGTCCGCGACCTGCGGGTCACCGGCTCCTCCGGCCTGCTGGCCTGCACCCCGGCCGGCGACGTTCCGGTCAGCCGGCGGCACGCCCGCGCGCTGAAGGAGCGGCTGCTGGAAGCCGTCCGGGACGAGCAGAGATGACCGCACCCCGACCGCCCCGCCGGGTGCGCGTCACCAGTCCGCAGACCCGCATCGCGCTCTCCCGCAGGCACCGCCCGGCCCAGCACCTGCTGCCGCTGCCCGACCCGCAGTCCGGCGACGAGCACGCCACCGCCGCGGCCCGCACCCTGTTCGCCCGGCAGCGCCGGCTGGCGCTGCGCACTCTGGCCCTGCTCGGGATGCTGCTGTTCGGCCTCAGCGGGCTGCTGGGCCTGTGGCCCGAACTGGACGGGCTGTCGGTGGCGGGCATCCCGGTGCCCTGGCTGCTGCTGGCCGCCTCCAGCTACCCGCTGCTGCTGCTCATCGCCGTGCTGCACGTGCGCGCCGCCGAACGCCTGGAGGACGCCCAGCAGCCCGGCATCGCGGCGCCGGGCGGACCGGAGCGGCCCGCGGAGCCCTCGCCGTGACCGGTCTGCTGGCCATCGGGCTGCTGCTGGCCGCGAGCATGGTCATCGGCGTGTACGGGGTGCGCGCCGCCCGCTCCACCCCGGACTTCCTGATCGCCTCGCACAAGGTGGCGCCCGGCTGGAACGCCATGGCCATCGCGGGCGAGTACGTCTCGGCGGCCTCGGTGCTGGGACTGGCCGGGCTGATGCTGAAGAACGGCATCGGCACGCTGTGGTACGCCGTCGGCTTCACCGCGGGTTACGTCGCGGTGGCCGCGCTGGTCGCCGGCCCGATGCGCCGCTCGGGCGCGTACACGGTGCCGGACTTCGCCGACTACCGGCTCGGCTCCCGGACGCTGCGCAAGCTGTGCGCGGTGATCGTGCTGGTCATCATGTGGCTGTACCTGGTACCGCAGTTCAAGGGCGCGGGAGTGGTCCTGCAACTGGTCAGCGGCACCCCGTACTGGGTGGGTGTGGTGCTCGCCGGGCTGGTGGTCAGCGTGTCGATCGCGGCCGGCGGAATGCGGTCGGCCACCTATGTCCAGGGCTTCCACTACCTGGTGAAGCTGCTGTTCATCGCGGTGCCGGCGATCGTGCTGCTGGTGCACGCCGGGGACACCAACCGCACCGAGGCTCTGCGCCCGGACTCCGCCGCCGTGTTCGCGCAGACCACGCATGTCGACTTCACGGTGCCGGCCCGCTTCGAGGTGACCGAGCCGGTCACCGTGACCGACGGGCGGGGCCGTGAGCGGGAGCTGGAGACCGGGTATCACAGTGCGTCGCCCGGTGAGCGGATGACGTTCCCGGCGGGGGCGGCGGTGCCGCGTCCGGACGGCCTGCCGGAGCTGGGCGGCACCGAGTGGAGCCGCCCGCTGCTGGATCTGGACGGTTCGGGTCAGCCGCTGCTGGCGACCTGGTCGGTGCTGCTGGCCACCACGCTCGGCGCGGTGGGGCTGCCGCACGTCATCATGCGCTTCCACTCCAGCTCGACGGCCCGGGTGGCCCGCCGGGTGGCGGTCGGGGTGATCGTGCTGCTGGGGGTCTTCTATCTCTTCCCGGCGGTCTACGGTCTGCTGGGCCGGGTGTACAGCCCCGAGCTGGTGCTGACCGGGGCGACCGACACGGTGACGGTGGAGCTGCCCACCCAGGTGATGGGCGGCACATGGGGTGCGCTGCTGACCGCGGTGGTGGCGGCCGGGGCGTTCGCCGCCTTCCTGTCGACGTCCTCCGGTCTGCTGCTGGCGCTGGCCGGCGGGCTCAGCCACGACCTGTCCCGGTCCAGCGTGCCGCGGCTGCGGCTGGCGGTGGCGGCCGGTGCCCTGGTGGCGGTGGCGCTGTCGCTGCCCGCCGCCCGGGTGGACATCAACGTGCTGGTGGGCTGGGCGTTCGCGGTCGCGGCGTCGACGTTCTGCCCGCTGCTGGTGCTGGGGATCTGGTGGCGCCGGCTGACGGTGACCGGTGCGGCGGCCGGGCTGGCGGCCGGGGTGTGCGCGGCCACCGGGGCGGCGCTGGCCTCGGTGGCGACCGGCCCGCACCCGGGGTGGCTGACGGTGCTGCTGGCGCAGCCCGCGGCGTGGACGGTGCCGCTGGCGTTCGCCGTCATGGTGGGCGTCTCGCTGCTGGGGAAGCCGCCGGAGTGGGCCGAGCGGGCGGTCCTCAGGCTTCACGCTCCGTGAGCCGCGCGTGAGTTCGCGGGATGTTCGCATGATGATCGTCACACCCTGAAGGCCGATTGGCGGCCGCTGTGTCCGGTATGGCACACTGTTCAGGTTGCTCGGTTGAGTGCCGATGCTGCGCGCCTCCCGCCGGGAGGACCGGAAGCGAGTCCCAGCGTATTCGTCGTTCCATATATGCCCTGGTCAACGGGGCAGGGGCGGAAGTACAGGGATCTTCCGGGAAGCGTCAGCGGGGTATCAGCCAGGCACCCGGTGGAAGCTTCCCCAACCCCCACTCAGAGGAAACCTCTGCGGTCGAATATGGGCGGGAGTGCGACACGCCCGACCGCGTGGGTCGGGGGTGGAGCGGAAGCGGCCGCAGGGTTCCGGAGCGTCCACGAAGAGACAGGACTACGAAGTAGCCATGGCGGGACAGAAGATCCGCATCCGGCTCAAGGCCTACGACCACGAGGTCATCGACAACTCGGCGAAGAAGATCGTCGAGACGGTGACCCGTACTGGTGCGTCGGTCGCGGGCCCGGTGCCGCTGCCCACAGAGAAGAACGTGTACTGCGTCATCAAGTCGCCGCACAAGTACAAGGACTCGCGCGAGCACTTCGAGATGCGCACCCACAAGCGCCTGATCGACATCCTCGACCCGACGCCCAAGACCGTTGACTCGCTGATGCGCCTGGACCTTCCGGCCGGCGTCGACATCGAGATCAAGCTCTGAGAGGTCCGGGAGAGATGAGCAAGAAGATCAAGGGCGTCCTGGGCGAGAAGCTCGGCATGACCCAGGTCTGGGACGACAACAACCGCGTTGTGCCGGTGACCGTCGTCAAGGCCGGGCCCTGCGTCGTGACCCAGGTGCGCCGCAACGACAAGGACGGCTACGAGGCCGTCCAGATCGCCTTCGGCGAGATCGACCCGCGCAAGGTGAACAAGCCCCTCAAGGGCCACTTCGCCAAGGCCGACGTCACCCCGCGCCGCCACCTGGTGGAGCTGCGGACCGCGGACGCCGCCGAGTACACCGTCGGCCAGGAAGTCACCGCCGAGGTGTTCGAGTCCGGTGTCAAGGTCGACGTGACCGGCACCAGCAAGGGCAAGGGCACCGCCGGTGTCATGAAGCGCCACGGCTTCGCGGGCCTGGGCTCCTCCCACGGCACCCAGCGCAAGCACCGCTCGCCCGGTTCCATCGGCGGCTGCGCCACCCCGGGCCGGGTCTTCAAGGGCCTGCGCATGGCCGGCCGCATGGGCAACGAGCGGGTCACCACCCAGAACCTGACCGTCCACGCCGTTGACGCGGAGAAGGGTCTGCTGCTCATCAAGGGCGCGGTCCCCGGTCCGAACGGCGGCCTCGTCCTGGTCCGCACCGCGGCCAAGGGGGCTTGAGGTAATGAGCACCATTGACATCCTTTCGCCGGCCGGCGAGAAGACCGGGACCGTCGATCTCCCCGCGGAGATCTTCGACGCGCAGGTCAGCGTTCCGCTGATCCACCAGGTCGTCGTCGCCCAGCTGGCCGCTGCCCGCCAGGGCACGCACAAGACCAAGACCCGTGGCGAGGTCCGCGGCGGCGGCAAGAAGCCGTACCGCCAGAAGGGCACCGGCCGCGCCCGTCAGGGCTCGACCCGCGCCCCGCAGTTCGCCGGCGGTGGCGTCGTGCACGGGCCCGTCCCGCGCGACTACTCGCAGCGGACCCCGAAGAAGATGAAGGCCGCCGCGCTGCGCGGTGCCCTCTCGGACCGGGCCCGCCACAGCCGCGTCCACGTCGTCACCGGCGTGGTGGACGGCGAGGTCTCCACCAAGGCCGCCAAGACCCTGTTCGGCCGGATCAGCGAGCGCAAGAACGTGCTGCTGGTCGCCGAGCGGTCCGACGAGGCCGCGTGGCTGTCCGCCCGCAACCTGCCCCAGGTGCACATCCTGGAGCCGGGCCAGCTGAACACCTACGACGTGCTCGTCTCCGACGACGTGGTCTTCACCAAGGCCGCCTTCGAGCGCTTCGTGGCCGGCCCCGCTGCCGGTGTCGAGCTGGAGAAGACGCCCGAGGGGAGCGACGCCTGATGAGTGAGGCAACCGCAGCCGGACCCGCCGAGGTCACCAGCAAGGAGTTCAACGACCCCCGCGATCTGCTGATCAAGCCGGTGGTGTCGGAGAAGAGCTACGCGCTGCTGGACGAGAACAAGTACACGTTCATCGTCGACCCGCGCGCCAACAAGACCCAGATCAAGCAGGCCGTCGAGGCGGTCTTCACGGTCAAGGTCATCGGGGTCAACACGATCAACCGGCAGGGCAAGCGCAAGCGCACCCGCACCGGTTACGGCAAGCGTGCCAACACCAAGCGCGCGATCGTGACCCTTGCCGAAGGCGAAAGCATCGACATCTTCGGCGGCCCGGTCTCCTGACGGAGTCCGAGTCGTCCGATATCGGACGAGGACTGAGAAATGGGAATCCGCAAGCACAAGCCGACGACTCCGGGCCGTCGTGGCTCCAGCGTCGCCGACTTCGTCGAGATCACGCGGTCCACGCCGGAGAAGTCGCTGGTCCGTCCCCTGCACAGCAAGGGCGGCCGTAACAACACCGGTCGTGTGACCGTCCGTCACCAGGGCGGTGGCCACAAGCGTGCCTACCGCCTGATCGACTTCCGCCGTCACGACAAGGACGGCGTGCCGGCCAAGGTCGCGCACATCGAGTACGACCCCAACCGCACCGCGCGCATCGCGCTGCTGCACTACGCCGACGGCGAGAAGCGCTACATCATCGCGCCGGCCAAGCTGCAGCAGGGCGACCGGATCGAGAACGGCCCCGGGGCCGACATCAAGCCGGGCAACAATCTGCCGCTGCGCAACATCCCGGTGGGTACCGTGATCCACGCGATCGAGCTGCGGCCCGGCGGCGGCGCGAAGTTCGCCCGCTCCGCGGGTGCCTCCGTGCAGCTCCTGGCGAAGGAGGGCTCGATGGCCCACCTGCGCATGCCCTCCGGTGAGATCCGCCTGGTCGACGTCCGCTGCCGCGCCACCGTCGGCGAGGTCGGCAACGCCGAGCAGTCGAACATCAACTGGGGCAAGGCCGGCCGGATGCGCTGGAAGGGCGTGCGGCCGAGCGTGCGAGGCGTGGTCATGAACCCCGTCGACCACCCGCACGGTGGTGGCGAGGGCCGGACCTCCGGTGGACGTCACCCCGTCTCGCCCTGGGGCAAGAAGGAAGGACGTACCCGCTCGCCGAAGAAGGCCAGCAACAAGTACATCGTCCGCCGCCGCAAGACGAACAAGAAGCGCTAGGAGCGGGTTCAGATGCCGCGCAGTCTCAAGAAGGGGCCCTTCGTCGACGACCACCTCATCAAGAAGGTGGACGCCCAGAACGAAGCCGGCACCAAGAACGTCATCAAGACCTGGTCCCGCCGCTCGATGATCGTCCCGGCCATGCTCGGCCACACGATCGCGGTGCACGACGGCCGCAAGCACGTCCCGGTGTTCGTCACCGAGTCGATGGTCGGCCACAAGCTCGGCGAGTTCGCGCCGACCCGCACTTTCCGCGGCCACGTCAAGGACGACCGCAAGTCGCGGCGTCGCTGACCAGCGGGTGTGAAGACGATGACTGACACCGAAGGGACAACCATGGAAGCCAGGGCCCGCGCGCGGTTCATCCGCGTCACGCCCATGAAGGCCCGCCGGGTGGTGGACCTCATCCGTGGCATGAACGCCACGGAGGCTCAGGCGGTCCTGCGTTTCGCCCCGCAGGCCGCGAGCGTGCCGGTGGGCAAGGTGCTCGACAGCGCCATTGCCAACGCCGCGCACAACTACGACCACACCGACGTCGACAACCTGTACGTCTCCGAGGCGTACGTCGACGAGGGCCCGACGCTCAAGCGGTTCCGGCCGCGCGCCCAGGGGCGCGCCTACCGGATCCGGAAGCGGACCAGCCACATCACCGTGGTCGTCAGCAGCAAGGAAGGAACCCGGTAATGGGCCAGAAGGTAAACCCGCACGGGTTCCGGCTCGGCATCACCACCGACTTCAAGTCCCGGTGGTACGCCGACAAGCTGTACAAGGACTACGTCAAGGAAGACGTCGCCATCCGCCGCATGCTCACCCAGGGCATGGAGCGCGCCGGCATCTCCAAGGTGGAGATCGAGCGCACCCGTGACCGGGTCCGCGTCGACGTCCACACCGCCCGGCCGGGCATCGTCATCGGCCGCCGCGGCGCGGAGGCCGACCGGCTCCGGGGCAACCTGGAGAAGCTCACCGGCAAGCAGATCCAGTTCAACATCCTCGAGGTCAAGAACCCCGAGCTGGACGCCCAGCTGGTGGCCCAGGCGGTCGCCGAGCAGCTGTCCTCCCGCGTCTCCTTCCGTCGTGCGATGCGCAAGTCGATGCAGTCCACGATGAAGGCCGGCGCCAAGGGCATCAAGATCCAGTGCGGTGGCCGGCTCGGCGGCGCGGAGATGTCCCGCTCCGAGTTCTACCGCGAGGGCCGGGTGCCCCTGCACACGCTGCGCGCCAACGTGGACTACGGCTTCTTCGAGGCCCGCACCACCTTCGGCCGCATCGGTGTGAAGGTCTGGATCTACAAGGGCGACGTCAAGAACATCGCCGAGGTCCGCGCCGAGAACGCCGCCGCCCGTGCGGGCAACCGCCCGTCCCGCGGTGGCAGCGACCGCCCGGCCCGTGGTGGCCGTGGCGAGCGCGGCGGCCGCGGCCGCAAGCCGCAGCAGCAGGGTGGCGAGGCCCCCAAGGCCGAGGCTCCCGCCGCTGCCGCCCCGGCTGCCGACTCCGCCGGTAAGGAGGCCTGACCGTCATGCTGATCCCCCGCAGGGTCAAGCACCGCAAGCAGCACCACCCCAAGCGCAAGGGCATGGCCAAGGGTGGCACCGAGGTCGCGTTCGGCGAGTACGGCATCCAGGCCGTGACCGGCGCGTACGTCACCAACCGGCAGATCGAGGCCGCTCGTATCTCGATGACCCGGCACATCAAGCGTGGCGGCAAGGTGTGGATCAACATCTACCCCGACCGCCCGCTGACGAAGAAGCCCGCCGAGACCCGCATGGGTTCCGGTAAGGGTTCGCCGGAGTGGTGGGTCGCGAACGTCAAGCCGGGACGGGTGATGTTCGAGCTGTCCTACCCGAACGAGAAGATTGCTCGTGAGGCGCTCACGCGCGCTGCTCACAAGCTTCCGATGAAGTGCCGGATCGTGCGGCGCGAGGCAGGTGAGTCGTGATGGCGGCCGGTACCAAGGCGAACGAGCTGCGGGAGCTGAACAACGAGGAACTCGTGGTCAAGCTCCGCGAGGCCAAGGAGGAGCTCTTCCGGCTCCGTTTCCAGGGGGCGACCGGGCAGCTGGAGAACAACAGCCGGCTGAAGACCGTCCGTAAGGACATCGCCCGGATCTACACCCTGATGCGGGAGCGCGAGCTCGGCATCGAGACGGTGGAGAGCGCCTGATGAGCGAGAAGAATGTGACTGAGACGAACGAGCGCGGATCCCGCAAGACCCGTGAGGGTCTGGTCGTCAGCGACAAGATGGACAAGACCGTTGTCGTCGCCGTCGAGGACCGGGTCAAGCACGCCCTGTACGGCAAGATCATCCGTCGTACCAACAAGCTCAAGGCGCACGACGAGCAGAACGCCGCCGGGGTCGGCGACCGGGTTCTCCTCATGGAGACCCGGCCGCTGTCCGCGACCAAGCGCTGGCGCATCGTCGAGATCCTCGAGAAGGCCAAGTAATCCCTGGGGCCACGGCCTCAGGACCCAGTTCCGCCAGGCTCGGCAGGGCGCCCTTCGCGGGGCCCCTGCCGGGAACCGGCAGACGATCAGGAGATAGACGTGATCCAGCAGGAGTCGCGACTGCGTGTCGCCGACAACACGGGTGCGAAGGAGATCCTTTGCATCCGCGTTCTCGGCGGCTCCGGTCGCCGCTACGCGGGTATCGGTGACGTCATCGTCGCCACCGTCAAGGACGCGATCCCCGGTGGCAACGTGAAGAAGGGCGACGTCGTCAAGGCCGTCATCGTGCGTGCCGTGAAGGAGCGCCGTCGCCCGGACGGCTCGTACATCCGCTTCGACGAGAACGCCGCCGTCATTCTGAAGAACGACGGCGACCCCCGCGGCACCCGTATCTTCGGCCCCGTGGGCCGTGAGCTGCGTGAGAAGAAGTTCATGAAGATCATCTCTCTCGCGCCGGAGGTGCTCTGACCGATGAAGATCAAGAAGGGCGACCTGGTTCAGGTCATCACCGGCAAGGACAAGGGCAAGCAGGGCAAGGTCATCGTGGCCTACCCCCGCGAGGACCGCGTCCTGGTCGAGGGTGTCAACCGGGTCAAGAAGCACACCAAGGCCGGCCAGACCGCCCGCGGTTCGAAGACCGGTGGCATCGTGACGACCGAGGCCCCGGTCCACGTGAGCAATGTCGCGCTCGTCGTGGAGAAGGACGGCAAGAAGGTCACCACCCGCGTCGGCTACCGCTTCGACGACGAGGGCAACAAGATCCGCGTTGCCAAGCGGACGGGTGAGGACATCTGATGACTTCCGCAACCAGGACGCAGCCGCGTCTCAAGACGCGCTACCGCGAGGAGATCGCCGGCAAGCTGCGTGACGAGTTCCAGTACGAGAACGTCATGCAGACCCCCGGTCTCACCAAGATCGTGGTCAACATGGGTGTGGGCGACGCCGCCCGCGACTCCAAGCTGATCGAGGGCGCCGTGCGCGACCTCGCCACGATCACCGGCCAGAAGCCGGCCGTGACCAAGGCCCGCAAGTCCATCGCGCAGTTCAAGCTGCGCGAGGGGCAGCCCATCGGTGCCCACGTGACCCTGCGTGGCGACCGCATGTGGGAGTTCCTGGACCGCCTGCTGTCGCTCGCGCTGCCGCGCATCCGCGACTTCCGCGGTCTGTCGCCGAAGCAGTTCGACGGCCGGGGCAACTACACGTTCGGTCTCACCGAGCAGGTCATGTTCCACGAGATCGATCAGGACAAGATCGACCGGGTCCGGGGCATGGACATCACCGTGGTCACCACGGCGACCAACGACGCCGAGGGCCGCGCCCTGCTGCGTCACCTCGGATTCCCGTTCAAGGAGGCGTGAGCCGTGGCGAAGAAGGCTCTGATTGCCAAGGCCAACCGCAAGCCCAAGTTCGCGGTGCGTGCCTACACGCGCTGCCAGCGCTGCGGCCGGCCGCACTCCGTCTACCGCAAGTTCGGCCTGTGCCGTGTGTGCCTCCGCCAGATGGCGCACCGCGGCGAGCTGCCGGGCGTGACCAAGAGCTCCTGGTAATCCCGTCACCCACGGGACCAGCCAGGACTCTCGGTAAGCAGATGGACGGCGGGCCCCGCTCCCCGCGCTCACTGAGCGCGGCGGAGGGGGCGTCCGCCGCCCATGACCGTCTTACTACGCCGTAGGTCCCCGCACCGCACCCGTCCCGGCACCCGCCGGGGAGAGGGACGGAGCACACAGGAAACCCCGGCGAGAGAGGCCGAAGGCCATCACATGACCATGACCGATCCGATCGCAGACATGCTGACGCGTCTGCGAAACGCAAACTCGGCGTACCACGACTCCGTCGTGATGCCGCACAGCAAGATCAAGTCGCACATCGCGGAGATCCTCCAGCAGGAGGGCTACATCACCGGATGGCGGACCGAGGACGCCCCGGTGGGCAAGAACCTCGTCCTGGAGCTGAAGTTCGGCCCCAACCGCGAGCGCTCGATCGCCGGCATCAAGCGGATCTCGAAGCCGGGCCTGCGGGTCTACGCCAAGTCCACTGCCCTGCCGCGCGTGCTCGGCGGCCTCGGGGTGGCGATCATCTCCACCTCGCACGGTCTCCTCACCGACAAGCAGGCAAACAAGAAGGGTGTGGGCGGGGAAGTCCTCGCCTACGTCTGGTAGCACGGGAACGGAGGAGAAAAGCAATGTCGCGAATCGGCAAGCTCCCCATCCAGGTTCCCGCCGGTGTGGACGTCACCATCGATGGCCGGACGGTCGCCGTGAAGGGCCCCAAGGGTTCCCTCTCGCACACCGTCGCCGCGCCCATCGAGGTCGCCAAGGGTGAGGACGGTTCCATCGTCGTCGCCCGCCCGAACGACGAGCGTCAGAACAAGGCCCTGCACGGCCTGTCCCGCACGCTGGTGGCGAACATGATCACTGGCGTGACCCAGGGATACAGCAAGAACCTCGAGATCAGCGGCGTCGGCTACCGCGTCCAGGCCAAGGGCTCCAACCTGGAGTTCTCGCTGGGCTACAGCCACCCGATCGTCGTGGAGGCCCCCGAGGGGATCTCCTTCAAGGTCGAGTCCCCGACCAAGCTGAGTGTCGAGGGCATCGACAAGCAGAAGGTCGGCGAGGTCGCCGCGAACATCCGCAAGCTGCGCAAGCCCGACCCCTACAAGGCCAAGGGCGTGAAGTACGCGGGCGAAGTCATCCGCCGCAAGGTCGGAAAGGCTGGTAAGTAAGCCATGGCATACGGTGTCAAGATTGCCAAGGGCGACGCCCGGAAGCGTGCCGCGACCAAGCGCCGCCACATCCGTATCCGCAAGCGGATCTCGGGTACCGCCGAGCGGCCCAGGCTGGTCGTCACGCGGTCCAACCGCCACGTGGTGGCGCAGATCATCGACGATGTGCAGGGCCACACGCTGGCCTCCGCCTCGTCGCTGGACGCGTCCGTCCGGGGCTCCGAGGGCGACAAGAGCGCCCAGGCCAAGCAGGTCGGCGCCCTGGTCGCCGAGCGGGCGAGGGCCGCGGGCATCGAGGCTGTCGTGTTCGACCGCGGGGGCAACAGGTACGCCGGGCGCATCGCTGCGCTGGCCGACGCCGCCCGTGAGGCCGGGCTCAAGTTCTGAGCCGGTTCCGTTTGCCGACGGACGAAAGACGAGAGAGGTAATTCCAATGGCTGGACCCCAGCGCCGCGGTGGCGGCGCCGGTGGCGAGCGGCGGGACCGGAAGGGCCGGGACGGCGGCGCTGCTGCCGAGAAGACCGCGTACGTCGAGCGCGTTGTCGCGATCAACCGCGTCGCCAAGGTTGTGAAGGGTGGTCGTCGCTTCAGCTTCACCGCGCTGGTCGTGGTGGGCGACGGTGACGGCACCGTGGGTGTCGGTTACGGGAAGGCCAAGGAGGTGCCGGCCGCCATCGCCAAGGGTGTGGAGGAGGCCAAGAAGCACTTCTTCAAGGTCCCCCGGATCCAGGGCACCATCCCGCACCCGATCCAGGGCGAGAAGGCCGCGGGCGTCGTGCTGCTCAAGCCGGCATCGCCCGGTACCGGTGTGATCGCCGGTGGCCCGGTGCGTGCCGTCCTGGAGTGCGCCGGTATCCACGACGTGCTGAGCAAGTCGCTCGGCTCGTCCAACCCCATCAACATCGTGCACGCCACGGTGGCCGCTCTGCGGGGCCTGCAGCGCCCCGAGGAGATCGCGGCCCGTCGTGGTCTGCCGCTGGAGGACGTGGCTCCCGCCGCTCTGCTGCGGGCGCGTGCCGGGGTGAGTGCGTAATGGCTCGCCTGAAGATCACGCAGACCAAGTCCTACATCGGCAGCAAGCAGAACCACCGGGACACGCTGCGCTCGCTCGGGCTGAAGCGTGTCAACGATGTGGTCGTCAAGGATGACCGCCCCGAGATCCGCGGCATGGCGCAGACCGTGCGGCACCTCGTGACGGTCGAGGAGGTCGACTGAGATGGCGGAGGACAAGCCGCTGAAGGTCCACAACCTCCGGCCGGCCCCCGGCGCCAAGACCGCCAAGACCCGTGTCGGTCGTGGTGAGGCGTCCAAGGGCAAGACCGCAGGTCGTGGCACCAAGGGCACGAAGGCCCGGTACCAGGTCAAGGCAGGCTTCGAGGGCGGGCAGCTGCCGCTGCACATGCGGCTGCCCAAGCTCAAGGGCTTCAAGAACCCCGCCCACAAGCAGTTCCAGGTGGTGAACCTGGACCGGCTGGCCTCGCTCTACCCCGAGGGCGGTGAGGTCACGGTCGCCGACCTGGTGGCCAAGGGCGCCGTGCGCAAGAACGAGCTCGTCAAGGTGCTCGGCGGCGGAGAGATCTCGGTGGCGCTGCAGGTGACGGTGGACTCCGTCTCCGGCTCCGCCAAGGAGAAGATCACCGCGGCCGGCG
Source organism: Streptomyces sodiiphilus (assembly GCF_039529215.1). Taxonomy (NCBI): domain Bacteria; kingdom Bacillati; phylum Actinomycetota; class Actinomycetes; order Kitasatosporales; family Streptomycetaceae; genus Streptomyces; species Streptomyces sodiiphilus. Next base: position 21,508 of record NZ_BAAAMJ010000027.1, on the reverse strand, counting down.
GCACCGTCACCGAGCTGCTCTGAGCCGGAAGGTGCGTGAATGACCGGGGATGCCTGTCTCAGGCGTCCCCGGTCAGTCGTTCCGGCCTGACGCAGTCGCCGGTAAGGTGGCCTGCGTTGTTGACATCCATGGCCTACGGCTGTGGGCTATAGACGCTTCGTATCCGTTGAACTTCCAGACCGTCACCTCTCGCGCTTGACGCGGGGGCCGCAGGAGGAACCGTGCTCACCGCGTTCGCCCGGGCGTTCCAGACACCCGACCTGCGCAAGAAGCTGCTCTTCACACTCGGCATCGTCGTGCTCTTCCGGTTCGGAGCGCACGTCCCGACGCCCGGGGTCAGCTATCAGAACGTCCAGTACTGCGCGGACCGGATCCAGGAACAGGGTGGGGCGGGCCTGTTCGGCCTGGTCAACATGTTCAGTGGCGGCGCACTGCTGCAGCTGACGATCTTCGCACTGGGGATCATGCCGTACATCACGGCGAGCATCATCCTTCAGCTGCTGGTGGTGGTGATCCCGCGGCTGGAGGCCCTCAAGAAGGAGGGCCAGTCCGGCCAGGCGAAGATCACACAGTACACCCGATACCTGACCGTCGCGCTCGCCGTTCTGCAGGCCACCGGTCTGGTGGCCACCGCCCGGGGCGGCACACTCTTCGCCGGCTGTGACCGGGACATCATTCCGGACAGCTCGATCTTCACCACCGTCGTCATGATCATCACGCTGACCTCCGCCACCGCGCTGATCATGTGGCTGGGTGAGCTGATCACCGACCGCGGCATCGGCAACGGCATGTCGATGCTGATGTTCGTCTCCATCGCCGCCGGTTTCCCGGGCGCCCTGTGGCAGATCAAGACCCAGGGCAGCCTGGCCGACGGGTGGATCGAGTTCGGTGTGGTCGTTGCCTGTGGTCTGGCGATGGTCGGCCTGGTGGTCTTCGTCGAGCTGGCCCAGCGCCGCATCCCGGTGCAGTACGCCAAGCGGATGATCGGGCGGCGCTCCTACGGGGGCACCTCGACCTACATCCCGCTCAAGGTGAACCAGGCGGGTGTGATTCCCGTCATCTTCGCTTCCTCGCTGCTGTACATCCCCGCGCTGATGGTTCAGTTCGCGGATGCCCAGGGCGGATGGGCCGACTGGGTCCAGCGGAACCTGATCCAGATGGACAGCCCGGTCTATATCGTCAGCTACTTCCTGCTGATCGTCTTCTTCGCCTTCTTCTACGTCTCCATCACATTCAACCCCGAAGACGTCGCCGAGAACATGAAGAAGTATGGTGGGTTCATCCCCGGCGTCCGGGCCGGCCGTCCCACCGTCGAATACCTCAGCTATGTGCTGAACCGCATCACCTGGCCGGGCGCCATCTACCTGGGTCTCATCGCCCTGGTGCCGACTGTCGCTCTGATCATGTTCAATGCGCAAGGAGAGTTCCCGTTCGGCGGCACCTCGATCCTCATCATCGTCGGTGTTGGTCTGGAAACGGTGCGGCAGATTGAGAGCCAGCTCCACCAGCGAAATTACGAAGGGTTCCTCCGCTGATGCGTATCCTCCTCGTCGGCCCCCCTGGTGCGGGCAAGGGCACACAAGCTGCCCTGCTCGCCGAGAACCTCACCATTCCGCACATCTCGACCGGCGACCTCTTCCGGGCGAACATCAGCGACGGCACCGAGCTCGGCCGCAAGGCGCAGGAGTACATGCGCGAGGGCAAGCTCGTCCCCGATGAGATCACCATCGGGATGGCCGCGGACCGGATGGCCCAGGACGACGCGGGGAAGGGCTTCCTGCTCGACGGCTTTCCCCGCAACCTCGGCCAGGCCGAGGCGCTGGACGCGCTGCTGCGGGAGTCCGGGCAGAAGCTGGACGCGGTTCTCAACCTGGAGGCCCCCGAGGAGGAGGTCGTCAAGCGCATCGCCGGGCGCCGGATGTGCCGCAAGGACAGCAGCCACATCTTCCACGCCGAGTTCCACCGGCCCGAGACCGAGGGTGTCTGCGACATCTGCGGCGGCGAGCTGTACCAGCGCGAGGACGACGCGGAGGACACGGTCCGCAAGCGGCTTGAGGTCTACCGCGAGGAGACCGAGCCGATCATCGACCACTACCGCGAGCAGGGCCTGGTGGTGACCATCGAGGCGCTGGGCGCCGTTCCGGAGGTCACCCGGCGGGCCCTGGACGCCCTGCCGGAGCGTGGCCGCTGACCGGCGGCCCCCGCACGGTGACGTGACGGCCGTGGTGTCCCCCGGGACGCCACGGCCGTAGTCTTGAGTGGTCCCGCCCGGCCGGAGCCACGCAGCGAAGCGGAGAAGGAACCCTGATGGTGGAGATCAAGACCCCCGAGCAGATCGCGAAGATGCGGGCAGCCGGCCTCGTCGTGGCGGAGATGCACCGCGCCTGCGCGGCGGCCGCGGTGCCCGGGGCGACCACCAAGGACCTCGACGACATCGCCGCCAAGGTGCTCGCCGACCACGGTGCCAAGCCGAACTTCCTCGGGTACGGAGGCTTCCCCGGCAACATCTGCACCTCGGTGAACGATGTCGTGGTGCACGGCATCCCCGACCGGGACACCGTGCTGAAGTCCGGTGACATCATCTCCATCGACGCCGGCGCGATCGTCGACGGATGGCACGGGGACGCGGCGCTGACCGTCTTCGTGGGGGAGGGGCACGCGCCCGAGCTGCACGAGCTGAGCCGGGTGACCGAGGAGTCGCTGTGGGCCGGCATCGCGGCCATGCGCAAGGGCGGCCGGCTGGTGGACATCTCCCGGGCCATCGAGACCTACCTGCGGCGGCAGCGCCGGGCCGGCGGCGGCCGGTACGGGATCGTCGAGGACTATGGGGGCCACGGCATCGGCAGCCAGATGCACATGGACCCGCACCTGCTGAACTACGTCGAGCGGCGGCGGGGCAAGGGCCCGAAGCTGGTGCCCGGCATGTGCCTGGCGATCGAACCGATGGTCTCGCTGGGCGCGCCGACCACGCACGTGCTGTCCGACGACTGGACGGTCAAGACCGACGACGGCTCCTGGGCGGCGCACTGGGAGCACTCGGTGGCGCTCACCGAGGAGGGGCCGCTGGTGCTGACCGCTGTGGACGGCGGCCGGGCCAGGCTGGCGGAGCTGGGCGTGACGGCCGCCCCCGACCCGCTGGCCTGACCTTCCCCGCTTAACGATCTTGAATCCCGGGGAGGCTACCCGGATTCGTCTTTTCCGATGGGGTGCCGTAAACTGGATCGTCGGTCCCTGGTGCGTGTGTGTACCAGGGCTGTCCAGGTAGCCGATCCCGGAAGGTGAAGCGCTCAAGCATGGCCAAAAAACAAGGGGCCATCGAGATCGAGGGCACCGTCGTCGAGTCTCTCCCGAACGCGATGTTCAAGGTGGAGCTCCAGAACGGGCACCAGGTCCTCGCGCACATCAGCGGCAAGATGCGGATGCACTACATCCGCATTCTTCCCGACGACCGGGTCGTGGTGGAGCTGTCTCCCTACGACCTGACCCGCGGGCGGATCGTCTACCGCTACAAGTAGATCGAGACCCGGAGAACCTCACACCCATGAAGGTCAAGCCGAGCGTCAAGAAGATCTGCGACAAGTGCAAGGTGATCCGCCGTCACGGCCGGGTCATGGTCATCTGCGACAACCTGCGCCACAAGCAGCGCCAGGGCTGACGCACGCCGGCCGCCTCGCACCGAAGCAGCCTCTTCGCGCGACGTACGCGAAAGAACATCACACGCGCAGCAACCCGACCCCTCGTGCACCGCGCGCGGGGACGACACCCCCGGTCGGAGGCCGGGGACCCGGCTCGTAACACTCAAGAGTCTTACGGGAACGGTGCTGCGGAAGACCTCCGAACAGATACCAGGAGCCATGCATGGCACGCGTCGTAGGCGTTGATCTCCCGCGCGACAAGCGCGTCGAGGTCGCCCTCACCTACGTCTTCGGCATCGGTCGAACCCTTGCCCAGCAGACCCTCAGCACCACCGGGGTGAACCCCGACACCCGCGTCCGCGACCTTTCCGAGGAAGACCTCGTCAAGATCCGCGAGTACGTCGAGAACAACATCAAGACCGAGGGCGACCTCCGCCGTGAGGTCCAGGCCGACATCCGCCGCAAGGTCGAGATCGGCGCCTACGAAGGTCTGCGCCACCGCCGGGGCCTGCCGGTCCGCGGCCAGCGCACGAAGACCAACGCGCGCACCCGCAAGGGCCCGCGTCGCGCGATCGCCGGCAAGAAGAAGCCGGGCAAGAAGTAGTCCGCACCGGACGCTGACAAGCGGTCCCGAGCTGCTGGACCGACCACCTCCACAGGAGTACACATATGCCTCCCAAGGGCCGTACCGCGGGCGCCAAGAAGGTGCGCCGCAAGGAAAAGAAGAACGTTGCCCACGGGCACGCTCACATCAAGAGCACGTTCAACAACACCATCGTCTCGATCACCGACCCGACCGGGAACGTGATCTCCTGGGCCTCGGCCGGTCACGTCGGCTTCAAGGGCTCGCGCAAGTCCACTCCCTTCGCCGCGCAGATGGCCGCCGAGAGCGCCGCCCGCCGCGCGCAGGAGCACGGCATGCGCAAGGTGGACGTCTTCGTGAAGGGCCCCGGCTCCGGCCGGGAGACCGCGATCCGCTCGCTCCAGGCCACCGGCCTTGAGGTGGGCTCGATCCAGGACGTCACCCCGACCCCGCACAACGGATGCCGCCCGCCCAAGCGTCGCCGCGTCTGATCCAGCCGAAGTAGGAGACAAGAAACAATGGCGCGTTACACCGGGGCCGACTGCAAGCGTTGCCGTCGGGAGAAGCAGAAGCTCTTCCTCAAGGGGAGCAAGTGCGAGAGCGCGAAGTGCCCGATCGAGATCCGTCCTTACCCCCCGGGTGAGCACGGTCGCGGGCGCACCAAGGACAGCGAGTACCTGCTGCAGAAGCGCGAGAAGCAGAAGTGCGCGCGCGTCTACGGCGTCCTGGAGAAGCAGTTCCGCGGGTACTACAACGAGGCCAACCGCCAGCAGGGCAAGACCGGCGAGAACCTGCTGCGGATCCTCGAGTCCCGCCTCGACAACGTGGTCTACCGGGCCGGCTTCGCCAAGTCCCGCGACCACGCCCGTCAGCTCGTCCGTCACGGCCACATCACCGTGAACGGCCGCAAGACGGACATCCCCTCGGCGCGGGTCGTCCCGAACGACATCGTCGAGGTCCGCGAGTCCTCCCGCACCCTGACCCCCTTCCAGGTGGCCATGGCGGAGGCCGGCGACAAGACCGTTCCCGCGTGGCTGGAGGCCATCCCCTCCAAGCTGCGGATTCTGGTCCACTCCCTGCCCGAGCGCCAGGTGATCGACACCCAGGTGCAGGAGCAGCTGATCGTCGAGCTCTACTCCAAGTAAGCGAGCGGAGCCCGGCGGAAACGGGTGGAGCCGCGCGGCCCGGCGTGGCCCCGCGGCTCCACCCGTACCCTTGACACAACACGTTGTCTGGCTCGGCATCAAATAGCGGGTGCCGAAGACTGGAGTCATTCCCCATGCTGATCGCTCAGCGTCCGTCACTGACCGAAGAGGTCGTCGACGAGTTCCGCTCCCGGTTCGTCATCGAGCCCCTGGAGCCGGGCTTCGGCTACACCCTCGGCAACAGCCTGCGCCGCACCCTGCTGTCCTCGATCCCCGGTGCCGCCGTCACCAGCATCCGGATCGACGGCGTCCTGCACGAGTTCACCACCGTGCCGGGCGTCAAGCAGGACGTCACCGACCTCATCCTGAACATCAAGCAGCTGGTCGTCTCCTCCGAGCACGACGAGCCGGTCGTGATGTACCTGCGCAAGCAGGGCCCCGGGCTGGTCACCGCCGCCGACATCGCCCCGCCGGCCGGTGTCGAGGTGCACAACCCCGACCTGGTGCTCGCCACCCTGAACAGCAAGGGCAAGCTGGAGATGGAGCTGACCGTCGAGCGCGGTCGCGGCTACGTCTCCGCGGTGCAGAACAAGGCCGCCGGCCAGGAGATCGGCCGGATCCCGGTCGACTCGATCTACAGCCCGGTGCTCAAGGTCACCTACAAGGTCGAGGCGACCCGAGTCGAGCAGCGCACCGACTTCGACAAGCTGATCGTCGACGTCGAGACCAAGGAGTCGATGCGTCCCCGTGACGCCATGGCCTCCGCCGGCAAGACCCTGGTCGAGCTGTTCGGCCTGGCCCGCGAGCTGAACGTCGACGCCGAGGGCATCGACATGGGCCCGTCCCCGACGGACGCCGCGCTCGCCGCCGACCTGGCGCTGCCGATCGAGGAGCTGGAGCTGACCGTCCGCTCCTACAACTGCCTCAAGCGCGAGGGCATCCACTCGGTGGGCGAGCTCGTCGCCCGCTCCGAGGCGGACCTGCTCGACATCCGCAACTTCGGTGCGAAGTCGATCGACGAGGTCAAGGCGAAGCTGGCCGGCATGGGCCTGGCCCTCAAGGACAGCCCGCCCGGATTCGACCCGACGACCGCCGCCGACGCGTTCGGCGCGGACGACGAGGGCGACGCGGGCTTCGCGGAGACCGAGCAGTACTGACCGGCCGCCGCCGGCTCCCCGCGAGGGGGTCCGGCGGCCCGCAGACCCCCCGGGCCGCGGCCCGGGACACACCCGCCGGGCGCCTGCCCGGCGGGCCCTGACACCGGTACCTGATACGGCCGGTGCAGAGATACGAGGAGAAACACGATGCCCAAGCCCACCAAGGGGACCCGGCTCGGCGGCAGCGCCTCCCACCAGCGGCTGATGCTGGCCAACCTGGCCACCTCGCTGTTCGAGCACGGGCGCATCACCACCACCGAGGCCAAGGCCCGCCGGCTGCGTCCGGTGGCCGAGCGTCTGATCACCAAGGCGAAGAAGGGCGACCTGCACAACCGTCGCCAGGTGATGCAGACCATCCGCGACAAGAGTGTCGTCCACACCCTGTTCACGGAGATCGGCCCGCAGTTCGCCAACCGCCCCGGCGGCTACACCCGCATCACCAAGATCGGTCCCCGTCGCGGCGACAACGCCCCGATGGCGGTCATCGAGCTGGTCGAGGCGCTGACCGTGCAGCAGGAGGCCGTCGGCGAGGCCGAGGCAGCCACCGCGCGCGCGGTCAAGGAGCAGGACACCGCCAAGGCCGACCTGGCCAAGGACGAGCCGAAGGCCGACGCCGAGGCGACCGAGGCCGAGGCCAAGGCCGAGGAGAGCGCCGACGCCGAGGACAAGGGCGAGGACAAGAAGGACGCCTGAACGATCGGGTGATCCGGCCCCGACGGGGGCCCGCTTCCGGCAGGGAGCGGGCCCCCGTCGGCGTCCGTGGCAGGCGGGTTCTGAGAGGATCAGCGGTGTGAGCGACGAGGTGGAGCCCGGGTTCGTCCGGGTGCGGCTGGACCTGGCCTACGACGGCGCCGGCTTCTCCGGATGGGCCCGCCAGAACGGCCGCCGGACCGTGCAGCAGGAGGTGGAGGACGCCCTGCGCGTCGTCACCCGCGCCGAGCGCCCCTGGGAGCTGACGGTGGCCGGCCGCACCGACGCCGGGGTGCACGCGCGCGGCCAGGTCGCCCACGTGGACCTGCCCGCGGGGGTCTGGGAGAAGGCTGAGGACCGGCTGCACCGCAGGCTCACCGGCAGGCTCCCGCAGGACATCAGGGTCTGGCGGGTCGGCCGGGCCCCGGAGCACTTCAACGCCCGTTTCTCCGCCGTCTGGCGGCGCTACGTCTACCGGGTCAGCGACCATCCCGGCGGCGTGGACCCGCTGCGCCGGGGGCACGTGCTGTGGCACAACTGGCCGCTCGACGTGGACGCCATGAACCTGGCCGCCGAACGCCTGCTGGGCGAGCACGACTTCGCCGCCTACTGCAAGAAGCGCGAGGGCGCCACCACCATCCGGACGCTGCGCGCCCTGCACTGGGAGCGGCGGCCGGACGGCATCCTGGCCGCCACCGTCCAAGCTGATGCCTTCTGCCACAACATGGTGCGTTCGCTGGTCGGCGCGATGCTCTTCGTGGGCGACGGCCACCGCCCGCCCGCCTGGCCCGGCGAGGTCCTGGCGGCAGGCGTCCGGGACTCCGCGGTCCACGTCGTGCGCCCGCACGGCCTCACCCTGGAGGAGGTCGGCTACCCGGCGGACTCCCTGCTGGCCGCCCGCAACCAGCAGTCCCGCACCAGACGCACCCTGCCCGCCGCGCCCGACACCCCGGGCTGCTGCTGACCGGCCGTGCGGGGTGAACGGCGCGTGGCTCAGCCGTTCCTGCGCCGCTCCTCCACCAGCGCGCTGGCCGATGCCGACGCCTGGGTCTCGCCGCGCTGGATGATGCGGTGGAAGGCGTGGTCGTTGCCGTCCCGGGCGGCCTGCAGGGCACGGGACTCCTCGCCGCTGTCCGGACTGCCGTCGGCGTTGCCCGCGATGGTGAAGTACGCGTACCGGCCGACGTAGTTGGAGGTCGTCCGGCAGCCGCCCCGCCCACAGAACTGCGGCGTCTCCCCGGCGATCAGCGGAGCCAGATGCGGCGCCGCCGCCTCCTTTGCGGCCCGCGCGTCCTCCTCGCCGGCGAACTGCGCGACACCGACGGTGACCACGACGCCGTCGGCGACGTAGGTGGCCCGCAGCAGCGTGCCGCAGCCGTGCTCGGTCAGCACGGAGGCCAGCGAACCCGCTGCGGCCTCGGCGCAGTTGTCGGTGCCGGAGGCGGCGGTGCGGGTGTACGTGCGGCCGTCGACCGTCATGGTGTCACCGGCGTAGAACGTCTCGGCCTCGAACGGGGCGATGTCCTTGTCGGCGTCGGTGACGAACTCCCGCGGCTTGGGCAGCGGGGGCAGGCTCGTCTCCTCGAACGACGGCTCGGGCTGCGGAGTGTCCGAAGGCGCGCTCTTGTCGTCCGGCAGCGAGGCCGACGGCTCGTCGGTCGCCTCCGCTCCGCCGCCGTTGCCTTGCTGGACGATGGCGAGAGCCACCACGGTGCCGATGGCGGCGGCGGCCAGCGCGGCGCCGCCCACGATCATCCACCGCTTGCGGCGCCTGCCCGCCTCGGCCTCGGCGGCCAGCGCGTCCCAGTCCGGCGTCTGCGACCCGCCGGGACCCCACGCGGGTCCCCCCTGCCCGAAACTCATGCGCCGAGTTTAGTCCCGCGGCGTCCCACGGCACCGTGGCGGGTTCCGCTCCGCGTCCCCGGACAGCAGCCGGCGGTGTCGGCCGGCTCAGTCCGGGCCGGGCTCGGGCGGCACCCACACCAGGTAGGCGCGAGAGCCGGAACGTGCGGCCAGTACTTCGGCGGCACGCCGGGGCGAGTTGACGATCATGTGGGAGCGCCCGTCCCAGCGGGTGACGTGAGCCGTTCCGTCCTCGTGAGCCAGGCCCCATGCGGCCACACAGGCGTCGAGGTCGCCGTCGACGGTGGCGAATTCCTCCACCACGGCGAACAGTTGTGGCGCGGTATCGAGAACCAGTTCGCACACCTCCTCGTCGAAACCCTCCGGTCGGGTGGCAGGCGCCCCTGCGGGGCCGGGGTCGGGGTTTCGCGGGAATACGGTGGTCATGGAGATCTCCTGAGGCGGGGCGGGTTGCTCGTTGAGAGGGGACGTCGGCGGCCGACGGGCACTGTCCGATGATGCAGACCGTAGGCGTGCCACTAGAATGCAGTCCACTGATTGAGTGTGTTGCGACACACTTTCATTCGTGAGGGTGGAGGCGTGCACGTGCGTTTCATGCGTGAGGAGACCGATGACTGCCCGGCCCAAACCCCCGCCGACCATTCGGCAGCGTCGGCTGGGAGCCGAGCTACGGAGGCTCAGGGAGCGCGCAGAGCTGAGCGCTACCCAGGCAGGTGAGTTGCTGGGTGTCTCGCAATCACGGGTCAGCAACATCGAGTCGGGAGGCTATGCAGTCAGCGCCGACAGAGTGCGAACCATGGCTCGAACGTATGGCTGTGCAGACCAGCCGTTCGTCGACGCGTTGGCAGGCATGACAGGCGGGCGGACGCGGGGTTGGTGGGACGAGTACCGCGAGATCCTGCCCCGCGGCTCGCTCGATCTGGCGGAGGTCGAGCATCATGCCGAGGCCATCCGGCTCGGAACCGTCATCCACATGCCGGGGCTGCTCCAGACGGCTGCCCACGCACGTGCTCTGATGAGCCACATCGTCCCGGCCCTCCCGCCCCACGAGGTGGAGCACCGGGTTTCTCACCGGCTCAAGCGCCAAGCGATTCTCTACGCTGACACACCGACCCCCGTCACCGCGATCGTTCATGAAGCCGCACTGCACATGGGTTTCGGCGGTGCGGAGGTGGCCAAGGCTCAACTGGAGCATCTGCTCGACATGAGCGAACTCCCTCACATCCACCTCGTTGTGGTGCCTTTCGGGACCTCTACGTTCCCCAGTTCGGGCCAGGGCATCATCTATTACGAGGGGGAGGTGCCGAGGCTGGACACTGTCCAGATCGATACCGACCATGGGCCGAGCTTTCTGGATACCGAGCCGCATCTCCTCAAGTACCGCCAGATCGTGGATCGGATGGAGGCCTGCGCTGTGGAGCCATCGGCCGCCAGAGAAGTGATCCACAAGGTTGCACGCAGTTTCTGAATCCCGGAGGTCTTCCATGCCCGTATCTCGTTGGCAGAAGTCGTCGTTCAGCAGTGAGGCGGGGAACTGCCTGAACATCGCAGCAGGCGCCGGAGGCCGGGTCCGGCTGCGGGAGAGTGACGACCCGGAGGTGATACTCAGCGCCTCCGGTGCCGCGCTGGCCGCTCTGCTCCATGGGATCAAGTCCGGTGCCCTGGACGGTGTAAGGGGGTAGCGGGGTGTGCGGGCGGCTGGGTGCGGTGGCGTCGGGGGCAGGCGCAGCAGCAGGCTCAGCACACCGGCTGACGCCCGGCATCAGGCCGGGGGGAAGGGGGCCTGGACGGTCTCCGGTCCTGTGGTGCGGGCGGCGTGGGCACATCGGGCGGCGAGGTCCCCGAATGCGGTGACCAGCTGGGGTGGGCCGATGACTTCGATATCGGTGTCGAAGCGTCCGATGGCGGCGGCGAGTCCGGTCCATGACCAGGAGCCGAGGACGAGCCGGCAGTGGCGCGGGCCGAGTTCCTCGACGATGCCGTCCTGGGCGAAGGGTGCGACGTCGGCGGCCGGGAGGTGGAGGATGACTTCGCCTCGGCAGGGCCAGTCGGTGGTGGTGCCGTCGTTGCCGCGGAACCGGCTGGTGATGAAGGCGGAGACGTCACCGCCGGGGAGTTCACGAGGGGTGAAGCGGGGGCCGGTGGGTGTGCGGGGCCGGATGCGGTCGACGCGGAAGGTACGCCAGTCCTCGCGATGGAGGTCCCAGGCCACGAGGTACCAGTGGTGACGCCAGGTGACCAGGTGGTGGGGTTGTACCCGGCAGGGGTGGTCGGCTGAGGTGCCGGAGCTCGGGGCGTAGTCGAAGCGCAGTTCCTCGCGGGCATGGATGACGCGGCTCAGCTCCATCAGGACCTGAGTGTCGGCCCGGAGGGTGTCATGAGCCGCGGGCGGGGGGACGGCGGTGGTGCGCAGCAGGTCGATGCGGTGGCGCAGGCGGGGTGGCATGACCTGGCGGAGGGTGGCCAGGGCGCGGGTAGCGTCTTCGGCGACGGCGGTGCCGGCGGCCGCGGTCTGCAGCGCGACGGCCAGGGCGACGGCCTGGCCGTCGTCGAACAGCAGGGGTGGCAGGACAGCGCCGGCCTCCAGCCGGTAACCGCCGGCCGGTCCTTTGACGGTGGTGATCGGGTAGCCCAGTTCGCGCAGACGGTCCATGTCGCGGCGCACGGTGCGCGAGGTGATGCCGAGACGTTCGGCGAGATCCTCGCCCGACCAGCCCCGGTGCGTCTGGAGCAGGGAAAGCAGTGCGAGCAGCCGTGAGGACGTTTTCTGCATGACACCCGCTCCCCAGCAGTACAGGACACAACCTGTCCTCTTGCCCTGCCATCGTGGCATACGAGCCGTCCGGGAGGCATCCCTCCCGGTCACGGCCGCCGCCGCTGGATCCTGCACGGCCCGCGGCGTATTCCACATGGAGCAAGGAGCAGGTCATGCCTTTCACGACCACCACTCACCTGAACTTCCGGGGCGCCGCACGTGAGGCGCTGGACTTCTATCAGTCCGTCTTCGGCGGCCGTACTGACGCGGTCACCTACAAGGACGCGGGCGCCGTCCGGAACGAGGCCGAGGCGGACTGGGTGATGTGGGGCGAGGTGGCCGGTGACAACGGCTTCCACGTCATGGCCTACGACGTGCCCTCGCAGCTGCCCTGGAACCAGGGCGAGAACCCGTTCTTCGTCTCCGTGCGCGGCGACGACGCCGAGGAGATCAGCGCTGTGTGGGGCAAGCTCGCCGAGGGCTCGGTCATCGTGCGTCCGCTGGAGCCCGCGCAGTGGGCACCGCTGTACGGCATGCTCACCGACCGCTTCGGCGTCACCTGGGTCCTGGACGTCACCGCTCCGTACCACGGCTGAACCAGCCCGGCCGGCCTGACATGCCTGCGCCGTCCGGGCCGCCGTCCGGCCGCCCCGGCCGTCAGGTGGTTCCCCCGGCAGCACCTACGGGGTGGCCCGGCCGGGGGCCAGGAGGGGGTCCATGCTGATGCCGTCGGCGAGGGCGTCGCAGGTTCCGGTGGTCAGGAGTTCGCGGGCGGCGCGGTGCGCCAGGCCGTACGCGGCGGCGGCGAGCGAGCCGCCGACCGAGACGCGGGCCGCGCCCGCCGCCGCCAGGTCGGCGACCGGCGGGGAGCCGGGGCCTGCCAGGACGTTGAGCGGGGCGTCGATGCCCTCCGCCAGCGCGGCCACCACCGGCAGGTCGGTGACTCCGGGGACGAAGATGCCGTCCGCGCCCGCCTCGCGGTAGGCGCGGGCCCGCTCCAGGGTCCGGGCGAGCCGGGTCTCCGGCTCGCCCACCTCGAAGAGGTAGGTGTCCAGGCGGGCGTTGAGGAAGAGCGGGATGCCCTCGGCGTCGGCCGCCCGCCGCGCGGCCGCCAGGCGTGCCGCCTGCTCGGCGACGGGGCGCAGCGGGGCCGGGCCGCCCTGGCGGGCGTCCTCCAGGTTCACCCCGACGGCACCCGCCGCGAGGACCAGGCGGACGGTCTCGCCGACCCCGGCCGGGTCCTGTGCGTAGCCGCCCTCGATGTCCGCCGTCACGGGCACGTCCACCGTGGCGGTGATCCGGGAGATCAGCTCCAGGGTCTGGTGGCGGTCCAGCTGCTCGCCGTCGGCCGCGCCCATGCTCCAGGAGGCGCCGGAACTGGATGTCGCCACGGCGTGCGCACCGGCGTGCTCGACGAGCAGCGCGCTGGCCGCGTCCCAGGCGTTGGGCAGCACCAGAGGCGTACCGGGGGTGTGCAGGGCGCGGAACCGTTCCGCGCGGGCGGTCTGCTGTACGGAGGCGGAGGAGGTGGCCGGACCGGCCGGAGTGTTTCCCATGCGGCGATTCCATCAGCGGTCACCGACACCGTCCGGCGGAATCCGGACATCGTCGTGCGTCCGGCCGCCCGCCGAGGGCTCAGGGGGTCTCGTCCCACCAGCGGTCGTCGGGTTCGCGGCGGTTGGCGACGATGGCGGCGAACGGGGGGATTGCCGCCGCGACCACGCACATGGCGATGGCCAGCGGGACCGACCACAGGCGCACCCAGACCCAGGCGCTGACGAACAGCGTGATGCTGATGGTCATCAGCGTGAAGTACCGCCGTCGCCGTCGCGCGTACATGTGTCCAGCGTACGGGCCGCACGTCCTTCGTCCGGGGGACGCGTCGGCGCGCGTCGCACACCGCGGGCGCGGGGGCATGGAGGCTGCCGGACGTGAGACGAACGCTCTTCTCCCGCCGGGTGACGGCCGCCGCCGCGGCCACGATGGCGGCGGCGGTGGCACTGGGATCGGCCGGGTGCGTGTCCGCCGGAACGCAGACGGTGGCCCCGGGGCAACAGCCGGCGGCGGATCCCGAGGTGCCCGCCGGGGAGAACGGGCCCGGCTCCGGCGGGGACGGGCGGGCACGGGAGGACGCGGGGGCCGAGGGAGCGGCCGGGGGAGTGGTGGGCGAGCCGGCCGGGCCGGTGGAGCCCGGTGGCGACGCGTCCGGTGCCGGTGGCCCCGCGGCGCCGGCCCCGGTGCGCCCGCCGGTTCCGGGCGAAGGGCTGACGCCGGCGAGGACGCCCGGGGCGGACCCCGGCGCCGCCGGGGAGGCGGGCAGCGCCGGGACGGCCGGACAGCAGGGGCGCGGGGGGAGCGCGGTGCCCGGCGCGGACGCGGCGGACGTGCTCGGAGAGCTGAGGGGCACGGGCTCCCCGGAGGCGCGGGCGCTGTGCGACATGGGGGAGGCGACGAGGATGGATCCCGCCACCGTGGCGATGTGCCGGGAGCTGTGGGGCGGGTAGGCGGCTTCCCGGGGCGGAAAAGGGTTTGGGCCCGGCCCGGCGAGGGGTCCACACTGCGGGGCATGGGTCATGTGGAGGTCGCGCACCTGGAGTACCTGCTGCCCGACGGGCGCGTCCTGCTCGACGACGTGTCGTTCCGGGTCGGCGAGGGCGCGGCGGTGGCGCTGGTCGGTGCGAACGGCGCAGGGAAGACGACGCTGGTGCGGCTGATCTCCGGCGAGCTGACGCCGCACGGCGGCACGGTGACGGTCAGCGGCGGCCTGGGCGTCATGCCGCAGTTCGTCGGCAGCGTCCGGGACGAGCGGACGGTGCGGGACCTGCTGGTGTCGGTGGCCGCGCCCCGCGTCCGCAAGGCCGCGCTGGCGGTGGACGCCGCCGAGCTGGCGATCATGGAGCGGGACGACGAGGCCGCGCAGATGGAGTACGCCCAGGCGCTGTCGGACTGGGCGGAGGCGCGCGGCTACGAGGCCGAGACGCTGTGGGACATGTGCACCATGGCCGCGCTCGGCGTGCCGTACGAGAAGGCGCAGTGGCGTCAGGTGCGCACGCTGTCCGGCGGGGAGCAGAAGCGGCTGGTGCTGGAGTCGCTGCTGCGCGGCACGGACGAGGTGCTGCTGCTGGACGAGCCGGACAACTACCTGGACGTCCCCGGCAAGCGCTGGCTGGAGGAACAGCTCCGGGAGACCCGCAAGACGGTGCTGTTCATCTCGCATGACCGGGAGCTGCTGGCCCGCTCCGCCGAGAAGATCGTCAGCGTGGAGCCGGGCCCGGCCGGGTCCGACGTGTGGGTGCACGGCGGGGGCTTCGGCACGTACCACGCGGCGCGCGAGAAGCGCTTCGAGCGGTTCGAGGAGCTGCGGCGCCGCTGGGACGAGAAGCGCGCGCAGCTGAAGAAGCTGGTCGTGGACCTGCGGCAGTACGCCATGCGCAGCGACGAGATGGCCTCCCGGTACCGGGCCGCGCAGACCCGGCTGCGGAAGTTCGAGGAGGCCGGTCCGCCGCAGGAGCCCCCGCGCCGGCAGAACATCACGATGCGGCTGCACGGCGGCCGGACCGGGGTACGGGCCCTCACCTGCCGGCGCCTGGAGCTGACCGGGCTGATGAAGCCGTTCGACCTGGAGGTCTTCTACGGGGAGCGGGTGGCGGTGCTCGGCTCCAACGGCTCGGGGAAGTCGCACTTCCTGCGGCTGCTGGCGGGCGAGGACGTGGCGCACACCGGCGAGTGGAAGCTGGGCGCCCGCGTGGTGCCCGGGCACTTCGCGCAGACGCACGCGCACCCCGGGCTGGTGGGCCGGGCGCTGCTGGACATCCTGTGGACCGAGCACGCCCGGGCGCGCGGGCCGGCCACCTCGGCGCTGCGCCGCTACGAACTGGACCGGCAGGGTGAGCAGCGGTTCGACCGGCTCTCCGGGGGCCAGCAGGCGAGGTTCCAGATCCTGCTGCTGGAGCTGGCCGGTACCACGGCGCTGCTGCTGGACGAGCCGACGGACAACCTGGACCTGGAGAGCGCCGAGGCGCTGCAGGCCGGGCTGGAGCGGTACGAGGGCACGGTGCTGGCGGTGACCCACGACCGCTGGTTCGCCCGTTCCTTCGACCGTTTCCTGGTGTTCGGCGCGGACGGCGTGGTCCGTGAGACGTCCGAACCGGTCTGGGACGAGGCGCGGGTGGCCCGCTCCCGGTGACCCGTGAAGGGGAGGAGCCGGGGCGGGGCCGTGGCGCGTTTTGACCCGTACGGGGGGCGGACGGTACGGTGACTGGTCGATATGCGTATTGGCTTGCTCGTTCTCACGTGAGGGGCCTTACGCAGGTCCACCAGGAGATTGCCAGCGGTCGGCACCCGGTTTGCGTCACCGGCGTGCGGCCTTGTCTGCGCTGATCGCCGGGTGGCCTTGTCAGGAACCATTCACTGAAAAGCGAAGGCTACGACCGTGCGTACGTACAGCCCCAAGCCCGGAGACGTCCAGCGTCAGTGGCATGTCATCGACGCTGCCGACGTCGTCCTGGGCCGCCTGGCCTCCCAGGCCGCCACCCTTCTGCGGGGCAAGCACAAGCCGGTGTACGCGCCGCACGTTGACATGGGTGACTTCGTCATCATCGTCAACGCCGACAAGGTGCACCTCTCCGGCAACAAGCGGACCCAGAAGCTGGCCTACCGCCACTCCGGCTACCCGGGTGGTCTGCGGTCCATCCGCTACGACGAGCTGCTGGAGAAGAACCCGGAGAAGGCCGTCGAGAAGGCCGTCAAGGGCATGCTTCCCAAGAACACCCTGGGCCGCCAGATGCTCTCGAAGCTGAAGGTCTACGCGGGCCCCGAGCACCCGCACGCTGCCCAGCA
Source organism: Streptomyces sodiiphilus (assembly GCF_039529215.1). Classification (NCBI taxonomy): domain Bacteria; kingdom Bacillati; phylum Actinomycetota; class Actinomycetes; order Kitasatosporales; family Streptomycetaceae; genus Streptomyces; species Streptomyces sodiiphilus. The sequence goes on along the minus strand of NZ_BAAAMJ010000027.1, from coordinate 4,841 downwards.
GCCGGTCCCGTTCGAGATCACCCAGGTCGCGCAGTAGTCCCGGCCACCCCCTAAGAAGAAAAGAATCTGAGGAGCATCGTGGCCGAGACCACCAACCCTGAGACCCCCGAGGCCGAGGCCGAGGTGGAGGTCGAGTACCAGGAGTACACCTCCGAGAGCGCCCCCGAGGACTTCGCCGCCGAGGAGACGCTGACCGCCCAGTTCGGCGAGCCGCAGCCGGCCGCCGGCACCGGCCGCCGCAAGAACGCCATCGCCCGGGTGCGCATCGTGCCGGGCAGCGGCCAGTGGCGGATCAACGGCCGTACCCTGGAGGGCTACTTCCCCAACAAGGTGCACCAGCAGGAAGTCAACGAGCCGTTCAAGGTGCTCGAGCTGGAAGAGCGCTACGACGTCATCGCCCGCATCGCCGGCGGCGGCGTTTCCGGCCAGGCCGGCGCGCTGCGCCTGGGCGTGGCCCGTGCGCTGAACGAGGCGGACGTGGACAACAACCGCGGCCCGCTGAAGAAGGCCGGCTTCCTGACCCGCGACGCGCGTGCCGTGGAGCGGAAGAAGGCCGGTCTGAAGAAGGCTCGCAAGGGTACGCAGTACAGCAAGCGCTGACGCGCCTCGGCTGTTGTGCGGACGCCCCGGTGGCACGGATGTGCTGCTGGGGCGTTCCCCTTTTTGTACGGAAATGCGCAGTATGGTGACATGCGCTGAAGATCATATTGCGCGTTAAGGGCCGGTGGCGCGGGACGGGGTCGGCCCCGCGGAAGTGCGGAGGAACACCTGTGGGACGACTCTTCGGGACGGACGGCGTACGAGGCGTCGCCAACGCGGATCTCACCGCCGAGCTGGCGCTCGGCCTGTCGGTGGCGGCGGCCCAGGTGCTCGCCCCGGCGCGCACGCCCACGACCGGCGGCAGTCCGGTGGCGGGCGAGGGTGAGCACCGCCCGGTCGCGGTGGTCGGCCGCGACCCGCGTGCGTCCGGGGAGTTCCTGGAGGCCGCGGTGGTGGCCGGGCTGGCCAGTGCCGGCGTTGACGTCCTGCGGGTCGGTGTGCTCCCGACCCCGGCCGTGGCCTATCTGACCGGCGCGCTCGGCGCCGGCTTCGGGGTGATGCTCTCCGCCAGCCACAACCCGATGCCCGACAACGGCATCAAGTTCTTCGCCCGCGGCGGGCACAAGCTCGCCGACGAGCTGGAGGACCGTATCGAGGCGCTGTACCGCGATCACGCCGCGGGGCAGCCCTGGGAGCGGCCGGTCGGGGCCGGCGTCGGACGGGTCACCGAGTACGGCGAGGGCTTCGACAACTACGTGTCCCACCTGGTGGGAGTGCTCCCGAACCGGCTGGACGGGCTCAAGGTGGTACTCGACGGCGCGCACGGCGCCGCCTCCCGGGTCGCTCCCGAGGCGTTCGCCCGCGCCGGAGCGGAGGTCATCTCCCTGCACACCGAGCCCGACGGCTACAACATCAACGACGGCTGCGGCTCGACCCACCTGGACGGCCTGCGCGCCGCCGTCGTCGAGCACGGCGCGGACCTGGGCGTGGCCGTGGACGGCGACGCCGACCGCTGCCTGGCCGCCGACGCGGCGGGCAACGAGGTCGACGGCGACCAGATCCTGGCCGTCCTGGCCCTGGCGCTGCGGGACGCGGGGAAGCTCCGCGAGGACACCGTCGTCGCCACCGTGATGTCGAACCTCGGCTTCAGCCTCGCCATGGAGCGCGAGGACGTGCGGCTGCTGCGCACCGCGGTCGGCGACCGCTACGTGCTGGAGGAGATGAAGCGCGGCGGCTACGCGCTGGGCGGCGAGCAGTCCGGGCACGTCATCGTGCTGGACCACGCCACCACCGGCGACGGCACGCTCACCGGCCTGATGCTGGCCGCCCGCGTCGCCGCGACCGGACGCCCGCTGGCAGACCTGGCCGCGGTGATGGAGCGGCTGCCGCAGGTGCTGATCAACGTGCGGGACGTGGACAAGAACCGGGTCGCCCGGTCGGAGGAGCTCGCCGGGGCGGTCCTGGAGGCCGAGCGGCGGCTGGGCCAGACCGGCAGGGTCCTGCTGCGCCCCTCCGGCACCGAGCCGCTGGTCCGGGTGATGGTCGAGGCCGCGGACGAGGAGGAGGCCCGCTCGGTGGCCGCCGGGCTGGCCGACGCCGTGAAGTCCGCCCTGGGCTGAGCGGGCACTCCGGGCGCGGACGGCCCGCGCCCGGAGTGCCCGCTCAGAGCTTGCGCAGCGACAGCCGCTGCACGGTGTGGTCGGGGCCCTTGCGCAGGACGAGCGTGGCCCGGCCCCGGGTGGGCGCGACGTTCTCCTCCAGATTGGGCCGGTTGATCGTGCGCCAGATGTTCCGCGCGTAGTCCAGCGCCTCCTCCTCGGAGACCTCGGTGTACCGCCGGAAGTAGGAGAACGGGTTCTGGAACGCCGTCTCGCGCAGCCGTCGGAACCGGTCCAGGTACCACGCCTCGATGTCGGAGGTGCGGGCGTCGACGTAGACCGAGAAGTCGAAGTAGTCGGCGACGGCGACCCGGGTGCGGCCGTCCTTGCCCGGCAGGGCCGGCTGGAGCACGTTCAGCCCCTCGACGATCAGGATGTCCGGGCTCCGCACCACCAGGTGCTCGTCCGGCACGATGTCGTAGATCAGGTGCGAGTAGACCGGGGCGGTGACCTCCGGCTTTCCGGCCTTGATGTCGGCGACGAAGCGGGTCAGCGCGCGGCGGTCGTAGGACTCGGGGAACCCCTTGCGGTTCATCAGGCCCCGTCGGCTCAGCTCGGCGTTGGGCAGCAGGAAGCCGTCGGTGGTGACGAGTTCCACCCGCGGGTGCTCCGGCCAGCGGGCGAGCAGTGCGCGGAGCAGCCGGGACACCGTGGACTTGCCCACCGCGACGCTGCCGGCCACCCCGATCACGAACGGCGTGCCGTGGCCCGCTCGGTGACCCGCCTCGCCGAGGAAGGTGTTCAGGGCTCCGCGCAGACCGTGTGTCGCGCCCACGTACAGGTTCAGCAGCCGCGACAGCGGAAGGTACACCTCCCGCACCTCTGTCAGGTCGATCACGTCGCCCAGGCCGCGCAGCCGCTCCACCTCCCGGGCCGTCAGCGGCATCGGTGTGCGCTCGCGCAGCGCGCTCCATTCGGCGCGCGAGAGGTCGACGTAGGGGCTGGCCTGGCCGCTCGCCACCGGGGGCGGCGGCATCGGCGGGCGGGAGGGCGCGGGGGAGGACGCCGGCGGGGGTGAGGGTGAGGGAGCCACGGGGCCATTGTCCGCGCGGCGGCGCGCACTCTCCTGGCGGGGGCCCGGCGGCCGTGCGGCGCTACGCTGCCCGCATGTGCGGCATCGTCGGTTACGTGGGGGCGCAATCCGCCCTGGAGATGGTCCTGGCCGGGCTGCGGCGGCTGCCGCACCCGGACTGCGGCTCGGCGGGGGTGGCGGTGCTCGCCGACGGAGGGCTGGCGACGGCCCGCGCGGCGGGCACGCCGGACGACCTGGCGGAAGCGCTCGACCGGCGCCCACTGCCCACCGGCACCACCGCTCTGGGCCACCTGCGCCGGGACGGACGCGGAGCGCCCGCGGACCGCGACGCGCTCCCCCGGCTGGATGACGCGGGACGGGTGGCCGTGGTGCGGGACGGCGCCATCGACGGCTGGGAGAACCCGCGGGAAGAACCGGCGGGCAGTGGTCACCCGCTCGCCGCCGGGACCGACACCGAGGACGCCGCCCGCCTGCTGGCCCAGGAGTTCTCCTCCGGCGCCGGGCCGGACGAGGCGATGCACCGGGTCTGCGGGCCGCTGACCGGCCGCTACGTGCTGGCCGCCGTGCACGCCGAGGACCCCGACACCCTGGTCGCGGCCTGCCGGGGGCTGCCGCTGACCGTCGGGCGGGGCGACGGCGAGGCGTTCCTGGCCTCCCGCCCGGCGGCCCTGGGCCCCGAGGCGCTCGACGTCACGGAGGTGCTGCCGCCGCCGGACGGCGGAGCCCGGGTGGTCGTGCTGCGCCGGGAGGACGACGAGGTGCGGGTGGAGATCACCGACGTGGCCGGGACCGTGGTGGAGCGATGATCATCGGGGTGGGGATCGACGTGGCGGAGATCGACCGCTTCGCCCGGTCGCTGGAACGCACTCCGCAGCTCGCGCGGCGGCTGTTCACGGACGCCGAGCTGTGGCTGCCCGGCGGGGAACGCCGCGGAGTCGCCTCGCTCGCGGCCCGCTTCGCGGCGAAGGAGGCGCTGGCCAAGGCGCTGGGCGCGCCCGGCGGGCTGCGCTGGACGGACGCCGAGGTGTGCGTGCAGGACTCGGGACGGCCGTACCTGGTGGTGCGCGGCACGGTCGCGGCCGCGGCGGCCGAAGCGGGGGTGCGCAGCTGGCATCTGTCGCTCAGCCACGACGCCGGCGTCGCCTCGGCGGTGGTCGTGGCCGAGGGCTGACACCGCGGCACCGGCACCCGCGACCGGGCCCCGGAGCGCCGACGTGCTCGCGGAACGCGGGCCCGGTGCACGGGTGGCGGGCGGCCGGGCGGGCAGACTGGGGGGATGCGTGATGCGTTCCGGGTGGAGACGGTACGGGCGGCCGAACAGGCGCTGATGGCACGGCTGCCGGAAGGAACCCTGATGCGGCGGGTCGCCGCCGGGCTGGCGGCCGGCTCGGCGCAGTTGCTGGGCCGCGTCTACGGCGCCCGGGTGGCGCTGCTGACCGGCAGCGGCGACAACGGCGGCGACGCGCTGTACGCGGGAGCCCTGCTGGCGCGCAGGGGAGCGGCTGTCACCGCCGTGCTGCTGAACCCCGACCGCGCCCACCCCGGCGGGCTGGCCGCGCTGCGCACCGCCGGCGGCCCGGTGCTGCCGGCCGGCGCCGACGGCCCGGACG